>DASSCX010000147.1:0-6805 GCA_035697425.1 Pyrinomonadaceae bacterium | reverse complement strand
GGCGATCAACTGGAGGAAAGTAAGTGCCACCGTAATAAGGAACACCCTCAGGCGTGAGGAAAACAGTCATGGGCCAGCCGCCATGCTGGGTCATCATTTGCACGGCGTTCATGTAGATCTGATCGAGGTCAGGACGCTCCTCGCGATCGACCTTGATGTTGACGAAGTTTTCATTCATCAGTTGCGCGATCTGTTCGTTTTCAAACGACTCGTGCTCCATCACGTGACACCAGTGGCACGCCGAGTAACCAATGCTGAGCAAGATGGGTTTGTCTTCGCGTTTTGCTTCGGCAAAGGCTTCCTCGCCCCAGGCGTGCCAGTTCACTGGGTTGTGAGCGTGCTGCCGCAGGTACGGACTGGTTTCAGTGATCAGTCGATTTGTGTATTTGTGCTCTGACATAAGCTAACGGGCCCCAACTTTCTGCAATCGAAATTTGAATTGTACAGACGGACGAATGATTGGCGAAATCCTCTTCGATTGCCGATTGCCAATTGCCGATTGCCAATTGCAGATTGCCCTGGCAAAACGACCAATCGAAAAATCGGCAATCTACAATCGGAAATCGATGGGGACAGCCCGCTTCGATGGATCACCCTCGTTTGCTATACTCGGCTACTGAATGGTCATTCATTTTTGGTCGGCAAAGGTTGAGGACTAATTGATGGAACGCGAAACCCTGGAAATGGACGTTGTGTTTGTAGGAGCGGGACCTGCGAATCTGAGCGGTGCCCTGCATCTGTCACGGCTCGTCAAACTGCATAACGAATCCATTACCAAGGGTGACAAACAGGGCGATTCCTTAGGCGAGATTGAAATTGGCGTAATTGAGAAGGGATCGTCGGTGGGCGCTCACATACTTTCCGGCGCGGTAATGGATCCGCGGGCGTTGCACGAACTGCTACCCGACTTTGTCGAGCAGGGCGCACCCCTTGAGTCGCCTGTGAAAGAAGATTACTTCCTTTACCTGACTGAAAAGCGGGCTATCCGTTCCCCCATCACGCCACCGCCACTGAAAAATCATGGCTATTACATCGTGTCGCTCAATCGACTCACTGCCTGGTTAGGTGATCAGTGTGAAGCGGCCGGAGTAAATATCTTCCCCGAATTTCCGGGTGCGGAGATGCTTTACGACGATGAAGATCGGGTTGTGGGAGTGCGCACCGGGGATAAAGGAATCGATAAGGAAGGTAAACGTAAAGCTAACTTCGAACCGGGCGTTGATTTACGGGCAAAAGTCACTGTCCTGGGAGAAGGGCCGCGTGGATCTTTAACCAAAGAGTTAAGCCAACGACTCAATTTGAACGAAGGTAAAGAACCCCAGGTTTACAGCGTTGGCGTGAAAGAACTCTGGGAGTTGCCGGATGATCGATATCCCACAGGGCGCGTCACGCACACGCTTGGTTTTCCTTCTGACGCGCAAACTTATGGTGGTGGCTGGATCTACGGGATGCAGAACCGCATCTTGAATATCGGTTATGTGACGGGACTCGATTACAAGGATCCTTTGCTCGATCCACACGCGGAGTTTCAGCGGTTCAAATCTCACCCGTACGTTTCTCAGTTACTCGAAGGTGGGAAGATGTTGCGCTACGGCGCTAAAACAATAGCCGCCGGAGGCTACTACGCCATGCCGAAGATCTATGCCGACGGCGTGCTCCTGGTTGGCGACTGCGCCGGATTCTTAAACTCGCAACGGCTCAAGGGAATCCATTCGGCGATCAAGAGCGGCATGTTGGCGGCGGAGGCAATCTTTGAAGCTTTAGTTGCAGGCGACTTCTCAGCCAGTAAGCTGCAACGCTACGAACAGCTTGTCAATGAAAGTTGGATCATTCCGGAGTTGCGCAAAGTCAGAAACTTTCACGCTGGGTTCAAGCACGGGCGCTGGCTGGGAATTGTCAACACTGGATTCCAATTCATCACTGGGGGCCGCTCGTGGGGAATCTTTGATCGGGCAAAAGCGGAATCGGGTCACGAGGTGATGAAACGACTCAGCGAATACCATTACCGCGGAGACAACATCGCACAGCGATACCGGGACCTACGCTTCGATGGCAAGATTACGTTCAACAAACTGACGGATGTTTATCACGCGTCGGTGGGACACAATGAGGATCAACCGGTGCACTTGCACGTCCTCGATACCAATATCTGCGCGACTCGCTGTGCGGAAGAATATGGGAACCCTTGCCAGCGATTCTGTCCGGCGGCAGTTTACGAAATGGTGGATGAGGGCGCGAACGGGCGGCGGAAACTTCAGATCAACTTCTCAAACTGCGTCCACTGCAAGACCTGCGACATCATGGATCCCTACCAGATCATAAACTGGGTAACTCCGGAGGGTGGCGGGGGACCGGATTACAAAGGCATGTAGCGGGCAATCACTCTTCGATCGGTTCTTCGCGTTCCTTAATCGTAAAGTTCACCTTACCGCGCATGACTTCCTCAAGTGCAATGCGCGTCGGTTTATGCTTAACCGGATCAATTTCGATTCGAGGACGCGCTCCACGTTGCAACTGTTTACTTCGTTTAGCTGCAAGAATGATCAAGCGATATTTGGAATCGACTTGCGGAGTTTCCATCTTATCCAGAGCATTTTCTAGTTCCTGATTTGTGGACGGCATAAGTGAAGTAATATTCCTCCTGAATAATTTGCGATCGCCGGCAAGCGTTGCCGCCGCCGACTACAATTGAAAACTATCAACCACCCCGCGAACCTTTTCTTCCTGGCGCGAAAGCCGCAGGCGTTCAGCCTCGATGATGGCCATCAATTTCGCGGCAGCCTGCTCGACGTCGTCATTAATAATCACGTAGTCAAATGTCTTATAAGCCTTAAGTTCCTTGGGCGCGTTGCGAAGGCGGACCGCAAGCTCTTCCTCAGAATCAGTGCCTCGCGCGATCAGCCGTTCGCGAAGAACCTTAAGGGAAGGTGGCAGAATGAAAACGCTAACGGCCTCGTGAACCAGATTACGAATGCTAGCCGCGCCCTGCACGTCTACTTCCAGCACTATATCGCGACCGAGTGCAACGTCGTGAGCTACTTGACTGCGACTGGTCCCATAGAGGTGACTGTGAACGGTAGCCCATTCAAGGAAATCATTCCTCTCGACCATCTGGGAAAACTCTTCGCGGTTAACAAAAAAGTACTCGCGGCCGTGGACCTCGCCATTCCGCGGCTTGCGGGTCGTATAAGAAACAGAGTAACTGAGATTTTGTAACCGGCTTAGGACGCGCTGGATAAGCGTGCCCTTGCCGCCGCCCGAAGGAGAGCTGACTACAAACAGAATTCCACTTTGTGTTGCCGTAGCTACTTTCCCGGCCAACTCTTTTGTTTCACTCGACATTCTGGACCTGTTCGCGCAATTTTTCGACCTCGGCTTTGATTCCCAGGGCCGCTTCCTTAATGGACAGTTCTGTCGACTTAGACAAGGTGGTGTTTGCTTCCCGGTTCAATTCCTGAAGCAAGAAGTCCAGCATCTTACCAGTTTCACTGGTTGAGCCGAGGGCCTCACGAAACTGCTGCAGGTGACTTTTAAGGCGCACCATCTCCTCGCTCACGTCGCTGCGATCGGCAAGGTAGGCAATCTCCTGAGCCATTCTTGCTTGATCAAGCTCGATCAGCTGCGTTTCGCGGTTGAGCAACTCGCCGATCCGTTTCTGCAACCGTTCGCGGTATGTCTCCGCGAGGCCACCGGCTGCGGCCTCAATCACGGGGATAAGCGCTTCAATCTTGTCGAGGCGTTCGCGCATCTCACTTTGCAGCGCGGCTCCTTCCTGTTCACGCATGTATTCCAACTCGGTCAGTGCTTCATCGAGGGCCCGTTCAATTCCTTCTACCATCGTATCGTCGAGTGCGTCGCGAGCAGGCTGCAAAGCCCCAGGGAGGCGAGCAACAACATTGATATCGACTTCACCAGCAATCTGAAACTCGTGTTGCATTTCACGAAGCGCGCCGACATAGCCGGCAATTAAAGGGCGATTAAGCTCATAAGCAATTTGGGAGGTGCGTTCAAAAGTGACCGCTGCGTCAACGCGGCCTCGCGAGAGACGAGAACTGATACGCTTCTTTATCGATGGTTCAAGTGCGGAGAGCTCGCCCCCGATTCGTAGATGAATATCCAGGAAGCGGTTGTTCACAGTTTTAAGATCGACGGAGACAGAGAAATTATCTCCAGCAACCGAGGCTCGTCCATATCCGGTCATTGATTTCATAGTGATTGATATGGGCCCTCAGCCTCTCGAGTTAGTGGCTCTGAGCTTTGAACTTTGGGCTTTGTGCTTTGTTCTGTTGGATTCAGTCTGCTTTTAACCGTCAAACGAACAAAGTTCAAAGCTCAAAGTTCAAAGACCAGAACTTTGAGAAACAAGGGCCGTCAAATTTTCTTCATCGGCAAACTGGAGCTCGTAGAGTTTTCTATACTGCCCATCGCGGGCAAGCAGCTCTTCGTGAGATCCTGTTTCGATAATCCGGCCGGCTTCCATCACCACAATCGTGTCGGCACGGCGCACAGTAGAAAGCCGATGAGCAATTACTATCGTCGTCCTGTTGCGAACGAGATTAGCAATCGCGCGCTGCACAAATCGTTCGGATTCAGCATCAAGAGCCGAAGTCGCTTCGTCCAAAATTAAGAGCGGCGCATCAACCAGCAGCGATCGCGCGATTGCCAAACGTTGACGCTGGCCGCCCGACAGGAAAACTCCACGCTCGCCCACTATCGTTTGATATCCCAGGGGTAGCTCCATGATGAAGTCATGAGCAAAAGCTATCTTTGCCGCGGCTTCGACTTCGTCCTGAGTAGCCTCGGGTTTGCCGTACGAGATATTGTGCAAGACAGTGTCGTTGAAGAGCACGGTTTCTTGCGTAACAAGAGCAATCTGTCGCCGCAAACTGGCAAGCCGCACATTGCGAAGGTCCACGCCATCCCACAATACCGCTCCGGAACTCGGATCGTGAAAGCGCGGCAGTAGTTTCGTAAGCGTTGATTTACCGCCACCCGACTGACCTACCAGGGCCACCATCGTTCCCGCCGCTACCTGCAAATTTACATTGCGAAGCACGGGACGTCCCTCGTTCGCATAACCAAACGAAACGTCGCGCAGCTCAATCCCGGTTCTCAGCGGCTGGAGCTCCACAGCGTCTGCCTTTTCCGGAATCTCTACATGCTCGTCCATCACTTCCCAAACATGATGTGCCGCGGCGAGTGCCTGCTCCATGTTGTTTTGCAGCCGCGATAGTTTGCGCATCGGGTCGTAGCTGCGAAAAAGAAAGAAGAGGAATGTTAAAAACTGCGCCGCGTTCATGCGGCCCGAAACGATCTCGCGTTGACCGAAGTAGAGCAGGAAGACAACGAAGACTACGCCAAGCATTTCAATGGACGGCGGTGCGAAACCGGAGATTCGTGCCGTTCGCAGGTTGGCGCGCACGATCCGCTTGGCTACCGTGGTAAAACGTTCGGCTTCACGTGCTTCACCGCGATAAGCTTTGACGATACTTTGATTCGAGAGCGCTTCCTGGGCCGTGTCAGTTAGTTCCTTACTACCTTCAAAGCTGTCGCGTGCCAGATTTCGCAGCCGGGTGCCAAAGCGTGCGGTCAAAACCGCCACAATCGGGGCGAGCAGCAGTGAGCCCAGCGTCAGCCGCCAGCTATAAAAAAAAGAGGCCCCGAGGAAGGCGATTAACGTAAAGCTCTCGCGCAGCATGTCGCGAATCGTGCTCGTCACGGCGGCTTCGATTGCTGCCGCGCTGGACACAAGTCGCGAAACGAGATAGTTGGTGCGATGCCGTTCGAAGAAACTTGCCGACTGTGAGAGGACGTGACGGTAAAGGTCCTGGCGCAGTTTAAGCACTGCGGACTGGCCAATGCGCGCCATGAGATAGGTCGAGAAGTACTCAGCGAAGCCCTTTGCCAGGGTGAAAGTGAGCAGGAGAATCGAGATCGTCTTCCAGGCCGCGAGACCAGAATCGGGAATGATTCGTTCCAATCCAAAGAGAGTGGCGGTGCGCTGCCCCGCTCCCTGGGCGAATGCCTGATCAAAAATTGGCACGATTAGCGCGCCAATGGCACTTTCCAACAGCCCGACGATCAGCATGGCAAAGGTCGCCAGTATGAAGGTTCCCCAGTGAGGTTTTAAATACCTGAGGAGTCGTCTGAAATCGTGCATCGGCTGTGGCGAAAGTCTCTGATCCGCTGCTACAAGGAGGGTTAAGATGGTTGTGAAACTGAAAGTCAACTATACTTACCGGTGCTTTAGCGCGTCAAGGTAAGTAGTTCATCTGCATTGCGAGGTCGGATGCATGGGCAGCCCGCTGTAGCAATGGCCTTCATGGACTATGCAGGTGCCCAAGCTCAAACGCTTTGCCTGTCGCATGTAGAAGTGAGTTATAATTCGCTTACAAATTTCTTGAAATCAAATTCCTTCCCCGGCGGGTCTACATTTGGAACCACAGACTGCCAGTAAGTACGCCGACAAGCGCCTTCTAATCGTTGATGACGACGCCGACATGCGTCTGCTCCTGGCCGAGTATTTCCGTCGGTTGGGCTTTCAGGTTGATGAACGAGAGAGTGGCGCCGCCGCCCTCGAACCGGCCGTTGGCGGCAGGTTTGATTGTTTCATCTTCGATGTCTCGATGCCGGGAATGACCGGGTTTGAATTGCTCAAACGCGTGCGAGGACGCGGAGTGCAAACACCCACGCTTTTTCTTACGGCGCACGATGCACTCGATTATAAAGTAGCGGGCTTTGAGGCGGGCGCCGACGACTACCTTGCCAAGCCATTTAGTCCGCGCGAACTTGAGTATCGTGTCGA
>DASSCX010000146.1:0-12180 GCA_035697425.1 Pyrinomonadaceae bacterium | reverse complement strand
CTGATGGGCACTGTTAAGAGCGAGTCCATAAAGGCCCAGTTTGAGCGTCTCGTCCGCGCCGTTAGAGGCGTTAAGGAGATCGACAATCAGATCACTATTAGCGGCTGAGTTTAGAGTGAGTGCATCCTGAGATTCCAAAACTCAGCTTCTGAATGTTTAGGGCACGCTTCGGGGCGTGCCCTTTTTTGTGCTCAGACTTCCGTTACTTGAATCGAGCCATCGCTGACTGAAGTGAGAATCTGCACAGTGCCACTTTCACCTTCAAGCACCAGCTTATATTCCTCGCCACGGACCTGTAGCTCGACACCTGTAATCGGGGATGTGACGTTGATTGGCAGCAAGCGCGCTAATCTTGAGGCTTCGACGTTGCCGCGCAAGAGTAAATCGATGTCATGCTTGATTTGCGCGCGCGCCTCGTCGTCGACCTCTAGTTCGGCTGTCGCCACTGGATGCGGCAGCAAGCCCATCTCGCCGTCCACATAGATCTTCCAGAGAAATCCGATGTCCAGTAAGAGATGAACAGTCTCGCCGAGTGAAAAGTAACCAAGGACGGTGGCGCCGATTACATGAGCGATGACATGATCCTGATGAGTCGTCGTCGCAGCCTCTGTCCATTCTTCTCTCATTGAACTTATTCCCCCTCCCGAATTCATCGGCTCAACCCGCAAGTTCGCAATCGACAATCGCCAATTGGCAATCGCTAATATTCCCGTCTATTCTCACAAGACAAAAATGGAGCAGGACGTGATCAGATTTGGTCTAGCGGCGTTTGTGACGTTGCTGGTAGTCGTGGACCCACCGGGCGTGGTCCCGATCTTCGTCGCGCTTACCAAAGATGAAACTCATACCCGCCGCCGCGCGATTCTCATAAGGGCAGTGCTGATTGCGTTTGGCGTCGCCCTCTTCTTTTTGATAGCCGGACGATCAGTGCTTTCTTACCTTGGAGTGTCGGTACATGCTTTCGCAATTAGCGGGGGCATTTTGCTTTTCGCTACGGCGCTGCCCATGTTGTTTGGACAACGCGGTGGCTTGCAAGCGCCTGAGGAAAAAGAACGCGGCATCGTAGGCGAAGACATCTCGGTTTTTCCCCTCGCCATCCCCATGCTCTCCGGGCCGGGAGTGATCGCAACAACTTTGTTGCTGACTTCACAGGCCGCCGGCGACTGGCGCCGCCTGGGAGCCACTGCCGTAGCCCTCGCGCTTGTCTTCTTCGTTGCTTTTGTTTCGCTTTATCTTGGGGCGAGGCTAATCGCGCGCTTGGGCGAGGGGGGAGTGCACATCGCTACCCGAGTCATGGGAATTGTGCTGGCGGCTCTTGCCGTGCAATACGTGCTTAATGGCATCACGGGTTACTACAGCGCGTTACTATTGCGCTAAGTCTCCAGCGACGAACGCGCTGCACTCCGAACTGGAGTTGACTCCGGCCGCGGCTCGCGCTGCACCTTCCCAATCAATCCCACACCAGCCAGCAAGCGAATCATGTACCCTGAAATATCGATTTGATACCAGCGCCAGCCATGAATAGCGGAACGCGGATGTGCATGATGGTTGTTATGCCAGCCTTCGCCCATTGTAAGTACACCGAGCCACCAAACATTTCTGCTCTCGTCGCGCGTCTGATTAGGCCGCTTGCCGATGACGTGACAGACGCTGTTGATGCACCATGTCAGATGCCACAACGTTAGCGTTCGCACCACAGTGCCCCAGAGAACACCACGCCAGCCTCCAATGCCGTAACAAAGCAAGGCGGTTAAGACCCAGGGGAGAGTGAAAAGCAGCTTATAGTCGAGTACGCGCAGCCAGGGGTCGTCACCCGATACGTCCGGCACCAGTTCGCGATAATCACTGCCCTCGACGGCATCTCGCTTCATGATCCAGCCAACGTGCGCGTGCAAAAAGCCGCTCAGAGGCGAATGCGGATCGCCGTGCTTGTCAGCCATTTGATGATGACGCCGGTGAATCGCCGTCCAACGAGCTGGGCCACCCTGCAATGCCGCCGCACCACCCCAGGCCAGTATTCGTCTCAACCAACGTGGCGAAACAAATCCCCGATGCGTGAGCAAGCGATGGTAGCCAATGCCGATCGAAAAAGTGGTGATCAGATAGAGACTGACGAAAAGGATGAGGTCGACCCGCCGCGGCCAGAACCAAAGAGCGAGCAGACCAAATGCATGCAGTGAGACAACAAGGAAGCTGTGCGTCCAGTTAAGTCCGGTTGAAGTTTCAGGTGGGTGAACTGCCGAAGCGGTAAGCAAAAGTATCCTCTAATCCGGAGTTCTCAGGTTCTGCTCCAAAAATCATGCGGCCGATGCTAGTCGAGGTAGTGCTCGCCCAGTCTGGTTTGCAATGCTACCGGGACAGCCTTCCAGGTTGCCATTGAAAGGCTATGAGAAGTGAAATCAGCCGTGATCACGCGTGAGGCGCGCCATTCATTCGCTTTCTCTTCGTAGAACCAACGATAGTACGGACCATTACCGCGCCGACTGTAGAAAACCTTCTGGTCTCCATTCGTGTTATTGAGTTTTGTGTAGACTCTTAATCCGTTCATGACTACTCAGCTTGTCCATTAAATCGCACTAAGCCTCGCTTGACCTCTTCAAGGGCGATGCTCGTGCGCTTGCGGCGATGCAGATCTGATTCAATGCGTGCTTCGGCTCCCTGAAGCAATTGCTTCGTTCTTTTTCCGGCAACAATAATCATTTGAAACCGCGAATTCATTCCCGGCGCGACAGTGCCCGGTGCGTACTCAGTAATAAGTGTTCCCAGCGGTGCGATTCGTCTAGACATTAATATGTTTACACTCCGTCGTAAAAGAGCTTAATTAGGCGCAAATTTGAAGTGATACAAGCGCGAGCATCAGGGCCTTTTTCCAGCGCGAGTCGGGCGTTTGGAAGAACAACAGACGGCACAAGGAGGTGCGTTTCGCGCTAGATCCTGATGTCGATAGTAGGTTGTCTTAGTGCGGCCTATTAACTAGCGGGTTCGACTATAGCATATGAAGGGCGAAATCATTGACTCGCCAGCCGGTTTCCCCCCACAAGCGACACACAAATTACTTTGAACTTAGTGCTTTGTACTTTGTTCTTTTTCCCGAACTTGAATTTTTTCGACTGAATCCGGCAACTAGGATGAGCGAACAAAGAACAAAGTACAAAGCACCAAGTTCAAAGCTCAAAACAGAACCCGTTACTTCTTAATGAACTTGAGTGCAACTCCATTCATGCAATAACGCAAGCCAGTCGGCTTCGGGCCATCATTAAAGACATGACCGAGATGCGCGTCACAACGAGCACAGAGAACTTCAGTGCGCGTCTCCCATAAACTCTTATCTACTTCCTCACGAACATTCTCCGGCACAATAGGTTCATAAAAGCTTGGCCAGCCGGTGCCGGAATCGAACTTCGCTTTGGCGGCGTAAAGCGGCAGCCCACAAGCCACACATTCAAACACGCCGTCTTCATGAACCTCATTTAGCGGGCTTGAGAATGGGCGCTCTGTTCCTTTCTCGCGCGTTACGTAATACTGCTCTGGGGTCAGTTCCTTTTTCCACTCGTCGTTTGTCTTTGTCACTTTGGTAATCCCTTTAGAATTTGCTGTCTTAGATTGTTCCGGTGAAGTCTTTTGGGCTCCCGGGCCGCCGCCCTGTAAGCGGACTCGACCTGATCGACCATCTTGAGACCGCCGCAGCCGCAACCGCGGCAACTCCTGCTGATAGAAAACAGCGCCTATTCATTGATCCGATTTCCGCCTCTGCTCAATATTCTAGCCGATGCATTATGGATGAACTAACGTGTAGGCATGGCTCAATTCCCCTGCAATGGACTGCGCATAATAAATTTCAGAGAAGAGCTT
Organism: Pyrinomonadaceae bacterium; assembly: GCA_035697425.1. GTDB lineage: Bacteria > Acidobacteriota > Blastocatellia > Pyrinomonadales > Pyrinomonadaceae > PSRF01. The sequence goes on along the minus strand of DASSCX010000146.1, from coordinate 8,328 downwards.
TAACCTTATAGATGCTTGCCTCATAGATGCTTGCCTCATAGATGCTTGCCTCAGAAGTCATGCCTTATGTTAGTTCTGGCTTTGCCGCCCGATGTGAGGCGGCGGCTCCGCCCCGCCGTAGCAGTCAGTTAGTGTCGGGCTATGCTCCTGGTGCGGGCTTGGCCCTTCGATCATTTGGGCCAAAGGCCAGACCGAGGGCATAGCCCAAATGTAAAAAGGCACCTTTACGGCGGGGCATAGCCACCGCCTCACACCCGGCGGCAAAGCCGAGGCACGCCACAGAGGACTTTTTGGGCAAAGAGTACCTTGTAGACGTTTCTCACCGCCCTAATGTTCACGAGGCTTTGCACTAAGAGTCCCGAATACAGTCCCACAAAGCGGGACGACTGCTAATAGCCCTTCATCAATTCCACAGACGCCATTCATTTATTGCACTAGAAACATTCCTGCAATCTCGATCGCCACACTCTCCTCATTTTCCCTCGTGATTTCCTGAAGCAGAAGTGGTACTAACGTTGCAGCTAAGCGCCTCAGGTCTAGTTTGGTTGAGGATAAATCATGCTGAAAACACATTTATCGCTATTCGCCGCGGCCATCCTCTTGCTTGCTACGGTTTCACAGCCAGCAGTTGCTCGGCAAAGTGGTAGTCAGGTTCCTACTGTGGAAGCTGTCAAAAGCAAAATCGCCCGTCTCGGACTTGGGGCGAAGGCAAAGGCTACGATCAAATTGAAAAACGGAACGAAGGTAAAAGGGTACGTCGCTCAGGCCGGTGAGGACGATTTCGTGATGCGAGATCGAAAGACTGACGCCCCTACCACAATCAGCTATACAGATGTTTTGAAGGTTGAGGACAACAAAGGTCACTCCACGGCGAGAAACATTGCCATTGGGGTAGCCGTTGGTGTCGGGGCGGTTCTCGCTGTCATCGGAATTTTAATTTCCACTCTCGACGACTAATATTCTCCCAGTAGAGAGGGCACGGGAACGGAGATCAGGGAAACGTGCTTAGCGTTGTTTCGTGTGACTTAGTGGTTCGAATGTATCTCATCGATGAGAACGAACCACGAAATAACACGAACCTGCACGACGAAAATTTGCTAGCAGAGTGCGCTCGTTCGTCGGGTCGAGCTTCTATGGGAGGAACTAATCGCGATGCTGGGTTACTTGGGTTCTACTATCCGCGTACTTATCGCGATACTCGGTGCCGTCTTCAGTAACGATGCCGCGGAACAACATCTCTTCATCCGCCTCGCCAAAACCCTCACGCAGTTCCGCCTGCACTTCGTTCCAACTCAAGCTGCTGGTTAGGATCTTGTCTGGCCGCTTCACGAGATAGTGTTTCACATCCCGGCCGATTGCTTTTTGTTTAGTCATAATGATTTCTCGATTCAATAATGACCCTACGCCTTCAGCACACGTACGTCAAAGCAAGGGAGTCTGGCATAGCTTGTGTTAAGCCCTCCTACGGTTGGGTTTTGGAAGAAGGGCAAACAAGCGATTATCAATCGCGAATCGATTCGTGTTATTTCGTGTGGATTCGTGGATTGTAGCCTCTCGGGAAAGAGGCGATCCACGAACTCACACGAACCACCATTGCTCGGGACCATAGACGAGCCGCACCTCGGAGAGGCCCTAAGCTAAAAGCCGCGACAGTGCATCGCGGCTTTTTATCCAGGAAGCAGGCTCAGACTGAGTCCCTTACTTACACTTGCTGTACCCACAATCCCGACAAAAGTCACAGCCACTCGCGTGCTCGAGCTGGCCTTTGCACTCGGGGCAGATGCCGATCATCGTGGACATAATTGCGCCGGTCACACCCGTCAACCCTGCCGAGGTACTGCCGGTTGCCTGAGAAGCGTTAGCGCCCGCATTCGATGATCCACTCAAAGGAATCTGCGCGCCGGAATGCTGCTGCTTTGCGAGCGCCCGTGCGGAATCCGGTAGATCCGTCAGACGCCGGTTCGTGATCATGATGCATTCGGCAACCGCCTGCTCCGGTGAAGTCAAGAGGCGTTCGTTGAACCAGACCGCGTGTGTGCCCGTCACTTTGTTGAGACTGTAAGCCACCTCCGCGGCGTCGAAGCCACCACGCAGCATCTTCGACGCCAGCAGACCCACGCCCCCGCTAATGGGACCGGTAGCAAAAACTTCCTGAATCATCTGGCTATCGTGATTGACGGTGACGTAAAGATTCTGCCCGTCAAAGGGGATCTGCCAGGTCGCGCCCCTGAGCTCGCGTGGGCGCTCGATGCGGATTGCCGTCAAGGTCGCCTCGGCATCCGCTTGTGCTCTGATCATCTGGCCCGCTTCGGCGCGCGCCAATCCTTCAGTTTCCGGATCCATCGGTATGACGTGCGCCGCATCCGAATGACTTGCCGGCGGATCATCAAGCACTTCCGCGCCGACCTCCGGATTGCACGCAGTCTCACTCTTCGTCTCGGAGTCCGACGCCTTCATTGAATTCAGCACCTGATTGTCACGCGAACCGTCGCGATAGTAGCTGACTGCTTTGCAGCCAAGCTGGCGGCCTAAGCGGTAGAGGCGATCTACAGACTCGACTGTGTCGTTGACGGCGCCGTTGCAAGTCTTCGAAACACTATTGTCCACGTTGCGTTGTGCAGCGGCGAGCACGTGCACGTGCTGTTCAGCGGAGATATTCATCGCTGAAATGAAGTACTGCGGCAGTTCGTTCTCGTGTTCGCAAACATAAGTCGCCGCAGCGTCGATCGAATCCGGATCCGTCTGGTCAACTTCCAAACCCAAAGCCTGCGCTGCGAGCGTGTGCACGTAAGTGCGAGTGCCGAGCGTGTCTTTGCGCACATAAGCCCAGGAGAAATTTGGCTCAATACCTGAAGAAGTTTCCGCAACCAGGGAAATCGTGCCGGTTGGCGCAATCGTTGTCACCTCGTAGTTACGTGGCGTCAACGGTACGTCGCGCGAGATTCCCACCTGGTTGTAGAGAAAGTCTTCGTAAGCTTCACGATTAGGTTCGAACTCGGGGAACGTCCCTTTCTCGGCACCGATCTTCAAACTCGCATTCCAGGATTCGCGCCTAACGAAGCCCATCATCTCTTCCATCAAATCAATGGAAGCCGGCGAGCCATAAGTCACCTTGAGATCTAAACAAAGATCGGCGAAACCCATGATTCCGAGTCCGACTGGACGAGTCCGGCTTACGACATCGTTGATTTCCGGAAGTGGCCAGGCGCAGGTGTCGATCACGTTGTCGAGAAAACGAGTGCACAGGTGCGTTACTTCTCGAAGCCGATCCCAATCAATTCGAGTTTCGGGATCATAGAACTTCGCGAGATCGATCGAACCGAGGTTGCAGGAGTTTGAGAAGTGCAGGAACTGCTCACCGCAGGGATTGCAGGAGTAGATTGGCCCCATCGACTTCATCATGTGATTGTGACGGTTTACTTCGTCGATGAATGCGATTCCCGGTTCAGCATACTTGTGCGCGCTGGCAACAATCCGATTCCAGATGTCGGGCGCGTAGACCATGCCGGGGCGCGGCGGCTCCTCGATCGTGCAATTGGAAAGATCGGCAGCAATGAAACTCTGCTTATCAGGGAAAGTTACCGTTGAACCATCGGGACGGCGGTAGACAAGGTAATCACCGTCGCGAACCGGATCATAGATCGGGTCGGTCCACGACTCGCCGTCAAACTCGAGTTGGAACCATTCGTTATCGTCGACCGCTTTAAGAAATCTGTCAGTGACGTTCACCGAGATGTTGAAGTTGGTAAGCGAGTGCTGATCGTTCTTGGCATGAATGAAGCGCAACACGTCAGGATGCGTTACACGCATCATCCCCATGTTGGCTCCGCGACGAACGCCGCCTTGCTTCACTACATCCGTCACCTGATTGACGATGTTCATGAAAGAAACAGGACCTGACGCTACACCACGCGTCGAACCTACCAACGCACCGTGCGGGCGCAGGAATTCATAAGTCATTCCGGTGCCGCCGCCGGTCTGGTGAATTGTGGCAGCCGCCTTGGCATGATCCATGATTCCCGTGATCGAATCCGGAACGTCGAGAACAAAACAGGCAGCGAGTTGACCATTTGTCTTGCCGGCATTAACCAGACACGGAGTGTTTGGCACAAACTCGCGGGCGAGCATCACATCGCTCATGGCCGCAAAAAATTCATCCCGCTTGGCTGAATCTTTTTCGGCCGCCGACACATGACCCACAACACGACGCACGATATCAGGCCATTCTTCCAGGGCGCGTCCCTTCGCGTCCTTCAACGAGTAGCGCTTACTGATCACACGTTTGGCATTCAAACCCAGGGGTGGAGTCTTACGTCGTTTGACCGGCGTTGCGGGTGCTTTAGACGACACGTCTGCTGCGGGGGTGTTTTTGCCAATAGCTGCGCTCATCGTTCTGCCTTTCTCGTGTTCGGGCGACACGAGGTTATTTTCGGGAAGTTTCACAGACGAACCTCCGGCTACAGTAGAGTCGACGTGGCTGCGTCGATCATGTTTAGCGGATACTTCGGTTGGCTTTTTTCGAAGCGAAAAACTTTAGCTGGAGAGCCGTTCAGGGGGGCCTGCCGCTGCTCCAAGTTACCCGCCTCGTCTCAAGCGGAGCGGAATATACTCCTTTGATTACCGCATGTCAATATGTTGTGGTCATCTTTTTTTTCAATGCATTATAGTGTGTAAATTGAGACTCTACGTTAACTACTAAAGTACTGATTGGCGGTCGGTTTGACTGTCGGAGCGCTCCCAAAACAAGGTTCCACCAAGCCTCTTTTTCCCCGGCTCAGCTGGATTATTTTTGGAATTCTTCTGGGAACAAATCGGCTACTCATCGCTCCAAAAAACTCCAGCGGGATCAGGGCTCAAACTACACCTGGACCAGCAGCGGTTTGCTTCAGTTCCGGCAAGGATCACACTGGGATTTTTCGGAGAAAGGAGTAGCCGATCTTGCTATTTTGAGGGCGAACTGCTCGAGAGTAGCAGGTCGTAATTTCCGATATCACGATTGTGACTATCAAGCGCAGCAAAGGTGTCAGAAGTTTCCTCGAGCATTTGCTTCGTCATGGCGATTGAATCGCTAAGCTGTTCGAAATCGAGGGCAGAGACGCGCTCAGGTGTGGGCAAGGTCACGACCTGGTCATTAACTAGTCCGAAGAAGTTCTCAATCGACTGTAATTGCCCTTCAACCAGCTTCACTGAACGCTCAATGTCCTGAAAAGCGGCGACGCGACGGCGAAGGATTTCGACATTGGATTGCTGAATGCGTCTCTCGCGCTCGTCCTTGGAATGTTGCACGGCACGCTCAGCCTGCACCAGTTGATTCTGCACGGCCTGGCGATTGATCGATCTGAGGTGATGTTTGCGACGGCGATACACATCCAACAGGTCAACAAAATCTTCCCAGCGTTGATCCAGACTTTCCAGGTTGTGAGGGATCGTTTTCGAACCAGTGAATTTCTTGTAGTTCGAATAGATCTGGTTCTTCATCCAACGCAGGTACTCGACGGCTTCACGTTCACGCGGGTCAAATCCTTTGATTTGAGATTCGCGCTGCTGTTCGCGCAGCTTGTGCAGTCGCTGTTTCTCGCGACGGTCAACCAGGCGTCGATAAAATGAACTTGCCGGCACGGTGGCTAGATAGAGAGTCTCGGCAGCTAAGGCAGCAGCAAGGGGGGTGACATCCTGAAAAAATGCTGCCGTCGCGCCGAATGTGATAATGCCCCAAAAGTTGAGAGGCTCCTTGAAAGCCTCTTTTATATACCGCAGGTCAAACTTCGATAACTCAGCCATAAACTTGACGCATTAAAAAGAGAAGCCATCCAAACGCACCTGATCAGTTACCTCTATTGCCCCCCGCGTTGTCGTTGGCGCTGCTTTGCCCCTCGGCGGGCAATGCTTGCGGAGAGCTGGGCGTGCCGGCCGGCAACAATCCCATCTCCCGTTTGTAAGCGAGCAGTTTATCTTGTAACTGCATGTCCATGGCCTCGCGTTCGATATCCTGCATCCGGTTGTCGACCGAAGCCGACCCCAGTTGCATCTTGGCCTCGGCGGCAGCAGCACGCCGATCAATCTTGTCGCGCATTTCGTTGAACGTGGAAGCGTCGTCGCCAATTTGGAACGACTCCATCGTTTGCGCCAATTGCTCTTGTAAGCGCGCCTGCTTCGACTGGTTAATTAACTGCATCGCCTCGGCGGTGCGACGCTGCATTTGCAGAACGTAATTGTCTCGTGCCTTGAGCGCTTGTTTCGATGCGAGCGTGGCATGCTCCAGTTGCTGACCGGTTTTCTGCAAGTCCATTTGCGCTTGCTGTAATTGGCCAATGTACGCAGTCGCGATATCGTCGCGCCCCATCTTTACCGAGGCTTTAATCTTAGAATCGAGGTCCACAACCTGACTTTCGAGGCGCTCTTTGCTTTTGCCGAGGAGCTTTTCGGTAGCCATCACCTGCGCCACCGAATTATTCAATTCCGGCACACGGTCGCGCATGTCTCTGATGGTTTGTTGGAGTACGAGTTCGGGATTCTCAGTCGCCTCGATGATCCCGCCAAACAAAGCCCGCATTGAGCGTTTAACTCTGGTCCACAGTCCCATTTTTTAACTCATCCTCCAGAATCAGAAGTAGGGGTTGATAGCTTCGCTTTGGCGTCAAAAAATTAACTTCTGCCCGTCCGCATATGTCAGTACGTTGGCTGCCGCAATAGGGTTCAAAATACCGTAGGAAGTGAACTGGGAGTATAGCAGCAGTTCCAGCCCTGCTCCAGAAAAGGGCCATTTTAAGCGATGTCCTGATTTACTGTGGGCGGTAATCCGTGGCCGCCCGTTTCGAAAAGGGTCGCCTCGGAGCACGCCTCTGATTTTCCAATAGGACCCTATCGTACTTAAGAACCGAGGGGCGATCTAGGGATTACTCGTTTTGCTGCGCACTTCCCCAAACTGCCCAATATCGCGCCGATACTGCATCCCATCCCAGGAGATGCTCTGTGCCGCGCTGTAGCAGTGTCTCAACGCTTCGTCGAGCGTGTCGCCCTTGGCTGTGATTCCGAGGACCCGTCCGCCGTCTGTAACAAAGTCGCCGTTTGCTAACTTGGCCGTGCCCGCATGAAACACAATGGTCTTGCCCTCTCGATCGCGCGCTTCCAAGCCCTTAATTACTGTTCCCTTTTCGTATTTCCCGGGGTAGCCGCGACTGGCCAACACTACGCAGGCCGATGATTCATTACTCCACTCAATCTGAATCTCACTCAAGTTGCCGTTGATAGTGGCGCGAAAAATGTCGACCAGACTGGTTTTGAGTCTAACCAAAATTGCCTGCGTTTCAGGATCGCCAAAGCGCACGTTGTACTCTAAAAGCTTGGGCCCCTTGCTCGTTAGCATCAATCCTAGAAAAAGAACGCCGCGAAAGGGAAAGCCTTCTTTGCGTGCGCCCGCGAGCGTAGGTTCAACGATTTCACTGACAACTTGTGTTCTCAGCTCGGGCGACAGAATTGACGAATCGGTAATCGCACCCATGCCGCCAGTATTTGGTCCGGTGTCGTGTTCGCCGATACGTTTGTGGTCGCGAGCGGCAGGCATTAAGGCGTAGTTGCTCCCGTCGGCAAAAAGAAGAAGGGAGACTTCCGTTCCCACGAGCACTTCTTCAACCACGATTTGTTGGGCCGCTGACGGATCGATAAGCTCGCCAGCCACAAGTTGAGCTGCAGCAGCTCGGGCTTCGGCGTGCGAACTGGCGACGACCACGCCCTTGCCGGCCGCGAGTCCATCGGCTTTAAGAACAACTGCGGAGTCTTCTGGTCCAAACCTTCCACTCGCCAGGACTTCAGCCACTTCCTCCGCTGAACGCACAACTTCGTAAGTGGCCGTCGGTATGCCGTGACGAGCCATAAAATCTTTGGCGAAAGCCTTGCTGGCTTCCAGCCTAGCGGCGGCCGCGCTTGGCCCGGCGATCACGAGACCGAGAGTGTGAAACTTATCGACGATTCCTGCTGCGAGTGGCGCCTCAGGTCCGACGATCGTCAAATCAATGGATTCATCTTGTACGAAAGCGATGAGGGCATCGTGATTGTCTACCGGTATGGGGACACAACGGGCGAGTTCGGCTATGCCCGGGTTTCCTGGCGCGCAGTAGAGGTCCAGGCTGGCCGTCGCTGTATGTTGCAACGCCCAAACCAATGCGTGCTCGCGACCTCCAGAGCCAATTACGAGTACTTTCATGCCGTCCTTCTGGTGCTGAAATGTTTGGAAAAAAAGATCTTATGATGCTGGGCTTAGGGCCCAAATTTCTTTTACGAACTAGCCTTAGGGTGTGCCCCAGTAGACACCCTGAAAGCTGGTATCTG
>DASSCX010000145.1:0-6447 GCA_035697425.1 Pyrinomonadaceae bacterium | reverse complement strand
AGTTATGCGGGACGTTTTAATCATCGGCACCGAATTATGTCTCTCGGTTTTAGGATTTCTTGCTTCCGGACGTAGCCCGCGTGCGTACCAGATGTTTCAGTTCAGTCATGAATTCCGAAACGTCTTCAAACTCGAGATAGACAGAAGCAAAGCGAACGTACGCTACTTTATCGAGTTCCTTAAGCCGACGCATTATCATTTCGCCAATCTTACTTGTGGGACGTTCGCGTTCGGAAGACTCCTGCACATACTTCTCGATAGCGTTCACGATGGAATCGAGTTTCGAAGACGCCACCGGGCGTTTTTCACAAGCTCGCAGCAGGCCGGCCATGACTTTATTGCGGTCGAACGTCTCACGCCGTCCGTCTTTCTTCACCACCATGTAGGGAATCTCGTCGATCCGCTCATAAGAAGTGAAGCGTCTCTCGCAGCGGAGACATTCGCGTCGCCGCCGGATCGCCTCCCCTTCGCGCGACTCGCGCGAGTCAACAACTTTGTCTTCAAGGTAACCGCAGAATGGACACTTCATATGTAGTGAACCTCAGTGGCAGAATTTTCCGAAACCTTGTTAAAGAGTTTTTACTTACCGGCCGACACGCCTTCGAAAGTCCCTTCGAGCGCCACATCATCAGTTTCCGGGGTGATGCTTTCGTCCTCAACCGCGTGTTCCACCGCTTCCGGTGACGACAATGAGCGCAGGCGCGCGAAATTGATATCGCCGCGAACAAAATAGAAAAATCCAAAAACTACGGACGGACCGAAGTCGATAACGTGCATCACGATTGAGATTGCGGCTGCGGTTTCCCGCTCCACCCCCAGAAAGATCAAGCCCGCAGCCGTGGCCGCGTGAAAAGCTCCAGCTGCGCCACCCGGCGTCGGAACCAGCGAACCCACCAGCGACCATCCGAGCACAAAGATCGCCTGAGTTACACCGAAGTTAAGTCCGAACGCGCGCAACACCAAAAGATTGGCTACGACGATTCCGCCCCAGATCAGGGCCGTCCAGCCAATTGTTACTGCTAGTTCACGTGCGTTTGCCAGGACGCGAAGGGCCCGCGCCAGTTGTTCCATCGTGCTCACAACCGCCCGGGTGACTCTAATTGGAATGAAAGTCCAGCGCCTGAGACGCTGATCTGCCCAACTTACCGCCCCGGCAGATTTCCAGCGGAACCAAACCAAAGCTCCAACACCAGAAAGTACGGCTAAGAGCAAAACAACGCCGGCAATCCGCACGCGAAAAAGCTGACTCGCTACATTACTGGGAGGAACAAACCAAAGCAGGTTAACGGCAAAGAGAATTACCACTGCCAGCATGTCATATATGCGTTCCACCATGATCGTGACGAACGAAGCGCTTGCGCGAACCCGGGGTTCCTTTAAAGGCAGCATTACAGGCCTGACAACTTCGCCCATCCGTCCGATTAAGAAAACGGCGCCGAATCCAATCGTGGTCGCAGCAAAGAGATGTTTAATGCGAGCGGGACCGAGCGGCGCGAGCAAAGCTCCCCAACGATAGGCCCGCAACAGATAAGAAGAGCAAACAATGACAATGGCTACAGCGAGCAGGGACTTATTGGTGTGGCCCAAGGCCTCACGGACCTCAGCCCAGTCGAGCTTTCTGCCAAACCACCACAGAATGCCGATAGCGAGTGCGCAAAGGACACCAAACTCCAGGTATTTTCGGGCGGGTGACTTCAAAGGGATCCAGTTCCAGCGAACTAAGGTGTATTTCGGAAACTTGACTTAATCGGAAAGCAAACCACAAGATATTGGGCCGTCGAGAGAGGCTACTACAGTTTTGAAGTAACCGGCAAGAATGGTCCGAAAGCGCGCCTTTCGTTAGCATCTCGTAACCAATTCATTCGCCTGCGGCTGAATGAGTGGGAAAGAGCGCCGCCGGAACTTTCCTACCAAAATCATCGTAACCGCTCTCGACAGGGACGTTCTCCTTGTCAGCAGTTTGAGACCAGGCGCTCGTCAGAACCGGAGAAAATATCAGTGGGGGCTGTAAGGGCTTTGGCCGCCAACGAAGGAGCCGAACTTATTCGCAGATGTCGCGCTGGTGATGGCGCGGCCTGGGAAGAGGTTGTTCAGAGTTATTCACGGCGGATCTATAACCTCGCCTATCGCTTCACTTCGCGCGCGGATGCGGCCGAAGATCTGACGCAGGAAGTTTTTGTTCGCGTTTACCGATCGCTGGATCAGTACGATCCTAAGCAAGGTGATTTGCAGAACTGGCTGATGCGACTCGCGCGAAATCTGATCATTGACGATTACCGCAAGCGACAACGCACGCCTCACGATCATCACGCGGATGATCTTTCCGACCACACCTATCACCTGCGCACATCCAGCGGTTCAGCTCAAGATGAGCTGGAACGACGTGAGCTGGGAGCTCAGGTGCAAAGCGGCATCGATAAGCTTTCGCCGGATCTACGCACCTGCGTCATTTTGCGCGACATTGAGGAGTTGAGTTATCAGGAGATTGTCACGCTCTTGCAAATCCCTGAGGGCACAGTTAAATCGCGAATTAATCGTGGCAGAATCGAGTTGGCAAAAATACTGCGCCGGATGAAAGTAGTGGCGATGAGCCCGGTTTAGAGAAAAGAAGAGGGCGGAAGAGAGAAACACATGCACTGTGAAGATTTTGAGAACCAGCTCAGTGATTACCTGGAAACAGAGCTCGATGCTGAAACGCATCGTGCGTTTTCCGAGCATGCTCTGCGCTGCCCGGTCTGTCACCAAACGCTGAGTGAGGTCAAAAATACGATGCAGGCTTGCCGAGTCGCCGAGGTGCCGCCGCCAACGCGCGAACTGGAAGCGCTGATCCTGCAAAGCACCATGCCGGAAACGGCGATGACTTGTAGTGAGTTTGAAGAATCATTAACCGACTACCTCGACGGATTTCTTCCGGCGCCTTTTTACCATCGCTGGGAACGTCACGCGGCGTTGTGCGATCGCTGCACTGAACTTCCGGGAGAAGTCGTGCGCTCGATTGGTGCTTGTTACACCTACATCTCTGAAGAGCAGCCGGTTCCGTTTGGGCTGAATCAACGTATTTTGCAGGCCACACTAGGAACCCTTACGGCGGCTGAAGTTCGGGCGCCACTATCAGCGAGATTTGCTTCGTGGCTAAGACTGTTACTGGATCCCATTGTTTCGCCCCAACTGGCAACGGTTGCCACCATGTTGCTACTCGCAGTCTTTGTACTCGCAAATACAGTTTCGGCAGATGGTTCGATTACGGGCGTCTATCAAGCCAGCCTGCGTCTGGCTGAAAAGAGTTACGAGAACGGATTGAAGGAGTTGGTCGGCGGACAATAATACGCGGTCGGATCATGCTGAGTGTGTAGTAATGATGAATTGTACCTATCACCAGAAGACTCCATCAGTGGTTCAGTGCAACCGCTGCGCTCGGCCGCTTTGCCCGGCGTGCGATCACCGGATCCGCGGTTTTCCGTTTTGTCAGGACTGCATAGTTACCGGCGTCGAATTGCTGCGCCAGCAGTCCCCCGTTAACTCAGCAGGAGTGGTGAGACGAAAAAGCTCGCCTTTTGTGGCTACGCTTTTGTCCTTTGTTCCCGGTCTGGGTGCGGCCTACAACGGCCAAACATCCAAGGCAATTGTCCATTTCGCCATCTTTGCCAGCTTCTTTCAGATGGCCGTGCTCACCGAAGGCGTGCTCTTGTTTCTGCTGGGCGTAATCGGCTCCTGGTTATTCGCTGCCGTTGACGCATGTCGCACCGCGCAATTGATTCGCGCCGGCCTTTCCCCCGAAGCTGAAGAGGATGTAATCACGCAACGGCTGTACGGGAATCCATTCGCCTGGGGCGTGACGCTAATCATCATCGGCACGATCTTCTTGTTACACACATTACTACGCGTTCAGCTGCCCGTGCGGGAGCTGCTTCCAGTTGCGCTTGTGGCGCTTGGGGCTTACATGGTTTTTGACTACATGAGACGTCGCCGGAACTCAGATCGTGTGGTGCGGTTCGATTCACGCCGGCCACCGCCATCCGTTGTGACTGGCACCCTGGACACACAGCGCTATCGCACTGGTGAAACGACGCAGCTTAGCCGTAGTCGGATTGAACCCGTATCTTTCGAACGAAGGTCTTAGGTACATTTGAATTTCAGGAAATAAAGATGTCTGTGCTTTTGGGAATCTTTGCAAAACTAGGCGGAATATTTGCCCTTCTGCTTTTGGTAGTGGCGTTGCTCGGCAAAATTCTTACGGCGGCAGGACTGCTAATCGCTGCGATCAAACTCACAATCGTTGCGATTTTTATCGCTCTTATAATCCTAATTGGCGTAGCCATCTTTGTAGATCGTTCGCGTCGCAGGCGTGAAGCCAGAGATCTTACCCACGTCTAATCTCCCTTCCCTGGGAATCGGAAGCCACCCCCGCGACAACCCGCCTTCCAGAATTACAAAACCCTACTGATTTGCAAGGGTTGTCTGCCGTGTGATAGGGTCTCGCCTTGATTGCAGCACCGGCCGGATGGGTGTCCTTCTCAGAGTGGAAGGTTCAGCCCCTCCGCTGCAAAACTTCAAGCAGGTCAGTAGTACCTCGTAAATAATTAATTAGTGCGCTTCTGCCCTTGCGACAGTCGTGCTTTCCGTTTGTTGCGTAGCCTCGACCTCTGCGCGCTCAATGTGGAGACTGTAGAGATGCCCCGTGACGACCGTTTTTATGCTTTCATAATTGCCCACACATCCCGATCCCGTTCCCAAATCCGTAGATTTTGCGTAGGTAAAAAGTGCATCAAGTTGTTTTCCGTAGCTGCTGTGTTGTTGTTTTGCGGCTGCCTTTACGGATTCTACGGCCTGACCCAGCAAGCGCTACATTTGCGGATAGAAAATGAGAATCGACGCTTGCGAGCTGAAAATGAACGTCAGCAACGTGAACTCAACCATCTCAGCAATCGCGTCGAGGCCGTTGAAGACACGTCGCGGAAGCTGGCAGAAAAATCGGGCGTCGTTGCTGCAAACTCGTCCGCTCCGGGAGCAGGCGGTCCGGAAATGCCAGTTGAATCGGATAGCTTGGTCGAGCTGGAAAGCAAAATGAATCGGATTGAGCAGGATCTCCGTGCTTATGAAGCGGAGATAGGAAGAAACAGTCACACCCCATCAATTTGGCCCGTTTCAGGTACGCTTGAAAGCGGGTTTGGTGGCAGGCGCAATCCGTTTGGCGGCAACTCCTATGAGTTTCACTCGGGCCAGGACATCGATGCGGAATGGGGCTCACCAGTGATTGCCGGAGCGAGTGGCACCGTGACGTTTTCGGGCTGGCAGAATGGGTATGGTCAACTCGTGGTTATCGATCATGGCGGCGGACTCACCACGCGTTACGGCCATCTTTCCGGGATTGCCGCCTCCGTCGGTCAGTTGATTCAACGTGGAGAATTTGTCGGGCGGGTTGGATCCACTGGTCGCTCAACCGGACCGCACTTGCATTACGAAGTTCGCATTAACGATCAGCCGGTTAACCCTCTGCAGTACCTCTATCCCAGTTCGCAGTGAGGTTAGGATTTGGATTTGAGTGGACGCGGCCGTAAACCTCGCAGGGTTTAGGTTTATGCTTTTATTTTCTTGACACCCTCAAGAAGATTCGCTTAGTATGCGCCGTCGTTCCAATGCAGGGTTTTCCTTTCGAGACTTCCCCAGCATTTCGATCTGCCAGCTTTACAGCAATGAGTTTTAGTAGTTTCGCCCCCGTAAGTGTATGCATGATGAAATCGCGCTCCACGCGTTTTCACCATGCATTTTTTGTTAATTGCGTGTTTCGCGTAGCGCCCGCAAGGCGTATCCCGGCTCACAGGAATTGACGTCCTCGGCGCGGAGTAGCACAGAGCCAGCCCTGTAGTTTCGCAAGAACAAACAGCGCCAGACTTGTACTAATCTCGCCCGTTTTACCGAATCGTTAGGAGGATTCGTTGTTATGTCTAGAATAACCGGTAAGGTCAAGTGGTTTAACAATTCGAAGGGTTATGGCTTCATCGAACAGCCAGGCTCTTCCGACATCTTCGTTCACTACAGCGCCATTCAAGGCGACGGCTTCAAGACTCTCGAAGAGGGTCAGGAAGTTGAATTTGAAGTGACGCAGGGTCCCAAAGGACCGCAGGCCGAACAAGTGACCAAGATATAGTCTCCCCGGCTTGCGACAGCAAAGCCACTGACTGCTTCCGATCCAATGATCCGGTAAGCGACAAAAGGAAGAGGCGACCCCAAGGGTCGCCTCTTTGATTTGGGTTGAGCCTCTTTTCATTCTCGTTCGGCGCGGGCTTTAAAACTCACGTGTCCAGCTTCAACCTCCACCGAAAAGCTGACACGTTCGCATTTCAAGCGCGCTTTCAGACTCTCCGCCTTCGAAGCTATTAGCCGATGAAATTTCGGAAACGAAAGATCCTCGGTCGGCTCACCACACTTCGTCTTTGCGTCCACCAA
>DASSCX010000144.1:0-2906 GCA_035697425.1 Pyrinomonadaceae bacterium | reverse complement strand
AGACAACCGAAGGCGCTTCCTCCAGCAGTTTTTGGTGCCGTCGCTGAATCGAGCATTCGCGCTCTCCCAGATGAATACAGTCGCCGTATTCGTCTGCCAACACCTGAATCTCAATGTGCCTTGGATCTTTCACGTAGCGTTCGATGTAAACGCTGCCGTCTTTGAAAGCCGCGGCTGCTTCCGTCGATGCCGCTTCCAGTGCTTTACCCAACTCGTTTTCACTTTGGACGATGCGCATACCGCGCCCGCCGCCACCAGCGGAGGCTTTCACAATCACTGGAAATCCAATCTCACGCGCCAGCGCCAAACACTCGGCCTCGGAAGTAACTGGATCCGGACTGCCCGGGAGCACCGGCACACCCGCGGCAGACATGGCCGCACGCGCCCTGACCTTATCGCCCATCAGGCTGATGATCTCAGCAGGTGGTCCAATAAACTTGATGTTGCAGGCGGCACAAATTTCGGCGAAGTAAGACGACTCAGCCAGAAATCCGTAGCCGGGGTGAATCGCGTCAACGTTGAAAATTTCAGCGGCGCTGATGATGGCTGGAATGTTTAGATAACTCTGCGCCGAAGGGGCCGGACCAATACACGCTGCTTCATCGGCGTAGCGGACATGAAGCGAATCGCGATCAACGTCGCTATGAACGGCGACGGTTTTGATGCCCATCTCTTTACACGTCCAGATGATCCGGCATGCAATTTCGCCCCGGTTCGCGATCAGGATCTTCTTAAATTTTCTGATCTCTGGCCTCATACTATGTCCAAGGTCTAATGTCTAATGTCCAAGGTCCAAAACCCGCTTAACCAGACGGACCTTGGACCTTGGACATTAGACATTGGACTATTTTTTGATTCCGAACAGCGGCTGGCCGTATTCAACCGGCTGACCGTTCTCAACATAAATCTTAACTACTTCGCCACTCGTCTCAGCTTGGATTTCATTCATCAATTTCATCGCTTCAATGATGCAAACCACGGTGTCAGCCTCAACGGTAGCCCCGATCTTAACGAACGATTCCGCGTTTGGAGACGGTGATCTATAAAACGTGCCGACAATCGGTGACGCGATGATGTAGAGATCCTGGTCCTCCGAGGCTTCTGTCTCAGCCCTGGCGCCTGGATGCTGAGGCACAGCCGCCGCAGCTCTGGTTTCAGCATTACCGCCAGTGGGCAAAGGTGCCGGCGCAGGTGCCGCCGGTATGTGGGCGCCGGGTTCCAATGCTTCAGGCCCGCGTCGAAAACGCACTCGAAAATCGTCGCGCGACAGTTCGAATTCGGTGAATTCGTGTTCGCGAACCAAATCAATTAGCTCGCGCAACTCAGCAAGGTTTACAGGAATTTCAGGTCGGCCTGAGCGGCGGCGTTTGGTGCGTTTGCGATCCGCCGAGCCTTCCTCAACAGTTAGTTCCTCTTCGGGTTGCAGTTCAGCCCCGGCTGTTTCGTTCTCTTGATCGTTCATCTTTTTGGCGGACCCTGCTTTTGACAAAGCTTTGCTCCATCAAAGTGTTTAGCCCCAACAGACTCGGGTGGGCAGTGCCATGGTCGATTGGGGCAATTCCGTCGGGCGCCTAAACCAGCGCCCGCGCGCTAACACGGGATTGGATCTATTTCTCTTCCGCTGCCTCAGTCTCCTGTTCGGATGCATCACCTGAGGCTTTATCTGCCGCGACTTCCGTTTCGCTGGCCGCGGCATTCTTTTGAGGTTTACGACGGCCCAGCAGACCCTTGCTTTCGGGTTTCTTCTTCGTAGTTGTCTTGCGTCGTTGTGCCGCTTCCAACGCCTCGCGCTCTGCGGGGTTACCGACTAACTCGATGATCGCAAGCTCGGCGTTGTCACCGGCGCGATGACCCAGTTTCAGTATGCGCGTGTAGCCACCGGGACGATCTTTGTATCGTTCACCCAACTCATCAAACAAACGCTTCAGAGCGGCCATGCCCGCAGTGCGTGCCGGACGAGGCTGGCCGCGCCGGCCACTCAACGAAGTCTGCTGCATATTGCCCGCATGGAAGAAGCCCGCCGCCTGACGGCGCAGGTGCAGCGCGCGTGGTCCAGCATCATCGCCCTGGAGGCTGCTGGCTTTGCGTGACAGGGTAATGGCCCGCTCCACAAAGGGACGCAACTCTTTCGCCTTCGGCAGAGTAGTGACAATCCGTTCGTCGCGCGCGTTAATGAGTGACACGGCAAGGTTGCGAAGCATCGACATACGATGCTCGCTGGTCCTGCCTAATTTGCGATGTGCTTTCTGATGCCGCATGGCTCTAAATCCGTGAATCCGCTAGATATCGTTAATGGCGACGCCGCGCCGTTTATTCTTCTTCGTCAGTGAAATCGCTCAGGTCGGCGCCGTCGCGGCCGCCTGTTCCGGGAATCGGATTTCCCTGCTCGTCAAACTCCATTCCGAAATCGAGGCCCATACCGTTCAGGATTTCCTTGATTTCGTTAAGCGACTTCTTACCGAAGTTTTTGGTGGCCAACATCTCGCGTTCGCTGCGTTGGACCAGGTCGCGAATGGTTCGGATATCGGCATTCTTCAAGCAATTGTAAGAACGAACTGACAACTCGAGCTCGTCAACCGAACGATCCAATTGATCGTTACGCGGCAGCGGCGGACGCTCAATCTTCGAATAGGCAAAGTCGTCCGTATCCTCTTCAAAATTGATGAAGATGGACATGTGGTCCTTGATCAACTTTGCGGCCAGTCCGATGGAGTCTTCCGGTTTTACCGAGCCGTCGGTCCAGACGTCGATCGTCAGTTTGTCGAATTCGGTGTTCTGCCCCAGGCGTGCCGCTTCGACGGTGTAATTGACCTTTTTCACCGGAGTATGGACCGAATCGATCGGTATATATCCTAGCGAAAGATCTTCGTCGAAGTTACGATCGGCCGAGATGTAACCACGTCCTC
>DASSCX010000143.1:0-30635 GCA_035697425.1 Pyrinomonadaceae bacterium | reverse complement strand
GTGCCGAGCATGGCGTTCAAGCCCTTGAAGAAGACCGGGTGCGCCATGTTGACGTCAGTAAACTTGGGCGCGTTGAGGGCCTTTAGGTAAGCGTTCCAATTGAAGTCCGGCGTAACCGTTTGCAGTTCGGTCACTGTCATCTTGTTGTATTGCTTGCTGAGATCGCGCCGGGCGACGCGGTCGAGTGAGTTCTTCGCCAGCTCAGTTTCAATCTTCATCACCACCTGGGCTTCTGTGTCGGCTTTGGCGGCATCGTCGCCGAGCAGCTTGAACATGTTGGCTACGTGTGTGACGTAGGCGTCGCGGATGGTCTGCGACTTTTCATCCTCTTTGAAATAGAAGTCCCGATCGGGAAGTCCCAATCCGCCCTGTCCCACTCTCGCATTAACCACAGAACTATCCTTAAAGTCCTGAACTGCACCAAAACTAAAAAGCGTCCGCACACTTAGATCGTGTAAGCGACCTACTGTCGCAGGCAGCTCCTTGACGCTCTTCATCTTATTGATTGCGGCCTGCTCAGCGGCGATTGGCTTGGCGCCGGCTGCTTCAATGCGCGGCTCGTCCATGCAGCTGGCATAAAAAGCCCCGGTCTTCTGTTCGAGGCTGTCTTTGGGAGCCGCCGTGTTTTTGGCGGCTTCTTCGAGAATCTGGCGCAACACGCCAATATTCTTTTCGCGCAAGCTGCTGGTAGTTCCCCAGGTGGAGAACGCAGCGGGAATTTCATTTTTCGCCAGCCAGCCACCGTTGGCGTACATATAAAAATCTTCGCACGCGTTACAGGCGTTGCACATGTTCGCGGGATCGATGCCGCGCCTGGTTGATTGGGCGCTTACTTGCGGGCTCAGTTGCAGAGCGACGCAAACTAAGGCCAGCAGGCTGAAAAACATGAGAGTCTGGAAAAGGCGGCAGGTTGTAAAACGCATTAGCTACTCCTTTTGAAGAGTTAGGATGATTTAGGCAAGCCAGGATTAGTAGGTGCGCGCATCTTCGAATCGAGGTTTCAGCCTCGGCCGTTATGGTGCGCGGTAAGTCTCCGACTTACCGCTTGAGCGTACCTACTGTCCGGTCTCCGACCTTTGAAGTGCATTCGAGGTAAAGACCTGCATTCCGAACTGGAACCTTAGCGGCAAGTCAGAGACTTGCCGCGCACCAGAAGTCATAGACACTCACCATTGAAACTGAGGCGGTGTAAAACTAGACACTAACGGTCTTGGCGCAACGGTTGGACGCGGCTTGCCTATAGTTCAACCTTCATTTTCGAGTCCGTTCGTAAATCAAGCGCAGGCCATCGAGCGTTAGCGTGTCGTCAACCTCTTCAATGTATTCGGAACCGGTAGCGATCAAGGAAGCGAGCCCACCGGTCGCAATTATCCGGGCCGGCTTTCCGCTCTGCCCTAACTCTTCTACGATTTTTTTCAAGACGCCATCAACCAGCGAAGTGTAACCATAGTAGAGACCGGACTGCATTGCCGTCGTCGTTGATAACCCAATCACGCGTTGCGGACGTTTAATGTCAACGCGCGGTAATTTCGCGGCCCGTTCAAACAGAGCGTCAGCCGAAATCATAATTCCTGGAGTGATCACGCCGCCGAGATATTCGGCCTTGGCGTTAATCACATCAAAAGTCGTGGCTGTGCCGAAATCGACGATGACACACGGCGCACCGTACTTCTCAATCGCCGCCACCGCATCAACGATGCGATCAGCGCCTACATCAGTTGCTGGCTCATAAAGGATTTTCAGCCCCGTGTTCGTATTGCTGTCGACAAACAGCGGCGAAAGACTGAAGTAAGTCTCCGCCATTGTTTTCAGCGTGTAGTTGAGCGGCGGCACTACGGAGGCGATCGCGATCGCGTCGATAGCCTGAAAATCGATGGCGGCAAGCTCAAAGAGGTTGCGCGCATGAACGCCATATTCGTCGACAGTG
Source organism: Pyrinomonadaceae bacterium (assembly GCA_035697425.1). Lineage (GTDB taxonomy): Bacteria > Acidobacteriota > Blastocatellia > Pyrinomonadales > Pyrinomonadaceae > PSRF01. The sequence continues at coordinate 28,708 of DASSCX010000143.1, read as the reverse complement.
CGCGAGCGGGCAGTAGTGAGACGCCAGTGCGCCACAAGTTCAGTGTCGCGATAGACGCCTAATGCGGTGTTGGTATTGCCAACATCAATTACCAGCAGCATAGGTCAGTTCTCGTTTCGTCGTTTCCTGCGGCGGGAGTTGCTCGAGGAAATCCTCAATCGCATCGCAAGCGCGTGCCGCACCCTGCTCGTGTCGCAGTTGCTCGCCAACACTTTTGGCCTTCAAAGCATACTGCGGAATATGCAAGAGCTTGTCGAGCTCACGGGCCACGTTATCACGTTTGTATTTGCTGCGAGACAACGTGCGACTGGTCCCGAGTCGTTCCGCATGGGCGGCGTTGTCTGGTTGATCGAAAGCGAAAGGAACGATCAAGGTTGGAATGCCCGCGCGCAGTCCCTGTGACGTCGTACCGACCCCGCCGTGGTGAATCATCGCGCAGCCTCTCTCAAGCAACGATTCGAATGGCGCATAGTCCACGACAATCATGTCGGGTGGCAATGGTTCCGTAATTTTATTCCGTTCATCACCGATTATGAGCACGGCTCGCCGGTTGAGCAGCTGTGCAGCGGCAATGCTCTCGCGATAGAAATCTCGCGCAACCCAGACTGCTGAGGTTCCCAAAGTAAAAATGATTGGCGGCGGGCCGTTGTCGAGGAAGTTAATGAGCTCAGCGGGCGTCTCAATTTCATTGCGACCATCGTAAAAGGCGAATCCTGTCGCCCGGGTATTTGGCGGCCAATCGGGTTGCGGTTGTGCGAATAATTCGGAAAAGAGCGCGAGCACGAGATCCGGCGAGTGGGATCCCTCAAATAAAGGGTTGCCGCGATCGGGTAAACCCAGCTCCTCGCGAAACTCCTCGTAAGTCTTGTTCTTGTAGATTGTTTTGGCGCGGTTGAGAAACATTGTCATGAAGCGCGGTCCGAGAATGTTCAAATGCCGCATCCACTGCCAGAAGGGTGGCCTCGGCGGATCGTATGCAGAGAACAACGAAGCCGGGGCTAAGACGGTGGAAACCCAGGGAATACCTGTCTTCTGTGCAACGAGTGGTCCGGCAAAACTTATGGGATGTGTCACCAGAAGGTCAGCTCCTGCCACCGCCTGCGAGAGATCTCGATAGGCATCGCGAAGATAAGGAAAGAGCATTTCGTGTAGCAAGAAGCTGCTGCCGGATCTGGGATGCATCACCTTTTCCATCATCTCTGCATCTTGCTCCTGCGGCGGCGGGATGTGCGGGCTCACGGGAACGAATTCGAAATTCGCAGCCAACATTTTCTCGCGATAGAGTTCGCTGGTAGCGATGACCGGTTGATGGCCTCGTCGCCGCAGCTCGAAAGCGATCGCCATGTACGGATGGACATCGCCGTATGAACCGAAGGCGTTTAGTAATATTCGCTTGCCAGAGGTCATCGGGGATCGACTCTTAGTTTGAATGTGTTTCGATAAACTTATGGCCCAGGTCTCATTCTCACCAGGCTTTAAGCCCGGTGCACGTCCCGGCGGCGCCATTGGAAACCGTTAAAACGGTTTCCCGACTTGTGTTCCGACCACACCGCGCTAAAGCGCGGTGAGAATGAAAGTCTCCTGCCCTATCCCGAGCGTAAGCTCACATCACCTGCTCGAACTATCCTAACCTCACCAGTTTCGGTTTCTACTTTTAGAGCGCCTTCCATTGTTAGCCCCCGCGTCGTTCCATAGAACTCAGCGGCGGAGTCTGTAATCAAAATCTCTTTCCCGTCTGCATAAGAGGAATGCTCAGACCAGGCAGTAACGATTTCGCCTGCGCCCTTCGGTTGATTTAGTCGGCGATACCAGCAAACAAAACTTTGCTGTAGTTTGACGAGGACATCCTCCACATTTGAGTAGCGGCCGGTCGCCGTCGACACCGATGTCGCCGCTGCTGCGAGCTCGGGCGGAAAAGAATCGTTCGTTAGATTGATTCCGATGCCTACGATCACGGCACGTCCCGAAGGGGTTTCAACGATCTCCGCGAGGATGCCACAGAGCTTCTTGTTGTCATGCAGAATGTCGTTAGGCCACTTGATGTCAGTTTCTAAATCACATGCTGCTAGCAACGCTTCATGAACGACAACTGCTGACATCAAGGTGATCAAGGGCCATAAATTAGGATCAAACTGCGGACGCAACAGGGTGCTGCAGTAGATTCCCGCGTTGCGCGGTGAGAGCCATTGTCTACCGAGCCGACCGCGACCTGCCGTTTGTTCACTCGCCACAATGCAGAGACCCTCTGCCGCACCTTCACGCGCGCGCCGGGCCGCTTCGAGATTCGTCGAAGGCAATGTATCAAAGCGCAGAGTGTGAAACTGAAGATCGGGCATGGTTAGAGCACTTTTGACGAGCCAACGTGCCGGTCCTTCACGCTGCAAGCGTGAAAGTTAATAGCCATGGGCAACGCCCACGGTTCAAGATCGATTCCGGGGGCGTCGCGAAACGCTCACCCGCGGCTATTGGCTTGCACGCCTTCAGCGTGCCAAAACTGACTTAAGCCCTGCGGCCTGCCGTAAGTTCTAATGCCTCGCCGGCAAGTACCTTTACCAAAACATCCAAGTTGCGAAAACGCTCATCCTGCGTCTGTCCTTTCACATAACGAAAGTAGATCTGCTGAATAACTACGGCAATCTTAAAGCGAGCGAAGACTTCGTAGAAGACGATGCGCGAAAGATCGCGTCCGGTTTTTTCGTGATAGCGCGTAATGATTTCCTCGCGAGTAAACCAGCCCGGTCCGTTCGTGACCGCGGTCAACGAACGATTCTGTTCATTCTCTTTCGGACCGCGCATCGTCCAATAAGTGAGCAACAGGCCCAGGTCGATAAGCGGGTCGCCTACTGTTGTCATCTCCCAATCCAGCACCGCAATCACGCTCGCGGGATCGTCAGCCGCCAGCATCAGGTTGTCGAGTTTAAAGTCGTTGTGGATAATCGTCGCCGCCTCGTTGCCGGACTCGGGAGGCAACTGCTGCTTGAGCCAGCCAATGACTTTTTCCATTTGATCTAAGGCGCCGGTCTTTGAGCGTTGCCAACGCTCGGCCCAACCGTGCACCTGGCGACGCACGAGTCCCTCAGGTTTGCCAATACTCACGATGTGCGTCGCGTAAATGTCTACTGCATGGAGGGCCGCAAGCGTGTCGACCACCGTGTCGCTCAGCCGTCGGCGAGCATTCAGATCGTTGCTGAGTAGTACCGGTAAAGACTGGCGCACGATCAGGCCTTGCCTGCGCTCCATTAAATAAAAGGGCGCCCCGATTATTGCTGAGTCTTCGCAAAGCAGGAGCGGCTTAGGCGCGGGCGGAAAGTGAGGGTGAATCACTCGAAGCAAATTGTACTCGCGCGGCATATCGTGCGCCGTGGGCGCCACCGGTCCGATTGGCGGTCGCCGTAGCACAAATTCGTTCCTGCCGTAACGCACCAGGTAGGTGAGGTTTGAATGTCCGCCGGGAAATTGTTCCAGTTCGAGTGCGCTTCCCGGATCAAAATCTAGAGTCGAGATGTGTCGGCGCAGATAGTGATCCAAAGTTTTAAGATCCAACTCCTCACCGGGTCGCAGGGCTATACTATCTGTTGTCGAAATCATTGGAATTAAATGTTATGTGCGTTTCTTTCGACAGGTGACGTATCCGGTTACGATTCCTGCGGCCTGCTGTTCGTGTCGCAAACAGAAACTCCTGCGCAAGCAGATGCAGACTTCCGTTGCCTGACCAACAACGCCACTAGACGATCGGCGAACGGCAAGCGCTTTAATGTTGCTTGAACGAGCGCAACACCCGCTGCGCCACTGCTTGCCGGTGCACCTCGTCAGGACCGTCGTAAATTCTGGCGGCGCGGGCATCGCGATAAAACATCTCGAGGGGCGTATCTTTCGAATACCCGAGAGCGCCGTGAACCTGAATAGCCCGGTCAATCACATCGTGCAGCACGCGCGCGGCAAAAAACTTGATCACTGAAATCTCCGTGCGCGCATCTTCCTCGCGATCGAGTTTCCAGGCCGCTTTCAATGTTAGTAATCGTGCGGCTTCGATCTCGGCGGCCGAATCGGCTATCCAGTTTTGTACGGTCTGTTTGTTGGCTAGTGGTTCACCAAACGACTTCCGCTCGAGAGCATAACTACACATCATTTCAAAACTGCGTTGCGCCGCGCCGATCCAGCGCATGCAATGCTGGATTCTTCCCGGGCCCAGGCGTGCCTGCGCGAGCTTGAAACCCTTGCCGCGTTCGCCCAGTAGATTGCTTACCGGCACGCGACAGTCTTCAAAGCGGATCTCACAATGCCCCCCGACGCCGCCGGAGCCCATCACCGGAACTGCCCTGACGATATTGAATCCGGGCGTCTCGGTTGGCACCAGGATCATACTGGCGCGGGCGTGTGCTTCCGCATTTGGATCCGTGACTGCCATCACAATCGAGAATGCTGAACCGATTGCGCCACTGATAAACCATTTATGGCCATTGATGACCCATTCGTTCCCTTGTAGCACTGCGGTGGTACGCAGGTCGGTCGGATCCGAGCCCGCTACCTCCGGCTCAGTCATAGCGAAGCAGGAGCGGACTTCGCCCGCAGCGAGCGGACGCAGATATTCCTCTTTCTGTTGCGCGGTCGCGGAAATAATCAGCAATTCGGCATTGCCGGCATCAGGCGCGGCGGAACCAAACAAGCGCGGTGCGAACACTGACCTGCCGATAACCTCGTTTACCAATGCCTGCCCAATGAAGCCAATGCCCATGCCTCCCCATTCGCGCGGGAGATTCGGACCCCAGAGCCCCTGCGCTTTTACTTCGCGTTGCAGCTCCTGTTCGAGTTCGGCGGGCAGTCCCTCATCTTCAACGAATGCGGTTTCGTTCGGATAGACATACTGCTTCATGAAAGCGGTGACACTTTGGCGGTGCGATTCCAATTCCGGCGGGATGCTGAAATCAATCATGATTGGTCCTTTGCTCTAAAGTCAGTGGATTGTAACGTTAACAATGTCAGTAGTCAGTAGTCATCTGGTTTCAAGTCTCACGTCTCAGCCAGTCTCAAGCCTCAGGCCGCAAACTTGAAGGGGTTAAGGTTCGATCTGACCGCAAAAGAGCTGAGACTTGAGACCTGAGACTTGAGACTTAAGACGTAAAGACTGCCCACTGACCACCGCTGTGCGTTAACATGAACGCTCACAAATCAGAACTCGCTTACTAGACAGGAGGATTCTTATGAAGGCATTGAGCATCCTGCTCCTCGTGGCTTCACTCGCAACCTTTGGATTTGGCCAGCAGCGGTCGCGGGAATTTCCTGGCGAAGGCCGCATCATCGACCTTTCTTACGCCTTCGATTCGGAAACAGTGTATTGGCCCACGGCCCAACCTTTTCGTCTGGAGGAAGACTTTGAAGGCGAAACAGAACAGGGTTACTACTATTCTGCCTATCGCTACAGTGCCGCAGAGCACGGCGGCACGCACATCGACGCGCCCGTCCATTTCGCGCGTGGCCGCCACAGTACAGATAAAATACCTCTGGAACAGTTGATAGGTCCCGCCGTCGTAATAGACGTTACCAGGCAATGCGAACGTGAGCGAGACTACCGCATCACCATCGAAGACTTCCTACTTTGGGAACGACGACAGGGACGGCTTCCCAGCGGCACGATCGTTTTGCTGCGCACAGGTTTTGGTAAACATTATCCGGATCGGAAGAGATACCTTGGTACTGACGAGCGTGGAGAGTCGGCTGTTCCGAAGCTGCACTTTCCCGGACTGCATCCTGACGCGGCTCGCTGGCTAGTAACAAACCGCTCCATCAAAGCTATTGGTCTGGATACCGCGAGCATCGACTTTGGCCAATCGACAAAGTTTGAAAGCCATCGGATCCTCTTCGACAAGAACATTCCCGCTTTCGAGAACGTAGCCAATCTCGACAAACTTCCGCTGCGAGGCTTTGCCGTAATCGCTTTACCGATGAAGATCAGGGGCGGCAGCGGAGGACCATTACGCATCATCGCTGTGCTGAGATCGTAGAACCCTTCCTTGAATGATCGATTGGTTTCCCATCCAGCTCTCTTTCGCCGTGGCCAGCGCCGCTACGCTGATCGCTCTGGTCGCGGGGTCCGCGATCGCCTGGCTGCTGGCGCGCAAACGGTTCCCTGGGCGCGATCTGCTGGACGCATTGATCACGCTCCCACTCGTGCTGCCACCGACTGTCCTGGGTTATTACCTGCTTGTGCTGCTGGGAACACGCTCGCCCTTAGGCGGGTTTCTCTACAATAGCTTTGGCATCAGGTTAACGTTCACGGTGACGGCCGCGATCATCGCCGCGACAATTCACGCTCTTCCGCTTGTCACGAAGAGTCTGCGGGCGGCTTTTGAGGGAGTAAATATTGAGTTGGAGTCTGCGGCGCGCACCCTGGGCCTAAGCAATCGTCTGATTTTTTTTCGCGTGACTTTGCCCCTGGCGTCTCGTGGCGTGTTGGCGGCGACGGCTTTGGCCTTCGCGCGGGCGCTCGGCGACTTTGGCGTAACGATCATGATTGCGGGAAACATTCCCGGCAAAACGCAAACAGCTTCAGTGGCTATTTACGATGCGGCGCAGGCGGGACGAGATAATGAGGCTTTCATGCTCGCTGTAATCGTTTCCCTGATTGCAATGGTGATGCTTTACTTCATCAACCACTTCGGTCAAAAAAACCGGGCCTAGAACTTTGTGCTTTGTGCTTTGAACTTCGTCCTCTTTGGTTACGAGTATCAAATGCCTGAAGCTCTACCGGAAACCAAACAAAGTACAAAGTTCAAAGTTCAGGAAGAATTTCTACAGCACTCCCACCCTGGACGTTGAATGCCCTGGAAATATTGCTTGAAGATTCTTGGTGCCTAGATGCTTCTGCGCTACTTCTGCGAAGACATCGCGAAAATCTGTAGTCAACGCGAGATCGCGCCCTTCATACAACTGGTCACTCTTTAAGCCCGGCCACTCGCCGTGCACCTTACCGCCGCGCACGCTATTCCCAATCATAAGCATCGCATTCGCATGTCCATGATCGGTTCCGCGATTACCGTTTTCGCGCACCGTGCGTCCAAACTCTGACATCGTCAGGATCACCACATCGTCCATGCGTTTGCCCAGATCGGTTGCCAGGGCCGCGATTCCGTTGCTGAAATCCTGCAAACGCAACGCTAGCTGCCCGCGGGCATTGCCCTGATTAACGTGCGTGTCCCAGCCGCCAATATCCGTGAATGCGACTTCCAGTCCAACTTGCGCTTTGAGCAGCTGTCCGATTTGAAAGAGTGAGTTACCAAAGGCGGTGCGTGGATAGACAGCGCCGTTTTCCGGTTGATACTGTCCCGGATTGACTTGCTTCAGATAATTAACGGCTTCGAACGTTTCTTTACCAGTGCCACCGAGCACGTCATTCATAGTCTGATCGTAGATCGCTTCAAAACCACCTTGGACGTTTGCTGAAGACCGTCCGGCACGAATCGTAAAGTCCTTTAGGTTCGAAATCGCCAACGTAGGCGCGCTTCCCTGAAGGATGCGCGGCATGGTCTGCGTCATTGAGACTGAGCGAAATAGTGAACGCTCTGAATCCGTCTTACTTTGCAGATAACGGTTAAGCCAGCCGTCAGGTGTTCCTTTGCGACCCGGAGTCGCTGACTCCATGTAATCCTGCGCGTCGAAGTGCGAACGTGTATTATCCGGCGAACCTGAGGCATGCACAATCGCGAGCTGCTTTCGCTCCCAGAAGGGTCTCAACGATGCCACCGCCGGGTGCAAACCAAAGAAACCGTCCAGATCGATCGCTGCCTCGGCGTTGTCAGCTTGTGGTTTTGCAATGGCAATGGACGGGCGCAAGTCGTAATAGTTGCGTTCGCCGTAGGGCACGATCATGTTTAAGCCATCGACCGCCCCTCGCTGAAAAATCGCGATCAGAGTCTTGCGACGACCACCTGTCAAGCGCTCGCGCGATTGCGCCAGCAACGCTCGCTGTAGAAAGGACGGGGCGGAAAGTGAAAGCCCAATGCTCGCGAGGGCAATGCTGCCTGATTTGATAAAAAAGCGTCTGTTCATGCTCGTTACCTTCTGTTTCGAGTTCCGAGTTTCGAGTTCCGAGTTTCGAGTCACATGCTTGATAACTCGAAACTTTGAACTCGGAACTCGAAACTTTTCACTGTCTCTGAAACTCCGGCGAACCCAAAATCAATCCCACTATCTTCGTTACCGGATCAGTAATGTTGGCGTGGAGGCGCGCCAGCTGCCGTCCGCGGCCACCAGCCTCCGGCCGAGCTGGCGTTTCGGAACGCTCCCGCGCCATCTCGTCAGGCATTGCTCTGGATTCACCATCAGTTTCACCAGTCTCATCGTCGGCAACTCGTCGTATCTCTCGACGCGGCGGTGCGGGGCTAATCGCCACTTCCTGATCGAGTTGCGCTAAAAGCAGGTCCCTGGTCCTTGGCGAAACGTTACCGCCCACAATGATCTCCAAAAATCGATCCATGACTTTCACCTTATCGAGGTCAGCACCGGCGGTATTTCCAGCAAAGTGTTTGAGATCCACACGCGTCCCGGGGATGCGATTGCTAGCCAGGGCTAACCCAAAATTCAACCGTTCCAACAATCCTCCTGTATTAACCCAACTCTCGGCGCTGTCTGAATATCCGTTTGGCGTTTGAAAGCCGTAGAGCGGTTCGCCCATTCGCGCAATCCACTGATGCAGTTGCGGTCCTCCTGTGGTTTCCGCGCCCAGCGTACGCAGTGAGCTGATCGCCAGCTCAAACGGTCGTTTCACTTTGGCACGATAAGCTGCCGCAGAATTGAACTCAGGCGAAAAGAAGATCGCGCGCAAAGTTTCGCGAATGTCGCCATCGCTCTTCGTGAATACGGCCGCAACGCGATTAACGAGTTCGGGCGCTGGTGAATCACTAACGAAGTAACGCGTCAGCTTGGTAGCGATGAATTTTGCGGTGGCCGGATGCCGCGCCAGCATGTCGAGCACCAACAAGCCATCGTTCATTCCGCCCCCGGCGGGAATCTTCTGACCCAGCACAGTCTTCTCGCCATCGTCATGTGCACGCTCGTTGAAGAAGAACCTGCCGGCATTTTCGCGCAACATCTCGGCGCGCCGCTCATTTCGCATCGCACCAGCCGCTCCAGCGCCGCGCGGTGCAAGGATTGTCCAGCCTGTAAAGCATCTTGCCACTTCCTGAACATCTTTTTGCGTGTAGCCCCCGTCGACGCCGAGCGTGTGTAGTTCCATCAGCTCTCGTGCGTAGTTTTCATTGATCCCGCGACGTTGCCGTTGCGCGTTTGCAGGTGGTTGCGGGGCCGCGGCACCAGGTGCTTGCGGATTCCCGTTCATTCGACGCTCATCGCGGCCACCTCCGCGGCGATTCCCACCTCCTAATCCAAACAAGCGGCGCAGTGTTGAGCCGTCCTGATTGCGCCGCTGTGCCGATTGCGCGTTCGGACTCACACTCTGAAAGTTATCCAGATAGAAAAGCATCGCCGGACTCTGAGCCGTGGCGAGCAAAAGGTCGTGAAACTTTCCCAGCGTGTGTGGACGGATTGTGTCGCGATCGTAAGAAACTAACAGCCAGCGATCTGCGCCTTTGCCGGAAAACACGTTGAAATGATTGGTCCAAAAGTCCACCAACACTTCTTGCAGTTGTCGCTCGCTGTAAGTTGCTCGCAGAATTCGTGAGGCCTGCAATTCCACGAGGATGCGCTGTGGTGGCAAGAGACCGCGCTCAGCATAGTAGTCACGGATCGCACGGCGATTTTCTTCATTGCGGCCGGCGGCGTTGGTATTGGCGTTCAGCTGCTCGGATCTGGGCATCGCCTCGGGTGCGTTCGCTTTTTCGGGAGGAGCTTCACGGCTCTGAGTGTCGCGCGTGTTTGCTGGAGCGTTTGGTAATTCACCCCGCCGTTGTAACTGCCGCAGAATCTGGCCAGGCTGCGGATACTTCTCATAAAGCTGTGCCGTCGTCATCGTGAGAGTGGAAAGGTCCTTCACCTTTGCCTCGGCAACTTCATCGGAGATTTGCGACGGGCTGAGTTGTTGTTCGATGTACTTCTGAATCCCAAGGGCTCGCACGCGCTCGACATCTCCGGGACGCGCACCAAATCCGAGCCGGTTCAAAACGTGAGTGATGCGTTGCGCTTCAGTGAGGTGATTGCGTCGCGTGGCGGGCTTAGGTTTTTGAGCGAACCCCGCGTGAGTGACTGGTGTGAAGGACGCGACAGTCAAGGCTTCGAAGGCGATCAGCGCGACAAAACAACGGATTAGTCGACGGCTCGGCTTGGAAATTCTCATGTAAGCACCTTTTTGTGTTGTTTACTTTGGGGACGAGGTCCCGCAGCAATAAGACGCGCGTGAGACGGCGACGGTTGGAGAAATGCTCAAGTAAGTTCCGGAGCCGCGGCCTCAAGGTTAAGATTTTTTCAGGTTTGCACGCTTCTTTCGCACGAATTTACGCGTAACTCCCATTACGGCTTTGCCACCGGATGTGGGGCGCGGCTTGCCGCGCCGTAGCGCTAATCCTTTCATTGAGGCTGCACCCCCTTACCCATGAACGGAACTCTACCCTGAACTCGCCACTTCCATTACGGCTTTGCCGCCGGATGTGAGGGCGGCTTTGCCGTGCGTTTAGCGCCCGCTGTTTTATTTACAAAGGGAGTGGGTTGGGAAATTTTCTATGGGCCTGTCCTTGGAGATGGTGCCGGCGCCGGGCCCGTCCGACCCAGCGGCCGCGGAAAGCTTACAGGACTACGATTCCCTTCCCGATCAACCGCGCGCACTCCAAAAAAGTAGTTGTCTTTGGACATTCCCGTCATCGTGTAAGCCGTTTCATTTCCAATCCAGCGCGAATCTGTCCAGACAGGCGAGGTGGTATCGCGCCAGACAATTTCGTAGCCAGCGAGATCAGGTTCGGTGTTGGCGTCCCACTTGAGATCAGTGTCGTTAGTGAGCCGCGCCGTCAGAACGCTAACGCCTTTCGGTTTCGCTGGCGCGAGCGCCAGGGCCGCCAGACTGGCAGCGTTGACTCGGGCAACGTCAGCAGCGTAGGCGAAGTCTACGTGTTCAGGCAGATCGCCATACTTGATGCCGTTCTCAGTGCGGAGTGTTTGATGTTGATGGGTGTAGTCCTCATTCGGTTCAGTGAAGCGCACCGCCGGAAAGCCGCGCTCCAGAAAGGGAATATGATCCCCGCCTCGGAGATAGCGATCACGGCGATACACCATCATCACTCTCATGTGAGGTACATAGCGTTCCGCAATCTGCTTGATGAAGCGCGCGAGCTGCCGTGATGAGGAGTCATTCTCGCCACCGACGCCGCGCCGCACGGTCGCTTCTTCAGGCTTCTCACTCGAGGGCACGCCCTCGGAAAATACTCGGATTGTGCGCCGGTCGCGCACGCCATTGCCCCCGAGCGTGTTCCCGACGATGTCGTTAGTGAACATCGCCTCGATGTCGGTGCCTTTCTGCTTCGCTTGTTCCGCAAAATGCGTTGATCCCAGCAGGCCTTGCTCTTCACCGGCAACGGCCATAAACACAATAGTGGCGTCAAACTTGTAGGGTGCCATCACACGTGCCATCTCCAATACAGCCGCCGTTCCTGATGCGTCGTCATTGGCGCCGGGTGCATCACACTTATCATCGGTGGGACTAGAACACATCGAATCGTAATGACCACTGACTACGTAGACGCGCTGCTCCGCTTGCGGTTGGGTTCCCTTGAGAGTGGCAACCACGTTCGTAATCACCGTCGGCGTGGGAACGCGCGCGGCTTTTTCTTGACGGAAACTCTGCTTTTCTACGGTCATGCGCCCGCCGGATTTTTCCGCAGCCTTAAGAAACTCCTGGTAAAGAAAGTCACGTGCTGCGCCAATGCCACGATTCGGATCGTCTTGTGACGAGAGAGTGCTGCGCGTGCCGAACGAAACCAGTTTGCGAATCGTCCGTTCGATGTTTCGCGCGTTGATATCTCTAACGAACCGGGGAATCTCGCGATTACGACTCGCAGGATAGCTTGCAGCTCGCCTAATCGTAGAAGGTTTTGCTTCTTGTGCTATGCCTGGTGAAGGGTTAGTTGAAACGATCAAGAGCAATGCTGACAGCAAAGTGATCGTTTGCCTGAGCTTTGATCTCATTGCAACCTCGCAAGTCTGATGGGCAGTCATTGTATGAGGCTTAACTCGGTTCTGAAGGCTCACGATAGATCGGCGAGAACGTGCGGGTCGTGTGTTCGGTGACGCTCGAGGCCGGATCGTAACGCGGCGGCAATTGTTGGGGCACAAACGCAGGTGGCGTGGCATTCCGATTCAGCGGTGGCGGCGCTGGAGACTGTCTCTGCGAATTTAGAATCTTTGACCAAAAGCGCAACAGCATGGCAGCGCTCCCAAACAGAGTCAGCATGCTGAAAAGCACCATCCACACAATCGCGAAGGGATGAACGCCCCTATCTGCCAACCCAGTTGCCCCGCCGATAATAATTGCCAATCCCATGACGATCATAAGTCCAAGCATCAGTGTCGGCACCGTTAACTTAACCGGCGCAACAACCGTGGCAGGTAAGTTGTTGTAGGTTAACGTCAGGTTCGCGCCGCAGCGATTGCAGTACTTCAGCTCGACAGTGATTTCGTTGCCACACGAGGGACAGAACATGTAGCGCCTCCACCGCAAATGGTTTGCGGGGTTAATGTATCACTCTCAAGGAGAGATTGCCGATTGGCGATTGGCGATTGCGGTGTTACGCACGCTACTGAGCAATTGGCAATCGGCATTTGGCAATCGCCAATGCGCTCAGCGAATGCGGTAAACGCGGCCTTTCCAGACCACTATCACTTCGCCTGCAAGCCTTTCGGCAATCGTACGAATGCCCGGCTCATCCGCGACGAGAACGCGATACTGTTCAGAACCTCTAACTACATTCATTGCCGGGCGAGTGGCTACATAAGCGATATCGATCCACGCGTTACCTTGTTTGCGAAAACGGCGTCCGGCAACTTCGCGAATTTCTGCATCCTGGTCGGCACGTTTTTGTTCCGTCTCGCTGCGACGTGCTTCGACCGCGCCCACGGCTGCACCACCTCTTCCAGCAGTTGCCGCTTTGCGACTGCGTGAGAAATCGACTTCGCGATCTGGAGCGGCTTGGCGCTCGTCTCTCGCTTGAGTGACGGTGTCTCCTGCCGCACCTTCTTTCTGAATAGCAACAGCTTCGTTCTTATTCGCCTCGGCAGTGGCCCTCGCTTGGGCCTTCGCGGCCGGAGGTGATGCAGGCTCGGGAGCAAACTTCGGTTGTGCCTCTTCTGCCTTGGAGGCGTCGGGCTTGGGCGCATCCTTTGCCAAAAAACCGGAAGTAGTGTCAACCGAAGTTACCTTATCCGTAGCTGTGGATTTTTCCCCGGCGTTGGCCTGCTTGCTGGTTACGGGAGTTTGATTAGGCGATGGAATAGCCGCCGACTGCGATTCAATCGGAGCCTCGCCTGTCGTTCCGGTCGCGAGCTGCTCGGGATTTGAAATTGACTGCGAAGTCACGGGTTCCTGATTCTGCGCTACAAAATCTGCTGACCGCTGCTGCCGGAAAGTAATGATTCCTACGGTGACCACGGCGAGCATCACCAGAGCGGGTACAGCGAAACGTAATACCGCTGGGGACAAAAACGCCGGCAGTCTCTGCCAGAAAGTGGTTTGAGGCCGCTCTTCAGTTTTGATTTCAGTGATCGGCAGACCCGCTGCGGCACTCAACGTTGCCACCAGTTTCCGACAACGCGAGCAGTCAGCGAGATGAACCATGTAACGCGCGCGCGCTGCTGGCGGGACAGTGCGCTCTGCAAATGCATTCAACTCATCAGCATCCAGATGTGCGCCGTGTTGCGGCGCACCGTCGCTGCCATTCGAGACAGAGGAAGCCTGTTTTGCCAGGCCCCGCAACAAAAGATCCATCTCGTTATTTTCAGAATGTTTCATTTCAAGTCTGATCCGACCATCTTAAGAACGCTGAAAACTCAAAACACTTGCATTGCCGAGATTGTCATTAAAAGCACGGGCTAAGTGACTGAACGCTGCTCGATCGGGCTTTCTTCGACATTAACTAAACCTTCTAAATCTCCGTCGAGATGAATTGCCAGCTCGGCAAACGAACGATTAGTCTCACTCTGGGTCCAGCCTTTTTCGGTAATCAAGATTCGTTCAACAAACCGGCGCAAGTCGCCGTGAATTCTGGTCAACCTGCGGCTGGCCGTCGCCTCGTGAACGCCCAGCACGGCCCCAGCCTCGCGCAACCTCAGACCATCAAAATAGTAGAGCTTCACCAGCAGCCGATCCTCGTCTGAAAGTTCTTTGAACGAGCGTGCGAGCGCGTTCTGCATTTCCGCTCCCGCAACCTTATTTGCCAGCGACTGCTCCGGATTAGCCGCTCCGGCCGAGAGTAGTTGCTCATTGCCATCGCCAACGTTCTGCGCCAGGCGATCCAGGTCCGCGTCTTCGTCGGTCTGAACAAGTCGGGATTGCTTGCGATGCTGATCCACTGCCAATTGCGCAACCACCGCTCGTAACCAGCCGGCTAAGGAACCGCGACCCGAGTAGTAGGCCAGTTTGCTGGTCGGCTTCCCGTCGTCACGCACTCGCAAACCGTAAAGCTCCGCCCAAATCGACTGTGCCAGATCTTCTGCCGCATCCTCGTTCGAACTTGCGGAACGCGCGGCGGAGCGCACCGTGGTAGTAAAGCGTGCCACCAGATCACTCCAGGCCGATTCATCGCCTTGCTCGCAAGCAACAATCAAACAGAGATCGTCGGCTTGTAGACCATCGATAAATTCTGAGATCGCAGCAGGGGCAGCGTGCGGGTCGTCCTTCAGAAGGTACTTCACCACCGCACCGCGGATGCGGGGCTTCAACTGAGACACGTCAAGCGCATGAGTTTCTCTAGCGCGCGCAAGCAAACGCTCGGCGCCAGCGGCTACCAAAATCTCAACTTGTTCGCTTGTCTCGCTCAAGGGGGATATTCAACCTGCTGGTCCGTTTAATGCTAACACGCCCGAAGGAGATTGGGTGCTTGGGTGATTGGGTGATTGAATCATCGGATCATTGGCTCAGTGATTGATTCTCGTTCGCCCTCAGCGTGTTTTCAATGATTCAATGACTCAATGACTCAATCACCCAATTCTTTGACAGTCACAAAGCCCTAAGCTAGATTCGATGGTACAGCGCCACGTGGGGTTTTCTAATAGTCACAGCTGTTCCAAGTGACGCCAGCTTTCCTTAAAATGCTGCGAGTTACCGAAATATTCCAGTCCATCCAGGGCGAATCAACTCACGCCGGCAGACCCTGTACCTTTGTGCGACTCACGGGCTGTCCGATGCGTTGCGTCTGGTGCGACAGCGAGTACACGTTCACGGGCGGCGATCATATCTCGATTGACGCTGTGCTCGAACGGGTGCGTTCATTCGGAGGCCAACTCGTCGAGGTCACAGGCGGAGAACCACTCGCGCAAAAAGAAGGTTTTCAGTTGATTGAGAGGCTTTGCGATGAGGGCTACGAGGTGCTGGTCGAGACCGGAGGATATGTTTCCACGGCCGCAGTCGATCCGCGCGCCAAAGTGATCCTGGATGTTAAGTGTCCAGCGTCTGGTGAAGAGCCGCGGAACCACTGGCCGAATCTTGACCGCCTTCGTAGCGACTTGGATGAGGTGAAGTTCGTAATTGCCGACCAGGCGGATTGGGAGTACGCGCGCGCATTGATCGTCCGCCTCAATCTCGAGAAGCGCGCCAAGGCGATTCTGATCTCGCCGGCGTGGGGTGCGATTGATCTGCCTAAACTCGCGCAATCGATCGTCGAGAGTGGCCTGGACGTTCGTCTGCAATTGCAACTGCATAAGTACATTTGGGGCCCGGAGGTTCACGGAGTCTAGTGGGGGGCACTGAAGACACTAATTACGAAGTAGCTACGCCTGAAGACGCGGCGCAATCGAGTCTGGCAATTTGTCTCGTCTCAGGTGGAATGGACTCCTGCGTTACTGCCGCAATCGCGCAAACAGAAAACGATCGCCTGGCCTTTCTTCATGTCTCCTATGGACAACGTACCGCGCAACGGGAGCGGCGCGCTTTTGAAGAACTTGCTGATCACTTTAGCGTCGCTTTTAGGTTAGCTGTTTCGATCGAGTATCTGACAACCATCGGTGGCTCGTCCCTCACTGATCCGAACATCCCAGTTTCCATTGGCAAGACAAACGCCCCCGGAATCCCCACTAGTTATGTGCCCTTTCGCAATGCCCATCTGCTTTCGATCGCGACTAGTTGGGCGGAAGTCATCGGGGCTATCCGCATTTACATCGGCGCCGTGGCGGAAGATTCCTCCGGCTATCCCGACTGCCGCCCGGAGTTTTACGAATCGTTTCAAAGCGTAATTGAGACTGGCACCAAACCCGAAACTCGGATCCAAATTAGAACGCCCGTGATCTCGCTTCGGAAGGCCGCGATTCTTACCAGAGGAGTGGAACTGGGCGCGCCTTTGCAACTGACGTGGTCATGTTATCGAGAATCAGAACGCGCGTGCGGAGCTTGCGATTCCTGCGCTCTAAGACTGCGCGCATTTCGCGAGGCGGGAATCGCCGATCCCATACCCTATCTGCTTGACACCGTCGCCTGAGCTTATTAAGTTTAGGACGCTTCTAGTCAATTATTTACAACTGATCGAACTTGAAACTCATCTTATTGGTCTCTCCCGGAATCTAACCCCTGGTAGACCGCGTCTTGGAGGAATATTTGGATGTTTCGTAAATCACTTTTCACAATGGTCGCAGCGACGGCACTGGTGTTTTCGGCGGTGATCGCGGCTTCTGCCCAAGTCGGAGAACTGCACGGTCACGTCTTCATGCAACAGGCTGATGGCACAAAAGTGCCTCTGGCCGACGCAGTTGTTGACGTTTATCGGACCGACATCACGTCCAAATACAACACCAAAACAAATAAGAAAGGTGAATGGATCTTCGCGGGCATTCCCTACATCGGCACCTACACCGTGGCCGCCAGCCATCCGACTGCAACGCCGACGTGGCAACCCGGTGTGAAGGCGGGTCGCGATGTTGATGTCGTGCTCACTGTCTCTCCTGGCAATGGCAAGCGCCTCACCCTCGAGGACATCAAGGGCTTGGGCGCAGCCACCGGCGTGCCGGTCTCGGGTTCGGAGTCTGCCGCTGACAGAGCGAAGCGCGAAGAAGCGCTACGCAAAAACAAAGAGATCGAAGAGAAGAATAAAAAGATTGAAGAAACGAACGCCATAGTTGAGCGCACGTTTAATGCGGGAAACGCTGCTTTGGGCCTCAAGAACTACGATGAAGCTATCTCGCAGTATGACGCCGGCCTTGCTGCCGATCCCGAACAGCCAATGATCCTGGCAAACAAATCAGTCGCACTTAAAGCGCGTGGAATTCAAAAATACAACGCGGGAATCACTTCGCAGAACGACGCTGAGAAGAAGACCGCTATGGACGCAGCCAGAAGCGACTTTCGTGCTGCCGCGGACGCTATGGCTAAGTCGGTAGAGATGATCAAGGCTCAACCGGTTCCCGCCGATGCGGTGCAGTACAACACAAACAAGTTGTTTGCTTACGCCAACCGCGCTGATGCCATGCGCTTGTTTGTTACCAAGGTTGACCAATCGCAAGCGGATGCCGGCAAGGCTGCCTATGAGGAATACATGGCAATCGAAACCGATCCGGTGAAGAAATCGAAAGCTCAGCACGAACTCGCGCAGATGCTTTTTGACGCAAATGCTTTCGAACAGTCACTGGCGGAATACAAGAAGATACTGGAAACAAACCCGGACGACACCGATGCCCTGGTGAAGTCCGGCATGCTGCTCTTCAACATTGGGGCGATGCAGAACAATGACAAAGCTAAGTATCAGGAAGCCGCGAATTACCTCCAGCAGTTTGTCGACAAGGCTCCTGACACCGACAAGTTCAAGGCAGATGCGAAGGCCATTCTTGACGAGCTCAAGAACCAGCAGAACGTAAAGGCTGAAAAGACGGCGGCCCCAGCCCGTCGACGCCGTCCCTAGAGGTCTCTCGTATTCC
This sequence comes from Pyrinomonadaceae bacterium, assembly GCA_035697425.1. Lineage (GTDB taxonomy): Bacteria > Acidobacteriota > Blastocatellia > Pyrinomonadales > Pyrinomonadaceae > PSRF01. The sequence continues at coordinate 10,654 of DASSCX010000143.1, read as the reverse complement.
TAAACCCGAGCCGCGCAGATAGCTTTTCCGCGCGGCTTTTTTCTTTTCATCCCTGCTCGATCAGCCCCATTTTTGGCCAAAACTCTAGCAAAATGACTTCTTGACAGGTCAAACTAACAACCTGTACTATGCTTGGGCAACGGTGTTTATCACACCGTTTGTGCTGTCCCAGGGCATCCAAAAGCTACTCTTCGAGCGCCAGCCCCACCCGGTAGATCGTCTCTCAAACGTCTGAACCCCGAACGAAATGTCTGCAAAACTAGGCGAAATTCTCGTCCGCGAGAACCTCATCAGTGCTCAGCATCTGCGTGAAGCTCTCGACTACCAACGCGAGCATGGTGGCCGGCTTGGCTACAATTTGGTCAAGCTGGGGCTTGTCACCGACGACATGATCACGGCCGTGCTCTCGCGCCAATACGGTATTCCCTCCGTTAATCTCGACCTCTTCAAGATAGATGAGGCGGTATTGCGCCTTATTCCACAGGAAGTGGCCCAGAAGTATTCGGTTATTCCGCTCTCGCGTGTCGGCGCTACTCTAACGCTCGCCATGGTCGACCCGACCAATGTCTTCGCCATGGACGATATCAAGTTCATGACCGGGCTGAATGTCGAGCCTGTAGTTGTCGCGGAGGTCAGCATTCAACAAGCGATCGCCAAGTACTATGGCACCTCGCGCGAAATCGAATTGTCGGCAGTTACTGTCGACGATGCCATGTTCGAACCGGTCGACATGAAGACTGGCAATGGCGGCATCACTCATGCCGATCTGGTATCGCTCGACAGCATCGACTTCGAGGTCGGCCGTGCTGAAGACGTCGAAGTGGTCGAGGACAACGAAGAGATTGATCTCTCGACGCTCTCACGCTTAAGTGAAGACGCGCCGGTAGTCAGGCTGGTTAACGTTCTGCTGGTTGACGCCTTGCGACGTGGGGCTTCAGACATCCACGTTGAACCTTACGAGAAAGAACTGCGCATTCGCTTTCGCATCGACGGCGTGCTTTACGACGTGATGCATCCGCCGCTCAAGCTTCGGGACGCGCTCATCTCGCGTGTCAAGATCATGTCTAAGCTGGACATCTCGGAAAAGAGATTGCCTCAGGATGGGCGCATCAAGATCAAGGTAAAAGTCGACGCGCGCTCACGCGAACTCGATTTTCGTGTTTCCACTCTACCCACCCTCTTTGGCGAGAAGGTTGTGCTTCGTCTGCTCGACAAGGAAAACCTGATGCTTGACATGCACAAGCTGGGGTTCGAGCCGGACTCGCTTACAAAGTTCCGCCGCAACATCTCCAAGCCGTACGGAATGGTTTTGGTTACAGGTCCGACGGGCAGCGGTAAAACGAACACACTCTATTCGGCGTTGCAATCGCTGAATACGATTCAGACGAACATCATGACCGCGGAAGATCCCGTGGAATTCAATCTCATGGGCATCAACCAGGTGCAAATGAAGGAACAGATTGGATTAAATTTCGCAGCAGCCCTGCGCGCTTTCCTGCGCCAGGATCCCAATATTGTTCTTGTCGGCGAAATCCGCGACTTTGAAACCGCAGAGATTGCTATTAAGGCCGCGCTTACGGGCCACCTCGTTCTTTCGACACTGCACACGAACGATGCTCCGTCCACGATTTCGCGGCTGATGAACATGGGTATTGAGCCTTTCCTCGTGGCCACCAGCGTCAACTTAATTCAGGCGCAACGCCTAATTCGACGCATCTGCAAGGACTGCAAGCGCGAAGAGTCTATGCCCCCCGAAGCCCTCATCGAAGTAGGTTTCTCAGCCGACGAGGCGAGCAAACTAAAAACGTACAAAGGTAAGGGATGTGCGACCTGCAACAACACCGGTTACAAGGGACGAATCGGGCTTTACGAAGTCATGGAAGTTGGCGACGACATTCGCGAGTTGATCTTGATCGGTGCGTCGGCTCTGGAACTACGCAAGAAAGCCATCGACGACGGCATGATCACTTTGCGCGAGTCCGGACTTCATAAGATTCGCAATGGACTCACCACGCTCGAAGAAGTAGTTCGCGAGACCGTGGCTTAACAGAGGATAAAAACATGTTGCGTATAGCTTCGCTAGCACTGGTTTTGGTGATGTCGACTGGAGTGCTCCTGCCCTTCACCGATTCATCAGCACATGGACTGCGCCAGAGTTTCATTACCAAGCGCAATTTCCACCATCGCCGTCATTCGCGCGCCTGGTGGCGCCGTTATCGCGCACGCATGGCCCGTATTCGCCTAAAGAGACGGCAGGAAGCTGCCATTATGGCGCATCGCAAGTCAGTGCTGAGGCCCGTAATGCCTATGCCGTTAGCTAAGGCCGCCCCGGCGCCGGTTGCGATTCCAGTTCCAGAACTAGTTCTGGCATCGATTCCGGGTACGGTTCCAGCATCGGTTGCAGTACCGGTGCCGACTTCTACTTCTGTTCCCGCAACGGTTCTCCCACCAGCTTCAAGAAAGGTGCCCACTCCAGCCATCGTCCCTGTGCCACGTTCAGTCATGGTGTCGGCTCCGGTGGCTGTGACAATTCCTGCACCCCCTGCCAAAGCGGTTGCGGCTAGTTCGCAAACAGTTTCAGCTCGACCTTTGAAGACAGTCAGGGCTTCTGCTTCGGTGACGGTTCCCGCGCTGGCTACAAAAACAGTTTTGGCTGGAGCTGCAAAGCCGGTTGCCGCCACGGTACGACCTACAGCTCCAGTTGCTGCCAATGCACCGCAATTGCCCGCTGGCTGGAACTCCCTGGGAGCGACCAAAACCGGTGAAGTGAAATTCCGCACTGAGACCGCGACTGGCGTCCTAAACGGTCAGGCCTCGCTTGATGTTGTCTCCAAGAGCCGTCCCAATCCCCTCTATATGTCCGCTCGCGAAGAGCGCCGCTTGCTCGCCGGGGTTGCCATTGGCGATCTGCGTCGCATCGTGATCGACAAGATGATCTCTGATGGTGGTTGGGTAACTAATGATTACTTTCGTGATGTCGCCGGCCAGCGTGTATTTATCGTCTCGGCGCAGACTCCGGGTGATGGTCGCAATCCAGACAAGTCCTGGAACTTCTACTTCACCGAAGTTAATGGCCGGATCTACCGACTCACGACTAACACGCCGCAGGAGTTTTCAGAGCGCATGGCGGCGGAAGCGGAAAGCTTCATCGCCTCGTTCCATGCGATTTCCAAACCTGCCCAGTAAGTAACTGGACAGTCAGACTCAGACGCTCACTGCTTTTTCCTCGGAGGACAATTGCTCGATGCGAATAAATGAGAGTGCCCCCCAAATCTCCTTGTCCGATTTGCTCAGAAAGCTTTCTGAGATGCGCGGTTCGGACTTGCACATCACCACCGGCTCTCAGCCTCAAGTTCGTGTCGATGGTCACCTCAGCCCGCTCGACGGTTATCGCGTCCTTACCTCGGCCGATACCAAACAGTTGGCCTACTCAGTCTTGACTGACGCCCAAAAGCACCGTTTTGAGGAAAATCTCGAGCTCGACTTTTCTTTCGGTGTTAAGGGCCTTTCGCGCTTTCGCGCGAACCTCTTTAATCAACGCGGCGCTGTCGGCGCCGTATTTCGTGCCATTCCCTACGAAATCAAAGCCTTCGAAGAGCTGGGGTTACCCGGGGTGGTAAAGCAGATGTGCGACAAGCCTCGCGGCTTGATTCTGGTCACGGGACCAACCGGATCAGGAAAATCGACCACGCTCGCTTCCATGGTCGACAAGATCAATCGCGATCGTCACGAACACATCTTGACGATCGAAGATCCGATCGAGTTTCTCCACAACCATAAGAACTGCGTCGTCAATCAACGTGAAGTCAATGCCGACACTCATGGCTTTGCTGAAGCACTGCGTACAGCCCTCCGTCAGGATCCAGACGTTGTGCTGGTCGGCGAAATGCGCGACCTCGAGACGATCGAGTCGGCCTTACGCATTGCTGAGACCGGCCACCTTACGCTCGCTACGCTGCACACGAATTCCGCGGCCTCGACAATCAACCGCATCATTGATGTCTTCCCATCCGAGCAGCAGGCCCAGATCCGGGCCCAGCTCTCCCTCGTGCTGGAAGGCATTCTCTGCCAGGCACTGCTACCGCGCGCTCATGGCGCCGGTCGCGTGATGGCGATGGAAATACTGGTGCCGAACGGCGCCATTCGCAATCTGATTCGCGAAGACAAGGTGCACCAGATCTATTCAATGATGCAGACCGGTCAAGACAAGTATGGAATGCAGACTTTCAATCAGGCTCTCGCGACGCTCTATCACAAGCGATTAATTACCGCCGACATCGCGATGCAGCGATCCTCGAATGTAGATGAGCTGAAGGAACTAATGGATCGCGGTTCCGGCGTTAACACGGGAAATGGCAGTCATCAACCACCCGCCCCGGGCAATCATCCCAGCCCCTACGCCCAGGCACGCCCCGTGGGCGCACGCCCCACCATCACCAAGTAAATCCTCGACAATGGAGCTCTAGACTATGCCTACCTATGTTTTCAAAGGCCGCAACAAGCTAAACGAGACCGTCGTTGGCGAACGGGTTGCGGATAATCGTGATGCGCTGCGCCAGATTCTGCGGCGCGAGCAGGTCACGCTTACCTCCGTGAAGGAGAAGGGCCGTGAAGTAGGCATTCCGAAACTTGGTGGCCGCAAGAAGGTTAAAGCGAAGGCGCTGTCAATTTTCACGCGACAGTTTTCAGTAATGATCGATGCCGGTTTGCCCCTCGTCCAGTGTCTCGAAATTCTCGCGCAGCAACAGGACAACAAATATTTTCAGGCAACGCTGCTGCAGGTCCGTCAGGACGTCGAAGAAGGTTCAACTCTTTCCGCAGCGATGGCGCGTCACCCAAAAGTCTTTGATCAGCTCTACACGAACATGGTCGAAGCCGGTGAGACAGGCGGTATCCTCGACCTAATCCTGCAACGCCTCTCATCGTTCATCGAAAAGCTCGTGAAACTGAAACGCGATGTGATCTCCGCGATGATCTACCCGGCGGCGGTGGTGTTGATGGCGATCGGTGCGGTGGCAGTGATCATGATCGTCGTCATCCCGCAGTTTCAGAACATCTTCCTGGGTCTATTGGGACCGGGCGAACAGCTACCCTTGCCGACACGAATTGTTGTGGGTATCAGTAACTTCCTGGCTGGTTGGGGCGGTCTCATCATTCTGATAGTGATTGTCGCAACCGCCCTGGGCGTGAGGTTCTACTACAAAACACCTAATGGGAGACGAACCATAGATCGGTTGCTACTTAAGATTCCGATCCTGGGAGACATACTCCGGAAAGTCGCGGTTGCCAGATTCTCGCGAACGCTTTCCACCTTGCTCTCTTCTGGCGTGCCGATTCTCCAGTCTCTGGAAATTACAGCGCGCACCGCCGGCAACGTGATTATTGAGGAGGCAATCCTGAAAGTTCGCGCCGGCGTCGAACGTGGCGAAAGCTTCGTGGATCCTCTGAAAGCCACCGAGGTATTTCCTCACATGGTGGCCCAAATGGTGGGCATCGGTGAACAAACGGGTGCGTTGGATGCGATGCTCGGAAAGATTGCCGACTTTTACGAGCAAGAAGTCGACGCTGCAATCGCGAACTTGTTGACCTTAATGGAGCCCTTGCTGATTGGTTTTCTGGGGGTCACCATCGGTTCAATCGTGATCGCGATGTACCTGCCACTGTTTAGCTTGATCGGTAAACTCGCCTCGCAGCACTAAGAGAAGAGCATGCAGGTTCGAAAGGGAGGCATTGAGGCCTCCCTTTTTTGTTGCTCGCTTCCAGAATTACTCGCTATGCTCGTGCACTATTAGGATGGAGGAGACGATTTGGCTTCGGCGGTACAAATTCGGCCCGCGAACGAGAGTGATGTGCCGCTAATTCTGGAATTCATAAGGGAGCTGGCGGTCTACGAAAAACTCCTCGATCGCGTGGAGGCCACTGAAGCTCGATTGCGTGAAGCACTGTTTGGGACAAGGCCGGTAGCGTCCTGCATCCTGGCGTATCAAGCAGAACGTCCGGTAGCTTTCGCGCTCTACTACTTCACTTATTCAACTTTCGCGGGCTTGCCGGGTCTGTATCTTGAAGATCTGTTTGTGAAGCCCGACTGCCGCGGTCAAGGTTTGGGGCAGGCGTTACTCCGGCATCTGGCGAAGTTAGCGAAGGACAAAGGTTGCTGGCGGATCGAATGGGCGGTACTGCATTGGAACCAATCGGCAATTCGCTTCTATGAGAAGCTGGGCGCCGTTCCGATGAACGAATGGGCGGTTTATCGATTGTCGGGTGCAGCACTTTCGAGACTGGCAGACGAGAATGACTGATTTGTCATTGGTAGATTCAACTTCGAAGTGCAACCGAGAATGGCAAGAATACGGAAGCGAGAGCGTTAGCGACCAATGACATTGCCCATTTCCAATTGCCGATTTTCGATTTGATCGTTGGGCTAATGACCAATTGGCAATAGGCAATCGGCAATCACCAAATCATTAGCGGTCGCTAACGCTCCCGTACTGTACCGAGTGGCGATGTTACTTGAATGCTGCTTTTTTGAGCTGCTTCACTTGGTGATCTGTAAATGTCCAACCTTGCTGACGAACTCGAGTCAGAGAAGTCGCCTCTTCCAGCGCTTGAAGAAGGTAAAGACTATTACCTCGAGAATGGGTTGATGGTCTTCACCGCGGAGTTCTTGCTGAAACGCGGGTATTGTTGTGAACGTGGCTGCCGTCACTGCCCTTATGGTTATTCGGAACAAAACAGCCCTGAAGTCATCAATAGTAAGACGCGCAAGGAACCAGATTATTAGCTGTCATCTCTTTGTTCCAGCCTCCCATTTCTTCGGTGTAGGACCACACCGCCTCATTTCGAAGCTAACAACCTTTTCTCCGCACCACCGCGCGGTGTGGTAGGCTTGGCTGCGATGGCCGCTGAGGCACTAGCGGAACAACACCCTAACCTGGGGCGCCGGCTCTGGTGGCTGATCGTTGGCCGACTGGCAGTCTCGATACTGCTGTTGGCCGTCTCCTTTTGGACCGGCAATACCGCCCGGGACGAATTGTGGCCGCAAGCGCTGCCATTCATTTTTTTCGTCGCCACGCTCACGGCGGCTTACACACTCGCCCATCGCTTTCGCCGCACCCGCCTTTTTCAGGTGCGGCTCCAAATCGTCGTCGATATCTTTCTGGTAACCTGGCTGGTTTGGAACTCTTACGTCATTCAGTCACCTTACACTGCGCTCTACATCGTAATCATCGCGATCGCCAGCTTGTTTCTCACACCGCGAGAAGTGGTCATCACTTCGGTCGGTTGCGCTGTAGCCTTTACTGCTTGCGCGCTCGTGGCTCTTAGCGGTTATGGTAACCATCCTGCCGGCGAGACCTTGGACGCAGCCTCATTCTCGCGCGCAATTCAATCTGTTGGCCTGTTTGATGTCGCGTTCTTCGTCGTTGGCCTGCTCTCGGCGCGACTCGCCGAGCATCAATCGGGATCGGATGTCCGTCTCAAAGCCGCGACCCAATCCCTCGCGAATCTGCGTGCGTTGCACGAACGAATTGTGGCCTCCATTCGCTCGGGGGTCGTGACCACCGATCTTCAAGGACGGATTTACACCCTCAACTCTGCTGCCGAGGAAATTACTGGCTACAAGGAGCTCGATGTCCGTGGGCAGGACGCATCGATCTTCTTCGGTGAGCTTGGTGAACATACACGAGCTTCACTGAATGCTTCTGATTTAGGAGGGACGGGGCGGCCGCGCCTTGAAGCCGATTGCCTCACCGCCGAGGGTATGCGACTGCGCCTGGGGTTTAGCATCTCTCCCCTTTTCTCGGAAACGGGGGAGACAACGGGCACCGTCATCGCATTTCAGGACTTGACCCACATTCGCGCGCTCGAAGAGAGCTCGCGTCGCCAGGATCAACTGGCCGCAATTGGTCGCATGGCCGCGTCCATCGCCCACGAGATTAGAAACCCCCTGGCCGCGATGCGCGGTTCGATACAGATGTTGCGTCACGAAATGAAAGGCGACTCGTCGCAAGCGGAGCTGATGGAGATCATTCTTCGTGAGTCTGATCGCCTGAATCGCATCATCACAGACTTCCTGAATTACGCGCGGCCGCGCTCAGCGAGTCATGCCCAGGTGGAGGTGGGCGAGTTGCTGCGACGCACGTTTACGCTCCTGCGTTTTAGTCCGGAGATAAATGAGAAACAGTTGATAGAAGAGAAGTTTTCCGAGGGAAGTTTTTTTGCCGATGCTGACGCTGAACAACTGCAACAAGTGTTCTGGAACCTCGCCCGCAACGCCTTGCAGGCGATGCCTGAGGGCGGCACTTTGACCGCGAAGTTAGAGCGCAAGGCGAACGAGCGGCTGCGCATAAGTTTTTCCGATACCGGACGAGGAATGTCACCAACACAAGTCGAGCGTTTGTTTGAACCCTTCTCGTCAACTACGGGAGGAACAGGTTTAGGTCTTTCTATTGTTTATCAAATCATTCGTGAGCATGGTGGTACAATTAATGTGAGCAGCCGCGAAGGCCGCGGCACTACGATTACGTTGGAGCTGCCAAGTCAGAAGTCAGGAGTCAGAAGCCAAGAGCTAGAAGTCAGAAGTCACTGAGAGTATTTAGGGACGGTAACAAAGAGGATCTTATTTCGTGACGGTTCGTGTTATTAGTGGATCATATTTTTATCGTTTCAGAAGAAAATCCACGAACAAACACGAAATTGCACTAAAGTAAAAGCCGATTATTGAACTCTCTGAGTACTGACTACAAACTCCTGGCTTTCGACTTCTGCATCCAGAATCTATGTCAAGCTTGTTAATTGTCGACGACGAATTAGGCATGCGTCAGTTTCTGACGCATCTCTTCCAGCGCGATGGTCACGACGTCAGGGTGGCGGAAAGCGGTCGCAAGGCTATGTCTTTGCTGCGCGAAGAGCCGGCCGACCTGATCATCTCTGACGTAAAGATGCCAGACATGGGCGGCATCGAGTTGTTGCGGGCCGCGCGCGAGCTTTTGCCGCAGGTGGAAGTGGTATTGATGACTGCTTTCGCGAATGTTGAAACCGCGCGGGAAGCGTTTCTGCTCGGCGCCTACGACTTTGTCCAAAAACCTTTCGACAATGACCTGCTGAAGGAAGTTGTCGCCCGAGCTCTGGAAAAGATCTCGTTGGTAAAAGAAAAGGACGCGATCCTAAAAGTGCTGGCCCAGGGTCAGCGGAAACAGGCCCAACTCGGAAACATCATTGGACGCTCGGCCAGCATGCAGGCACTCTTTCAGATGATTGAAACGGTGGCCCAGGTTCAGGCGACCGTGCTGGTAACCGGCGAATCAGGGACCGGAAAAGAACTTGTCGCTCGCGCGATTCACGACCTTGGCCCGCGCGCCGAAAAGCCTTTCGTGTCGATCAACTGCGGTGCCTTCACTGAAACACTGCTTGAGTCGGAGTTGTTTGGATACGTCAAGGGGTCATTCACCGGGGCTAATGCAAATCGCAAAGGTCTTTTTGAAGCAGCAAACAGCGGCACAATCTTTCTCGACGAGATCGGCGAGATGTCACCGGCAATGCAGGTGAAGCTGTTGCGGGTGCTGCAAGAACGGAAGCTGCGACCGGTGGGCGCAACGGAGGAAACCACTGTCGATACGCGTGTGATTGCGGCCACAAATCGCGATCTTGCAAGCATGGTAAAAGAGGGAACGTTTCGCGAGGATCTCTTTTATCGTATCTCAGTGATCCCCATTGAACTCCCCGCCCTGCGCCAGCGACTCGAAGACGTTGCCGACCTGGCTAATCACTTCATCGCCAAGTTTTGCGCGCAGTCAGGCCGCAGCCTGGGAATAAGCGACGCTGCCATGCGCTTGTTGGAGAACTATTCCTGGCCCGGCAATGTCCGTGAGCTGGAACACACCATTGAACGAGCCGTGGCACTCGAAACCAGTGACGCGATTCAAGCCGAGCGCCTGCCTGAGAAAATCACCAGTTACAACCGTCATCGAGTGGCGGCGGCCTTTGATTTTCCTGACGAAGGATTAAACCTTACCGCTTATCTGGATCAGTTGGAGAAGACCTATTTGCTGGAGGCCCTGCAAAGATCCGGCGGCAACCAGACCAACGCTGCCACACTCTTGCAGCTCTCCGTACGTTCCCTGCGGCACCTGCTCGACAAGCATGGTATCCGCGCCCTCACCGCACAGATGCGTGATGAACGTCGCAGTCCTGAATCGACGCCTCGGCGCCGCGCAACAGACCCCGACGAACGACGGCGTGAAGAAGATCAGGCCGAGTTTGCTGCAGGCGCGGGCGAGAAATAAGTACAACACTCACTCCTCTCACAATTCGTCAGAGCCTGCTGACGTAAATTGTCAGGAACCCAATCGCCTCATTTCCAGTTTTTTTGCCTCTTCTAAATCCCTTTGATTTTGCGCAGGTCAGCCGCTTTTTGCTCCTTGGCACGGACCTTGTAGTTACACCACCCGACAACTTCGCGCTCTGCGCGGCACCTTCAGAGAAAGAAGCCGTTGGCGCGACAAAACAACCAAATTAAATTCTCTCAAGGAGCATGACCAAAGAAATGAAAACCAACAAAGGCCAAGCCGGCTTCTCACTGATCGAGCTTCTCATCGTCGTCGCGATCATCGGCATCATCGCCGCCATCGCTATTCCTAACCTGCTCGCTTCCAAG
>DASSCX010000142.1:0-8584 GCA_035697425.1 Pyrinomonadaceae bacterium | reverse complement strand
TATCCTCGATGAGCGGCTCATTGACCCGAGACCGGTTCCAGATGATTACACCGGCGGCAGCTTCAAGAGGCGCGAAGATTTTGTTGAGTACCGGAAAAACGGATCGTTAATGCTAATTGCTGAGAAACCCGCTTAGTCTCTAACCACTATTCACCTCAATGACCGAAAGTCAGGAACGCATCGTTACGATCTTTGGTGGCTCGAAATGCGGCGAAGCTGACCCCGAGTACCATCAGGCGCGGCGCGCGGGCAGACTGCTGGCGGAAGCGGGCTACACGATTTGTACCGGCGGTTATCTTGGCGTTATGGAAGCCGCCAGCCGCGGTGCACATGAAGTTGGCGGTCGCGTGCTGGGCATCGTCATGAATCAGTTCAAGCACGAGCCCAATCGCTATCTCTCAGAGAAAGTTGCCACACCACACTTCTACGAACGACTGCAAATGCTGATTACGCGCTCGGTTGGTTTCATTGCCATTCGCGGGGGCATGGGCACGGTTACCGAGTTGTCGCTCGTATGGAACAAGATTCAGACGAAAGTGATCGACCCGCGTCCGCTCGTCCTGCTGGGCGATTGCTGGCCACCCATCGTGAAAACCTGGCAAGCGCAACTGGCTGTCAGTGACGATGACGTGAAGGCGTTGGATTTTGCGGCGACACCTGAAGATGCAGTGGAGATCATTAAACAGAAGTCTCAAGGAGTGATTGTATGAACTGTCCAAAGTGTGGTGCGCAGATGTTGCCTGGAGCAGGATTTTGCGGCAGTTGTGGTTATCGGGTGACTGCGCAAACCGCAGCTCAGGGTACCCCTCAGGGCGCCAGCTATGGTGGAGCACAGGGAATTCACATCGATCAGGATTCGCGTGGGCAGGGTCGAGGCTACAGTTATGAAGTTCTGCATCAACCCTCGTTTTCGTTAGCAGTGGTAAACCTTCAGGCGGAGCAAGCGATTCAAGCGGAAGCGGGCGCCATGGTCTCGATGTCTGCGAACGTTGACTTGCAATCACAGATGAAAGGCGGCCTCTTTGGCGCCATTAAGCGCGCTGCCGGAGGTGAGTCAGCATTCATATCGACGTTCACAGCCCGCGGTGGCCCGGGCGAAGTAACGTTCGCACCGGGGGCACCGGGTGATATCGCTGCAATCGAGATGACTAACCAGTCCTTCTTTGTGCAGTCGAGTTCCTACCTTGCCGGTGACTCGAGTCTTAACGTGGACACAAAATGGGGCGGTGCCAAATCGTTTTTTGGCGGAGAAGGATTGTTCGTGCTCCTCGTGCAGGGGCAGGGCTTGCTCCTGGTGTCGTCATTTGGTGCCATCCATCGCAAGCTACTGGGTGCGGGAGAGCGTTACGTTGTCGATACCGGGCACCTCGTGGCCTGGGAGGGTACGACCCAATACACATTGCGGAAGGCCGCCGCCGGGTTCTTTCGCAGTATGATGAGCGGGGAGGGTATCGTTGCCGAATTTACCGGCCCCGGAGAGTTGCTAATCCAGACGCGGAATCTAGCGGCGCTGGCCGGCCTGCTGAAACCATTCTTCCCGACTCAGGGCGGGGGCGGCGGTGGATTCAACCTCAATCTCGGCGGTTAAAGTTTCTCCTGAGGTCTGAAGCGGGGCTAACGCAAAACATTATGGAAAATCTGACGGTGACATCGGGAGAACTGGCACAGAGCACGACCGATCTCAAGCCTAATCGAAAGGTGGGTATTCTTGGTGTGCCGCTCAGTTATGGCGCCGGGATGGCGGGTGTAGACATGGGACCTGCAGCTCTGCGCGTGGCTCGGCTTAATGAACGAATCGCTCAACTCGGTTATGAGGTTAGCGACAAAGGTGACCTGCACCTCGAACGCCCGCGTACCCAGGCTCACCCCAGCGATAAGCTTAAGTATCTTTCGGAAATTAGTAAGGCGTGTGAGCAGGTCGCAGCGGAAGTTCAGGCGATTCTTCAAGCTGGCGAACTCCCCATTATTCTTGGTGGCGACCACTCGATTGCTATCGGTTCAATCTCGGGAGTCGCCGCACATTGTCGCGAGCTCAAACAGACTCTCGGACTTATTTGGTTTGACGCGCATGCTGATATGAATGTGCCGGAAACCACGCCGTCGGGAAACATCCATGGCATGCCGCTCTCTGCGCTGCTTGGGTACGGTGCTCCCGCGCTGACGCAAATCGGAGGTTTCGCGCCGAAGTTGGATCCCAGGTTCTGCGCTCATGTAGGCGCACGCGATATTGACCGTGGCGAACGTGAGCTGATTCGCAAACTCGGAATGCGCTTTTTCACGATGCGAGAAATCGATGAGCGGGGGATGAGCGCGTGCATGGACGAAGCGATCGCGATTGCTTCGCGGGCGTCCGGTGGCTATGCCGTAACTTTTGATGTGGACGCCCTGGATCCGACAGACGCTCCGGGTTCCGGGACGCTAGTGCGCGGTGGATTAACTTATCGCGAGTCGCATTTAGCGCTCGAGAAAATTGCGGAAGCCGGTGGCATGTGTTCACTGGAAATTGTCGAAATCAATACCGCGCTCGACATCAACAACAAGACTGCCGAATTGGGTGTCGAGTTAATTCTCTCGGCGCTCGGCAAGACAATTCTCTAGAGAACGGAGCAGGGAAGTTGGCAAACAAACTCCGAGTTGGCGTCGTTTTCGGCGGGCGATCGGGTGAGCATGAGATTTCGATTCGTTCTGCGACCGCAGTTATCGAAGCGATCGATCAAAAGAAGTACGAAGTAATTCCGATTGCTATAACGAAGGAAGGGAAGTGGCTCGCGCCTGCTGCCGCCGCGGCCCTACTTCCGGGCAGTGCCAAAGCTCGACTCTCCAGCAACATTGTCGCGAACCATTCCGGCGACGTAGCCATCCTCGGTGATCCTTCTCATCAGGGCCTCACCAAACTTACTCCTACTGAAAGGGAATCAGCGTCCCAAACCCTCGACGTAGTTTTTCCTGTGCTTCATGGGCCATACGGCGAAGATGGAACGTTACAGGGTCTTCTGGAGATGGCCGATATTCCTTACGTGGGCTGTGGCGTCGTTGCTTCCGCGTGCGGCATGGACAAAGTCGCAATGAAAATGTTGTTTGCGCAGGCCGGTTTGCCGCTTTGCAAGTATGTTTGGTTCCTGCGCTCGGAATGGCAAAAAGAGCAGCCGAAGGTTCTGCACAGAGTCGTTCGCGAAATCGGCTTTCCCTGCTTTGTTAAGCCCGCCAATCTCGGATCGTCGGTAGGTATTTCAAAAGCTGCCGACAGACCTTCGCTAGTCAAAGCCATTGATCTGGCTGCGGAATATGATCGCAAAGTAATAGTCGAGGAATTGGTTAACGCTCGCGAGCTTGAATGCGCTGTTCTGGGCAATGACCAGCCAGAAGCCAGCCTTCCCGGTGAGTATGTCGTCTACGACGAAGCGGCTCGCTTTTTGGATTACACTGAAAAGTACGCCAGCACTGGTCACGTGCAATTCGTTGTGCCGGCGCCCGTGTCAAAAGCCTTGAGCGCAAAGATTCAGCGTCTCGCAAAAAAGGCGTTTCAGTCGGTTGATGGAGCAGGTCTGGCACGCGTGGATTTTTTTCTCACGCGCGATACCAAAGAATTGCTGGTGAACGAACTGAATACTTTGCCAGGCCTCACCGAAGTCTCTGGTTACCCAAAGATGTGGGCCGCCTCAGGCCTGACGTTTCCCCGCCTGCTGGAGAAACTGATCGAACTTGCGTTCGAACGTCATCGAGACAAACTCAAAACGAAAAAAACAATTTAGTTATTAAGCCAGCTCCCGTAGCGCGTTTAACGCTTGGGGGCGCGATAGCCCTTGCGAGTGCGAACTGTGAGTTCGGGGCGTGAGAGTTTTACGTCAAGCGAGCGCCAACGACCGTCGCGCGTTTGATTCGGTGGGCGGAAGGCAATTGTGTATTGGTGTCCCAGTTCCTGGGCGATACTCGCAAAAGCATCGCGCAGCGCTGGACCACCGGGAGTTGCGATGAAACGGCCACCAGTCTTATCCGCAAAATTCTTTAGCAGCGCCGCAGTCTGCTGGTTGTTTGTTGAACCGACTTCACTCGCCGACATATCCACTGCATAGATCCCAGCGCCGATTGCCATTGCGGCGTCCAATGCCTTTCCTGACGAGGCTTTGCTTTTTGTGTCCATTCCATCTGAGAGGATAACGATTGCTTTGCGCGGTTCCTGTCTGCTTGAAAGAGATTCCGCAGCTCGAATGATCGCATCGTAAAGAGCGGTCATCCCTTTCGCCCGCAGCCCGAAAGCCATCGGAGCAAGATCTCTCGCCGAGGAAAAGTCCTGCACCTGTTCGACGCGGTAATCAAAATTATAAACCGCTGCTACGTCTTCCGGACGCAGCCCGTCAAGAAAACGAATCGCCGCCGAACGGCCGAGCGACATGCGACTCTCCATGCTTCCTGAAGTGTCGAGGAGAATCACAGAAGCAAAGGGCGACTCGTGCGCGCCAAAACTGGAGATGAGTTTGATCGGGACCTCGCGACCTTCTTCAAAAACTTTGAAGTCTGCCAGTTTCAATCCGGGAACATACTGCCCATTCTTATCAAGCACCGTAATGTTCAGGACTACCAGGTCGGTGTCGACGCGAACAACCTCATCCTCCTGCGCTTGGGCAGAGTGGAAAACGGAAAGGGCGAGACTAATTACAAGGAGAAGGCGAGTAGCGAAGTGACAGCAAGCTCTGAAGCTGAGTCGTGACATTAACTGTTCACCGTGGAACATAGGTACGGACGATGCGTATTAGCTCAAGTAAAACATTAGACTCTTCAATTATTGCCGCGGAGACGACGCGCCGTGGAGTCTTGAGAATCTTTTCGCTTAAGGAAGATGAAACCTTCGCCATACTTTCGACCGCCTCGGCCAGATCCTGTGGCTTCTGCTCAAGTTCAAACTCGTCGTCAGAAGCTCCAGCTTCGTTCCTAATCTTTTTAGTGATCTTTTCAAGTTTCTCGAGTTTCTTTAGATCCGCCGAGCCAAGCGATCTCTTTTGCTTGAAGGCTGCGGCTACTGCGTTTCCCAGTTCTGAAGCTTCGCGCGCGCGCGTAAGGTTCTCCTGATGCTCTTTTTCGGCATACTTGATCGCACGTTTAGCCCGCATTTCGTACTCAATATCCGTTGGAGCCTGTTCTTCCGAATCAGGCCTGCTTTTGTCCGCCGTCATTGAAGTAGGGGGTGTGGGCGGGCGCACCACCTGCGCTTTCAGGGTCGACTGACCAAGCAGCAGCAAGGCCGTCAGGCTCAGGAAGCGAACTCCTAGTTGAATTACTCGGGACATTAAAAACGACCTGGGCAAAGCTGACTAAGGGAAGCTAAGCCTGATTCTCTGACGGATTCCCACCGCGAATGGTTGTATAAAGGCGAAGACTGACTGAGCAAGCCTCAAACCTACAGCCTCGAGATCCGACACCTAGCTTACTAACTACATTAAATATCGCCGTGCCGACTTCTCATCAAGAACTTGAAAAGGCAGGCATCCATCGAGCCGTCAGCTAAGAAGCTTGTTTAGGTTACCTGGCTAAGGGATGCGCGCGGGGTTCTCCGGCGAGTTGAGAAACTCACCCCCCTTCGACGGCGGCCGCGGGACTACTACCACCTTCGGTTCGATCTTCTCAAGCGGACGTTTCTGACCGACGCCCGTAGTGAACGCCAGCTGTGTCGCGTTTGGCTCGCCCGTTAAGCTAACGAGGCGAACGGCACTAAACTGTTGCGCCGGGAGCTTCAGGGTGTAGCGACCTTCCTGATTTGGTCCAAGCTGCGCGGGAGTGAGCGGAGCCGTCATGCGCTCGGAAGTGCCGCCAGTCCGTCTTTTGAGTTCAAGATCCACGGCCAAACCGGAAAGATTCTCCTGCGAAATGTTCTTCACCGTGCCGCCGATGATTGTTTGGCCGCCTTTGAGAAGCGCCTCGTCCATAAGGATATGAGCTCTAACTGGGCCCTTAGGAACATTCGTCATTGCTTGTTTCGGTTGGGTCTCCGCGAGGCTTTGCTTCAAATGGCGGTTTCGAAAATAAACGTAACCGGCGAACACCGCGGCGGTGAACACGAGTGCGAGGAGGCCTGCAATTAGCTTGCGACCAAAAGACGTTCTCTCTTCGTGCAACAGCTCGGAATCTATAGAATCAGTCAACATCATTCATTAATTACTACTGAAGCTAAGGCATTACTTTAAGTGTAGCTTGTCATGTTACTGGAGTGTCCGTCCCGGCGGGGCCGAACCTGTAACGGCGGCGATCAGAGCCGCGAGAAACTCTTCCTCAGCGAGTCCCGTACTCGGAAGGGTTTCCCACTCAGCTCCTGTAGCACCATCCGTTCGCCCTTCGACGCGCGCGTTGACCGCCACGTTTGCACTAGCGCCATCGATTGGCTGCACCTCCACAGTCAACGTGTAACGACCCCGCGTCCAGCCGCGCGTGTCGGAACTTGGCGCATCGGCATATCTGCTCAGTTCAGCCTGCGATACAACAGCACCTTTGATGAAGGTGTAGGGTTGACTGACGAGGATTCCGTCGTCTGGCTTCGAAGCGGTCTCGTCAAGAATCAATTTCCGATCGCGCATCACGTCTGCGACGGCTTTCATAATCACGTCGCGCCTGGCCGGCAAGCGATAGGGATTGGGTATCGGTGGAATTTCAGGAGTTCGATCTTTACCCCAATCAATTCCGCGACCGCTCCCAACATCCGTCTTGCTGCCATTAATTGCGGGAGCGCGGCTCGCGCCTGTGTCACGCACGCGCTCTCCTGACTTGTCGACTCCCTTGCCCTGCGCAAGAGCCACCAAAGTCAAACTGAAAATCACTAAGACAATTCCTAAAACTCTGATCATGATTACACCTTCTTTAGGTCGCGAACCGGCCAGGGGTTGTAAGTCGAGAATAGAGTAACGTTCCACTATTTTCAAGGTAGTCTCTAATTTGGGGATTGACGATTGGCGATTGAAAATTGGCGAGTGCCCAAAGGTGTCAAGCGGAAATCCGCAAATTGGTCGCTCTTCACTGAGACGACTTTGGGGCACTCTCCAAATCCCGCTGTCGTTCCCAGTCGCGCAGCGCATTCACGCCCCGCTGAAAATCGCTTTCGCTGGTGTAGAAGTTATGCGCACCATCATCGCGGCTCGGTTCCCGCACGTAGTAAAGGTAATCAACCGGCTGCGGGTTCAAAGCTGCCGACAATGAACTTTCACCGGGAGAGGCAATCGGTCCGGGCGGCAGGCCTGCATAGAGTCGAGTGTTGTACGGTGAACGCCGGTCAAGATAACTTTGATAGACCTTTCCATCATTCCGCCACTTACCTGCAAGCTTGGTTGCATAAATCACGCTGGAATCTACGCCCAGCGGCATTCCTATTTTGAGACGGTTATAGATCACTGCCGCGATTACCGGGCGCTCTTCAGGTAGCTTTGCTTCCGTTTCAATTAGCGATGCCGTGGTGACAACCTGGCGCGGAGTCAGACCGAGCTCTTTCGCATCGCTTGCTCGGGACGGCGTCCACTCTTCCCGAAAACGCTTAACCATCAGTGCGATCAAGTCGCTGGCCGTCGTATCCCGAGGGAATTCGTAAGTCGCCGGGTAGAGATACCCTTCGAGATTGTCAGCTGTAGGATCGATATCTTTTATCAGCGCAGTGTCATTCATCAGTTGAAGCGCGCTATCAGAGTCTGGAAGTTTAAGTTCAGGGATCCGCGTCATCGCCGCGGCAATTTCCCAACGCGTCCACCCTTCCACAACGGTCAACCGCAAAAGCCGCTGTTGTCCGGTTTGCAGTTTTGCGATCACTTGGAGTGGCGTTACGGGCGAAGGGAAATCATATTCGCCGGCGCGAAAGCCTGCCCCGGTCCCAGTTAGTTTTAAATAAACCAGCACGGGCCACTCGTTTTTGACTATTCCTTCCTGGGTTAGCTTTCTAATCACCGCACCCGGGGCAGTGCCGCGAGCGATCTCGATGAATTTGCCGCTCTGGGTATGAACTACAGGCTGGTGCAAGCTGCGATAAATCCAAAAGGAAAAAGCGCCGCCGGCTAATACCACTACGGCAAGCAAGATTAGCGCGATTCTTTTAATACTCATCAGGATCAGTTAGAAGGATGCGGCGTCAATCCGATTCGCCCGGAGAAACCAGGGTTTTCGTTTGGGAGCCAAGAAAGTCGGCCAGGATGATAGCAGCCGCCTCACTGTCGATTAGTTGCTCCACCTCCGTGGGATTATGGCCGGCCTCCCGCAGTTGCTCGGCAGCGGCCACGGAAGTCAGGCGTTCGTCCTGCAAAAAAACTGGTATCGAAAGTGACCGTGCAAAGTTTCCCGCAGTCTGACTTGTCGCCACGGCGGCCGAAGCCGTAGTTCCATCCAAACTCAAAGGAAGACCGATTACAAGGGTTTTGACGTCGTGCTGCTGAATAAGCTGAGCTACGTTAGCCAGCAAATGTTTCCAATTCGTACGGAGGATTGGGTTAAGCCTGGTAATTGAGATCAAGAGTTCGTCGCAAATGGCAACGCCGACCCGCTTTTGACCCAGGTCCAACGCCAGAATCCGACCCTTTTCCTCAGGCACATTCTCTGGAGTAGTCATCCGAAGTCCGGG
>DASSCX010000141.1:0-32791 GCA_035697425.1 Pyrinomonadaceae bacterium | reverse complement strand
TTTTTACTCCTTCGGCGACTTCACGCATTCCCGCAGTAATTTCTGCGAGCGCTCGTCCCTTCCCTAGTTCCTGTCCCACGAAACGGTTACGCGAAAGACTGCCCGTGCAAGTCAGAACCAAATCGCCAAGTCCCGCCAGACCCATCATCGTTTCCAACTTGCCGCCTTCCGCCAGGACCAGGCGCGACATTTCTGCCAATCCGCGCGTAATCAGCGCCGCGACACTGTTCGCACCGAATCCGAGGCCGGCAACCATTCCGGCGGCAATGGCCATAACATTCTTTACCGACCCGCCCAGCTCAGTACCTATGACGTCCTCATTCGTGTAGATGCGCAGATATTCAGTACTTAATGCTGATTGTACCGTTGAAGCCGCTTTTATGTTGAAGCTGGCTGCGACGATGGCAGTTGGGTGTTGTGCCACAACCTCTTTGGCAAAAGATGGTCCGGACAAGCAAACAAAACGGTCCGTGAGCGATTCGCCCATTATCTCGGCTACCAACTGCGAAATGCGTTTGCCTGTTTCGATCTCGATGCCTTTAGTGGCACTGACCAGGATTGCACCTTCTGGTACGGCACCCGACATCGATTCCAGTACAGCTCGAGTCGCATGGGATGGCGTTGCTATCACGACTATCTCTGATTCGGTTAGGACTTCAGCGATATCTTCGCTGGCAATTACACCGTCAGGAATTGCAACGCCCGGCAAATACATTGAATTCACGCGATTGCGGTTGATTGAATTTACGACCGTAATGTTGCGTGACCAAAACTTCACCTCATGACCCGATCGAGCAGCGACGATACCCAGTGCCGTGCCCCAACTCCCCGCGCCGATGACCGCAATCCGTTTCATCATTCAACTAAACTTGCTCTCTGTGCCGCGCCGCAGACGGCGAATGTTGTCGCGATGCGCAAAAATGATCAGCGAGGCCCCGACAACAGCGGCGCACATCGTTGCCCAGAGGTTGCTCACAGGGCTTATCAACCCCTGTTGCAACCAAACAAATAGGGGAATGGTCGCCGCTGCCGTAATCGATCCCAGGGACACGTAGCGCGTTAGAGTCACGATCGCCAGGAAGATCACTCCCGCCGCCACGACAGCAAAAGGAGCAAGAACCAGAAAAACCCCCACGCCGGTAGCTACTCCTTTACCGCCACGAAATCCCAGCCAGATCGGGAACATGTGTCCGACGATCACGAGAATTGCAGCGCCAGCAATTAGCCAGGATGATTCACCGAGAATCAGTCTGCCAATCAAGATCGCTAAGACACCTTTCAACGCGTCGAGTATAAGGGTCAAAACGCCAGCACCTTTTCCCGCCCGGCGCGAAACGTTAGTTGCGCCTGTGCCGCCCGATCCGGTTTCACGAATATCTGCACCGGCTCGCGCTCGCACGATCAGATAGCCGAACGGTATGGAGCCGAGCAGGTAGGCGAGAACCAGGATGGCTATGGGTAGCAAGTCGTTAAGATGCTTAGTTAATTTTCATTCACACCGTGGCTTCAGCCCGGTGGACGTGAGTCGCGTTTAACTCTCGAACCGTTTTAACGGTTTCTCGGACATCTTCGCATGCGAAACCGTTGAAACGGTTCAGGGATTCCATAAATGCTCACACCGGGCTGAAGCCCGGTGTGAATGTTACTAATCCGCTTCAGCTACCTCAGATCAATCTTCTTCGTAACAAATCCAACGCTGCTTGCGAAGCACGCCAGCGGATCAAATGACGATCACCCGGAAGTATCATGCGGCGATGTTCAGTCAACGCGTCACTCGCGAGACCGATGAAGACCAGGCCAACGGGTTTCTCTTCGCTGCCTCCCTCCGGCCCGGCAATCCCAGTCACTGATAGTCCGAAATCCGTTCCTGCTCGCTCGCGAATTCCGCGAGCCATCGCTTCAGAAACCTCGGCGCTCACCGCGCCATGTTTGCGCAACAGACTCTTACCAACACCTAAGGCGCGAATCTTCGCTTCGTTTGAATAAGTCACCACACCTTCCATGAAATACTTCGAAGCGCCCGGGACTTCAGTTAATCGTTGCGCGATTAAACCGCCAGTACAACTTTCAGCTACGGCAAGCGTGTAACCAGTCACTGAAAGCCGCATACCCACGATCTCTTCCATCAATTCTCCACGAAAGGAAAAAACGGAGTGACCCAACGCTTCTTCCAAACGCCCTGAAAGATCGTCTAGCAAATGCTCAGCCTCGGCTTCGGTTCGCGCGCGCGCAGTCAGGTGAATTTCGATTTCGCTTTTGTTGAAGAGGATTGTGGTTTGCGGATTCTCGTATTGCGTGTAGATAGGAGCGATCTTTTCGTCCACCGCCGACTCCCCCAAACCGGCAACACGCATCAAACGACGCACGACGCGCACAGCACCTGCTCTTTCTACCAATCGCGGCAGCACCTGGCTTTCAAACATCGGACGCATTTCCCTTGGTGGGCCTGGCAGGAGCGCGACCGCTGTGCCTTCATGTTCGAGAAACAAGCCGGGTGCTGAACCGTTCGGATTATCAAGAACCTCGGCGCCATCGATCACCATTGCCTGACGGGAGTTGCGTTCCGGCATGGGCCGCCCGAACGCAGCGAAACGTTTGCGAATCTCCTCAAGCACGGTTTCATTTAGTTGGAGCCGACGGCCGAGTGCACGCGCCGCAATCTTCCGAGTGATGTCATCCTCAGTCGGCCCCAGCCCGCCCGTCGTGATCACGACTTTCGAAC
The DNA here is from genome assembly GCA_035697425.1 of Pyrinomonadaceae bacterium. Lineage (GTDB taxonomy): Bacteria > Acidobacteriota > Blastocatellia > Pyrinomonadales > Pyrinomonadaceae > PSRF01. The sequence goes on along the minus strand of DASSCX010000141.1, from coordinate 30,069 downwards.
GCTTTACTGCGTCGCGAATTGCCTCCTCCAAACGCGCGTCATCGTCGCCGACAATTGTTGTTAGTTTTACTTCGATGCCGATGCTGTTGAGTTTTTCGGTGAGCCAGAGACTATTGGTGTCCGTGCGGTCCGGATGGAGTAACTCCGAACCGATGGCGATGATTTCGGCTGTCAGTGTGGGTTGCAGCAAGGATGGTCTTGGGTCTTTGGTCTTTGGTCTTTGGTCTTTGGTTTTGGTCTTGGTCTTTGGCTTTCAACTTGAGCGTTGAGCTTGACCTTTGCCTAGCGGCTTGCCGTCCAACCGCTGCGCTAAGGCTTACCTCACCGCACGGGAGACGGCACAGCCCGGACCGTTCATTCTCTCGTCAATCTTTCGCGAATCGCCGCGCCTGCTTGTTCAGTTGACAATGCACCACCAATATCCTTCGTCGTTTCATTAGCAACAACTGCTTCGCGCACCGCTGCTTCGACGGCTTTGCTCGCCTCTTTGAAACCGAGGTATTCCAACATCATCGCCACAGTGAGAATCGCGCCGATGGGATTAGCGACTCCCTTGCCCGCAAGTGGCGGTGCGCTGCCATGAACTGGTTCGAACAAGGAAACTTTGCCGGGATGAATATTTCCCGAAGCCGCCAGTCCCAGTCCGCCCTGAATTGCGGCGCCGAGATCCGTAAGAATGTCACCGAAAAGATTGTTGCTGACTATCACATCGTATTGAGCTGGATTTGCGACCATGAACATCGCCATAGCGTCGACATATTGGTGGTTCGCTTCAATTGCCGGATAGCGCTCTGAGACTTCTTTGAAAACCCGCTGCCACAAGTCTCCACCGAAGCGCTGCACATTCGACTTGTCTGCCATAGTCACGCGCTTGCGCCCGTTGGCTCGGGCATACTCAAACGCCGCCACGATGATCCGTTCCACGCCGCGCCGGGTATTTAACTCTTCCTGCGTGGCAATTTCGTCGACGGTATTCTTCTTGAGAAAACCTCCGGCGCCGCAATATGCGCCCTCAGTGTTTTCGCGAAAGACTACAAAATCGATCTCTTCTGCTTTTCGATCTCGGAGGGGAGTTAAACGCGCGTCGAGCAAACGCACAGGCCGAAGATTGATGTAGAGATCGAGTCCGCGTCGCATGCCGAGCAGAATATCTTCGGCGTGTTGATTCGAAGGCACGCGCGGATCGCCAAAGGCGCCAGCGAGGATTGCCTGAAATTCCTCGCTTAACATCTGTAGTGCGCCCTCGGGCAAGGTGACACCGTCCCGCAGGAATCTTTTGGCGCCCCAGTCGAAATCTACCAGTTCAAGATCAACGTTGCGTGATCCGCGAAGGTGCTCAAGAACTTTAACTGCTTCGCGAATTACTTCTGGTCCGATCCCGTCACCGGGAATGACAGCTATTCTTTTCATCTCAACGCTTCTGCTTACTCAACAAACGCTGCTCGATCCGCGGCAGGCTCGCCGACACGACGTCACCAACAATTTTCATACTCTGCGCCGAAACTTTGTCGAGCGTATCGTCCGCGCGGTGCCAGTAGGGGTACCCGTTAAGCTGAATCACATCGACTGCAGGAATGCCGGCGCGTAAAAACGGTTCGTGATCGTCGCCGCCAACTCCCTCGGGACGATCGACGAAGTATTTGCTATAACCCAATTCGCGCGCGGTTTGCCAGATAATGTCCTGGAGCCACTTAGTGCTGATCGTGTCGCGACCGAGCTCCAGCTCCTTGTATCCCATCATATCGAGCAGGATCAGAGCCCGCACTCGCTCCAGCTCGTTTCGGCTGCGCATTTGGTTCACGAAGTGACGACTGCCATAAGTGTTATCAGGCGCATCGGGCTTGCCGCAATCATCCCAGTTCTCACAGAACGCTTCTTCACCGTCAAAGAAAACCAGCCAGTAAGTCAACTTTGGTTTTGTTCCCGCGAGTACGCGCGCGAGCTCAAGCAAAGTTCCCACTGAGGCTCCGGGATCGTTAGCGCCGACAAAGCGCATATCTTTGAAATATTTCGCGTCGTAGTGGCTGGCAATGATGATCACATCTTTCGACTCACCGCGAATCTCCGCGATGATGTTCGCCATCTTTTTTTCACCTTGAGGAGTGGCAGGTGTGAACTCGTCAGTAGAAACCACCGCGCCTGCCGACTTCAATTCAGTGATGATGTACTCGCGTGTCTTCGCCAGCTCAGGAGAGCCGGGCGGGCGCGGGCCGATCTCAACCTGCTTGCGCACATGCTGCAACGCACGCTCGCCATTGAATGCGATCGCTAGAGGCGCCGGCGTAGGCGTAGTCGAGGAACGCTCAGAGACTACGACGCGCGGTGGCTGCGGCGGCGGCTCACTGCGAGGACAAGCGAGGAAAAACAGTGGGACTAGCGCCAGACAGACTGTCACCCCGGCGCGATTGGTTAGCTTCATCTGGTCTATTACTGAAACGTTACTTGGCCCCGCGGACGGATAATAATTTGGAGCGTTCCGGCGCTGAATTGCCTTTGGTGGCCTGGCGATTGGCACGGCGGCATTCAGCGCAAAGACCAATGATCCTTAGCAGATGTTGCTGCGCCTCAAACTTGTGTTTCGCCGCCATCGCATCCTGAATCGCTTCCAATTCGGCGGAGAAGAATTCGATAATCTTTCCGCACGAAGAGCAAATCATATGGTCGTGATGTTGATGTTTGTAATTGTGCTCGTAGTGAGCGCGACCGTCCCCAAAGCGAACCTCGCGCGCGAGTCCGGCTTCGGTAAGGAGCTTCAATGTGCGATAGACCGTCGTTTGGCCGACGGTAGGATCCTCCTTCGTGACTAAACGGTAGAGATCTTCACTGGAAAGGTGTTCTTCTGTGCGAAGAAAAACATCGAGAATGAGGTCGCGTTGAGAGGTACGCTTCAGGCCCTTCTTTTGAATGTGTTCAAGGAAGACTTGCTGCTCTTCAGTCATGTAATCCTACGGTCGCTGGACTTTCTGCTGCTGTTCGATTCTATCATCAGCCACGAAACTGCGAAAATAAGGCGGGTAATGGCACTGGCCTGAGTTGTTGCGCTGAATTGCGACAATGCCGAGCACTCGCAGTCGGGAAGGTGGGCTTGCCCCCCGCTGCCTTTTTGACTTCAATTGACTATTGATCTTAATTCTAGCAGAGCGCAACAAAGTTTCCCGCCGTGCGTACCTATTAAGCAGTCCTGCGTCAGAAGCTTGATTGCGATCTAACATCCGCGCGCGAACTGCCTGGGACCTACAGATGAAGGCAATCGAGGTTACGGGACTTTCCCGTACATTCAAAAATCTGCGAGCGGTAGACAACATCTCCTTTACAGTTGAGGCAGGTGAGATATTCGGTTTCCTGGGCCACAACGGTGCAGGCAAGACAACTTCAATCCGAATGTTAACCGGCCAGCTGCGACCTAGCGCAGGGCATGCACAAGTCGCCGGTTGTGACGTGGTCACAGAGCAGCAACGCCTCAAACCGCTCATCGGAGTTGTTTCCGAGAATCAAAATCTCTACGAACGTATGTCCGGCAGAGAGAATTTGGCTTTTGCGGCACGCCTCTACAATACCGGTAGTAAGCGGGTCGACGAGGCGTTGGATCAAGTCGGCCTGCTTGAGCGAGCCCAGGATAACGTCCAGAATTATTCCAATGGCATGAAGCAGCGGCTGCTTATCGCGCGGGCGCTACTCCATCGTCCACAGATAGTTTTCCTTGACGAACCCACCCGAGGATTGGATCCCGTAGTTGGGCGTGACATTCGTCGCCTGATCCTCGAACTTTCTCACCGGGGTGTAACGGTCTTCCTCACCACTCACTACATGGAGGAAGCGGACCAGCTTTGCGGTCGCGTAGCTTTCATAAGCGAGGGACGGATCGTCGCCCTGGATACACCCGACAATCTGAAAGTGGCCCACGGCCAAAAATCTCTAGCCGTCAGACTTGCTGATGGCCAAACACTGACCATCCCTCTTGATGATCTTGATGCCGGAGCGAGACTGGAGCAGCTGGTAACCTCCGGCCAAATTCGAACGCTGCACTCAGCCGAAGCCACTCTTGATGAAGTCTTCATCCAGATAACGGGAAGGAGGCTGTCGGAATGAGCCTCGGAGTCGTGGCGGCAATTACGCGGAAGGATATTGTGGATGCGGTGAGGAATCGCTACCTCCTGGTTGCCTTACTGACGCCCTTGTTTGTAGCACTACTCTTTCGGGTCCTGACCCCTGGTCTCAATAGCCTGAGCACCATGACCTTAGTGGTGCATGACCCGGGCGACTCCCAACTCGTTTCTGAATTGCGCTTGTTGCCGCAGATAAATTTCATCCAAGCTGGTTCGGCTGAAGGAGTAGCAAGCGAAGTTGAGAAAACCAAAGCAGTCGGAGGTCTGGCGATACCGTCCACCTTCGATGTAGAGGTAGCGGCCGGGAAACAGCCTGAGCTGACCGTCTACGTGAACAATAAGAATAATGACATTCAACAAGCCGCCTTCAGGCAGCTGATGGAACGGCAGGTCCTGGCTTTGGTGAAGCCAATTCCTGCTCGACTGGCCTGGATCGATGTCGGCAAGGAAGAGGGTGCTAAGCCAAAGGTTGGCTTTAATCTCAACCAGATGCTTTTCCCGTTGCTCTTGTTGATAACTTTTGGCATGAGTGGCGCGCTGGTGGTGCCTTTGCTGCTGGTGGAAGAGAAGGAAAAACATACTCTGGATTTCTTGCTAACCTCGCCTGCAAGTCTGACTGAGATAGTGGCGGGAAAGGCTTTGACAGGTGTGGTCTATAGCCTGCTGATTGCGGGCGTGCTTTTGGCTATCAATCATAAGCTGATCGGAAACTGGCCGCTGACGCTGCTGACTCTTCTATCAGGACTAGTCTTTGTTGTCGCAATTGGATTGTTTATGGGAAGCCTTTTTCAGAACACCATGCAAGTCAACACCTGGGCCAGCCTGGTGCTCATGGTCCTGTTGGCGCCGAGCTTCCCCATGCCTGGCCTGTCGGCAACGCTGGAGACCGCGTCGCGTTTGATTCCGACTTACTATTTTGTCGAGGCGCTGAAATTGTCGTTGGCCGGAACTGTTTCCGCTCAGCTATGGAAACATTTAGTGGTGGTCTTAGGCTGTACGCTGCTTGCTCTTTTCGCAGCGACCTGGGGACTACGCCGGCAACAGAATTAGAAGTCCATCGACGCTTATTGTCGCTGACTCGGTTTCCTCCATTCAGTTTCATCAGGCGGGGAGTGGTGCATCATCTCGCGGTACAACTGATTAGAACGAGCGGCGTTTAGATCATTAGAGGACATATTCAGGCCTGGCGAAACATGCGCTCATATCACTGCGATCGCGAACATCAAACATCCGCAACGACGGGTATGCGAAGAATGTGTGAAGATTGGTGCGCGCTGGATGCACCTGCGCACTTGCCAGACATGTGGCACCACGCTGTGCTGCGACGACTCTCCTAATCGACACGCCACGAAGCACGCGAACGCGAGTGGCCACCCAGTAATCGCCTCGGCCGAGCCGGGCGAGCGCTGGTTGTATTGCTATCCCGATGATGCGTTTGCAGAGTATTGAAGCAGACTTCCAATAAGCGAACTTCCCGTCAGGCAGGCCATGAAGGTGTCGAATGGGTGAGCTGCGATCAGGATGAGGCGGTGGTGCCTCTGCACAAAAAGTTCCGCTTAAGTCGGCGAAGCCGACGACTGATAATAGCCCAGCACTTCAGTGCTGGGATAGCGAGTCCAAAAGGTCTCCAGTCCGTGAAACGGACGGCTGAATTACTGAAGAATCTCAGTCGTCCGCTTCGCGGACTCAGTCGAAACGTACGTGTTATCCCAGCACTGAAGTGCTGGGATATTATCAGTCGTGCCGCTGTCGCGGGACTGCATTCGGAACTTTTTGTCAAAGCCAAGTCGGCGGTGGGCGCTAGCACGATGATCGTGCGCTGGCCTCAAGAATCCAACCTGCAACGGCGGCAACCCAGACTGGGTGAGTATTCAGTGAAGGAATCAATTTCAACTCTTCCCCACCTGCTTCTAAAAAGGTCTCGTTTCCGCGTATAGCAATCTCTTCCAGCGTCTCAAGACAATCGGCAACGAACGACGGACAGAACACCGCAACCCTTCTGACGCCGTTGCGAGCCAGATTCCGCAGCACTTCGTCCGTGGCCGGCCCGACCCACTCCGTACGTCCGAAGCGCGACTGGAACGACGTGGTACAAAACTGCTCACTCAACCCGACTTGCTCTCTGATCGCATTCGCCGAAGAGAAGCACTGCGCGCGATAACAGTTTTGATTGACGGCGGCAATCTCATCACAACAGTTTGGTTTGATGACGCAATGTAACTGCGATTGATCAAGTCGTTTTATGTGACGCACCGGCACGCCGTGGAAACTGAAGAGGATGTGGTCTGGCGAGTATTCACTAAGATGATCAGTCACACGTTGAGCGCAGGCATTAATGAAGTGCGGGTCGGCATAAAACGGCGGAAGAAAAACAAGCTTGTGAGCACAGCCAAGTTCGCGGGCCCGCTTCTTAGTCTCAACAACCGCGGTTTCGAAACTCGACTCGGCATACTGCGGATACAACGGCAGAACTAATATCTGATCGACGTCCGCGGCGCACAGCTCCGCCAACACTGAGGCAATCGAAGGATTGCCATAACGCATCCCAAATTTCACGAGATATTGAGCGTCCGTGGCCGACAGTTGCGCGCTAACTTCATTGGCCAGGCGTTTGGTGTGAAATAGAAGCGGCGCGCCGTCGTCCGAATGAATCTTTTGATATAGCAGCGCCGATTGTTTTCGACGACGCGGGACGATAGCCACGTTTACGAGCGGCCATCGCAGCGCCGCGGGAATGTCCAAAACAAAACCATCCATCAGAAACTCGCGTAGAAATCTCCCTACGGCTTCCGGTGACGGTTCATCTGGAGTGCCCAAATTGATTAGTAAGACACCAGTTCGTTTCATACCTTGTTCCTAAAGCTCCCTGCCACCCCCGCGGCTCGCTCGATAATTCCGGTCAAACCGATCCGACCAAGATAATTTCCCACCAACCCAATCTGCGGCGGTAGCGACGGAAGCGTGGTGAGAATGCGTTCAAGTTGAATTGAGTAGTGCGGCAAAGCTGTGGGCCAGCGTGTTATGTGAGTAGCCAACGCCTCGTCATGCCGGCCATACAAATGTTGGCGCTCAGCGGCGATCCATTGCTGCAGTGCGTCGTCATCCAACTGCAACACCTCTCGATCGAGTGCGCCCCCGAGAATCCAAGTCTCCGAATGTTTCGGACCACGGCCCTCGAAAATGAACGAATTGAAAAGAACTCCGAGCGCACGAAAGCCCTGATCGCGAGGGAACAAACAACCAAAGCCCCTGAGGTTTTTGGGTTGCACCGAATAAAAACACGTTGCCGTCACCAAGGGCAGCATCTCGATCTTTCCGAGTTGCCGGCTAAGCTCAGGAGCGATGTCGCTGAGATACTCGGCTGCCCCCTGAGCCGACGTGCAGATGGCGGCCGCCTCACCTGGTTGCGCTCGCGCCGCTTGATTGAAACTGAACTCCACGCCCGCTTGTCCTAAATAAGTGGAAAGCCCGTCGATCAGTTGTTGCATTCCTGCGGGCGGCGCAACCGTGCCGCGTAGCTTGGGCTTGGGACGATCGGGTGGCGCAGCACGCAGCTCATGAGGAAGCCGCGCCCGGCGAAAGATCAAACTGGCACTCAGCGCCTGCGGATCCCCCGCGTAAATTCCTCCCAAAGCCGGCGACAGGAAATAATCCGTAGCCCCGGCGCCAAGCACGCGCTTTCCCCACGCTGCGATGCTTTCAAAAGATTGCGGCCGCAGGTTTCCCACGTTAGTCGCCGTCCTCAAAACCAGCTGAAACATCTCAGAGAAATCCAACGGCCAGCGGCGCGGACGATTGCGATAGATAAAGCGTTCCCGAGCTTCTCGCCGCGTAGCTTGCAGCGGTACTCCGATCTCTGCGCAGAGGGCTTCCAGTCGTGCTGAATTGCGAATTCCGTTTGCTGCTGTTTCGACCAAACCATGGTCTGTGCGGATTGTCTTGAGCATTCCCCCGGCACGACACGCGCTATCGACGATGCGAACTTTACAACCCGCTTTGACCAAGTAGTATGCGGTGATAAGACCTGAGAACCCGGCGCCAACGACTTTGATAGTGCCCATGATAGCGGTGGGATCTGTTACCGGGAGGGTTCTTGGATTTCGAATCAGAGTGCTTGCGAAAACGTACGGGCCTCGGGCTGCCTACGACGCAGACGATAGTCAAAGAACATGCAAGCATTTCGCAGGAAAGGTTCGCCCTGCTCGGTCAGAGTTAATTTGTTCTCCTGTAGTTCCACCAGGCCGTCCTTGATCAGAGGTGCCAGAAACACGTTCGCCTCCTCGCGTTGTTCCGCCTCCAAGTCAACCTCGAACCTCGTCATGAAAGTGAGGATCTGTTCGCGCAAGTGGCGGTCTTCTTCAGAAAGGAGATGGCCGCGGAGCGTAGGAATCTCGCCCTGGTCCAACCGGCGTTCGTAAACCGGAAAGGCTTTTTCATTTTGATGAAAGCAAGTTGGGGTCTCGGAGATTGCACTGACTCCCAAGCCGAGCAGGATGCGCGTGCGTGCCTCCGCGTAGCCCATGAAGTTGCGGTGCAAGTTTCCCTTGCGCCGCGCTTGAGCCAAGCCATCGTGAGGCAGGGCAAAGTGATCCATCCCGATCTCCAGATAACCGGCACTCGCAAACATTTCACGCGCCAGTTCATAGAGCGCCCGCTTCTCACCCGCCTTTGGTAGATCCTCGTCGCTATAGCTTCGTTGCGCCGGCTTGATCCAGGGCACAAGCGCAAAGCTGTAGAGCGCAATGCGATCTGGGCGGAGCTCGATGGTTTGCTGCACGGTCTTACGGAAGCTGTCCGCTGTTTGGCGCGGCAGCCCGTAGATCAAGTCGTAATTGACCGATGCATAGCCGAGCTCTCGCGCAATTTCAGTAATCGACTTGGTGATTTCGTAAGGCTGCTCGCGATTCACGAGTCTTTGCACTTCAGGATCGAAATCCTGCACCCCAAGGGAGATGCGGGTGAACCTGAGCGCGCGCAACGCCGCTAACTGTTCCCGCGTTGTGTGCCGCGGATCCACTTCAAGCGAAGCTTCAAATTGGTCAGGCGCTATTTGCGTGTAGGCCAAAAGAGGTTCGAGCATCCGCCGAAGATTGTCCGCAGAGAAAAATGTCGGTGTCCCGCCGCCGAGGTGCAATTGACGCAGCGGGCGGTCTCTTAAGGCGGGGACTTCGCTCAGGTAAATGCTCCATTCCTTCAGTACCAACTCAACATACTTTGCCTCACGGCGATGATCTCGGGTAATCACGGTGTTGCACGCGCAGAAGGTGCAAAGCGACTCGCAGAACGGCAGATGCAGGTAGAGTGACCACGCTGCTGTCTGGTCCTCGCAGGCGGAGTTCAGGTGCTCGAGCCATTGCTGGGTTGTCGGTGTGTCGCTCCAAAAAGGAACGGTGGGGTAGCTGGTATAGCGCGGCGCCGGGACGTCGTACTTAGCAAACAAGTCTCTCATCCCAACACCTCCCGAACCGTGTTCACGAATAACCGCACATTCTCTTCCGGCGTGGTGGGCATGACGCCGTGGCCCAAACCGCAAACCCAACCGGCGCGACCATTCGCGGCGAGCGGCTTGAGATAGTCCAGTAATAGTCGCTTTAAGTCTGCGGGCTCCAGCAGCAAGAGTGCGGGATGGAAGTTGCCCTGGACAAAACCATAAGGAAAGAGTTCGAAGGCTTCACGCAAATCCCAATTGTGATCGACAGCAACACCAGACAACGAGCCTTCGGTAAACAGTGGCCGGCGCAAGTGGGCGGGTTGCGTGTCTTTTGAGTAGTATCCGAGCTGTGACGGAAACTTCGCCGCCAGAACTTCCAATTGAGGCACGACTTCGGATCCAAAAGTCTCTGCTGGCAAGCTTCCCGCAGCCGTGTCAAAAACCATTACGAGTTCCGCGCCACTGGAAAGCTGAAGTTCAATGTTGCGCACCAACAAAGGAATTAGCGTTTCGCAGAAGCGTGCAAACAGAGGTAGTTCTTTGGCAGCGGCCAGCGCGCGTTGATGCGAGCCTGCCACTGCATAGACGAAAAGGGTCCACGGACCGCCAACGAAACCGATCAGGCTGCGATCCTGTGGCAAAAGATTGCGAGTCGCTGCAACGGCCTCGCCCTGGAAAAGTAGGTACGGCCAGGCATCTGCTACTGAACGCAGGCGCGCGAAGTTGTGCTGGTCAAGCCGCCAACCCAGTTCCGGACCACGATCGGTATACTCCAGGCCCATTCCCAACGCTTCAAGGGGAAACAGCAGATCGCTGAACAAGATCGCGGCATCGAAGTCGAAATCGAGCACCGGCCCTAAAGCAACTGCAGCAGCCAGCTCCGGTCTCTTGCACAAATCCATAAAGGAATGTTGCCGGCGCAGGTTTTGATAATGCCGGTGATAGCGACCCGCCTGGCGCATTAACCAGATCGGCGGCGTTGTTTGGGGAGTGCGGGACAACGCGTTGCGAAAACGCCCGCTCCCGATTTGATTGTCTAATGCAGTTGCTAGCATGTAACTTCAACGAAACCTACGGCTCACTCAGCGTCACCGCACCATTGATAACCAATACCGCGTACTGAGCGAATGTACTTGCTGCTCGTATCACCCAGCGTCTGTCGCAGGCGTACTATCATGTTGTCGATAGTGCGTTGATTGGGAAGTTTGTCTTCTCCCCAAACGACATCAACGATCTGGTTGCGGCTAATCACGCGCGGCGTGTTCGTGATCAATAATTGCAACAACTCGAAGTCGTGCACTGACGGATATTCGCGCTGTCCATCCGGTTGCACGATTGCGCGGCTATCCAACTCGATCAACCTGCCGTTGCAGCTTATGCGACGGCGTACGGAATGGTTTTCCAGGACGTGTTTGACGCGGAGCAGTAACTCGCGCAGGTGAAATGGCTTGGGAATGAATTCCTCAGCACCGATCTCGAAGCCTTTCAGACGGTGTTCAGCGGTACCAAGTGCGGTGAGGAACATCAAAGGCAACGGCGTTTGGTTTTTTATGTGACGCGCGAGATCGAAACCGGACCCATCGGGTAGACCGATGTCGAGAATAACGAGATCCCACAGACCTTCGTCGAGTTTCTTCAGGGCGCGCTGCTGGGTTTCGACCCACGCCACTTCATAGCTTTCACGCGACAAGCGTTCGCAGAGAGTTGCACCGAGCGATCGATCATCCTCGACGAGCAATAAACGCTTCATAGCTCGTCTCCCACCGTCTGCGGCAATCGTCCTTTAGCAGGCGCGGCTGGAAAACTTAACTCGGCTACAAAACCGCCACTGTCACCTGGATGAAACGAGAGCGCGCTATTCATTCGTTTCAGCAATTGCCGAGCAATATAAAGCCCCACCCCCGTCCCACTGTTTCGCGCATGCCTCACAAACAGCTTGCCAAGCTGATCGAAATTCCCGGTAAAGCCACGTCCGTTGTCGGCAACCTTCACACCCAGGCGCCCATGGTGATCTTCATTGACGTCAAAACTAACGCGGGTTGCATGACCGTGATTGACTGCATTCTGAATCAGATTGGCGAGGACACTTTCGAGTGCACGCACATCCGCATGTACGACACCGTCGCCTCGTTGTGTGATCGTCAGATCCGGCCAATGATGTCGCAGGGCTTCAACCATGTGACTCAGGCTTACCGGCTCTATGAAAAGTTTTCCGCTAGGCAGATTGACCAGAAACAGCGAGTTCTCCAACTGTAGCTGCAATCGGAGCGTGTCACTGAGCAAGCGATCCAACAACGGGTTGGGCTCGTTAGCTGCCGAGTCTTCGCGCAAACTTTCAGCCTGCAAGCGCAAACTCGCTAACGCCGTCTTCGCATCGTGGGTGAAGGCCGCAAAAAACTCTTCCACTTGAGCATGACGCTTTTGCTCGCGCCGCGCGTAATACAAAAGCGCAATGCCGGCGCCGATGAGCGACACGATCAGGACGCCTCCTTCCCAAATGAGCATTTGGTAGTGGTTTTGGAAGTCGGCTGCGCCTTCGAGTTGAACCTGCTTGAGCCGATCAAGCTGCTTCAGACCAAAGAGCAACCACCAGCCCGCGAGGGTTACGGTGAATAACACCCAGAGGGCTACCAGCGAGATAACAATTCGATCGTGCTTTTGTTTAATCAAGACTGCTGGAGTGAAATACTCCCCCCGTGATCAAGTTCAGGAATCTGCTGATTCGGCCGCCTCAACTGCCGCCAGCATCGCACCATGGGCGTGCGCTAGCAATTCGTCGGAGTGTGCCAGCGACATGAAACACACTTCATGACCGCTGGGGGGCAGATAAACTCCACGCGCAAGTGCCGCATGAAAAACTCGGGCAAACTTCTCCGCGTGGTTGCGCGGGATTTGCTGCAAGCAGCGAATCACACCATCGGCTTTCAAATGCAGCCAGAAGATTGAAGCCGCGCGCGTCACCTGATATGGCAAGCCGCCTCGTTGGAGACCCTTATTGATGCGATCACAGAAATCCGCCGTCTTCCGTTCCAGTTTCGTGTACACCTCGTCGCGTTCGATCTTTTGCAGCGTCGCCAATCCGGCCCGCATCCCGATGGGGTTGGCGCTTAACGTTCCCGCCTGGTAGACCGGCCCTGATGGCGCGACCAACTCCATCAGGTCCGCCCTGCCGCCGTAGCATCCAACTGGGAAGCCGCCGCCAATCACCTTCCCGTAGCAAACAAGATCGGGCCGCAGCCCGAGAACTTCAGCCATGCCACCGAGGGCCACGCGAAATCCGGAGATCACTTCGTCAAAGATCACGAGGCTGCCGTGCTCGCGCGCGAGCTTAACCGTCTCGGCAATAAACTCGCGTCGCTGAAGCAGCAGCCCGTAATTGGCCGGCAGTGGTTCCAGGATCACTGCGGCAATGTCCGCACCGTGCCTCTCAAAGATAGCGCGCACGGTTTGTTCATCGTCAAGCGGAGAAACGAGCGTTTCCGCGGCCACAGCCGCAGAAACTCCCGCACTTGAACTGGCCGATACCCCCGCAAGGCCACTGCCTGCTTTCACCAGCAAAGAATCAACGTGACCGTGATAGCAGCCTTCAAACTTCAGGATCTTCTGCCGGTTGGTAGCTGCCCGTGCGACTCGCAGAGCGCTCATCACTGCTTCGGTGCCGGAAGAAACAAAACGCAGCATCTCGACCCAGGCAAGCCGCGACGTAATCCATTCCGCGAGCTGCAGCGAGTAAGGTTCGCAGGCACCAAAAGTCCACGCGGTTGCCACCGCTTCTTCCACAACCGCGTTAACTTCCGGGTCTCGGTGACCAAACATCAAAGGACCAAAGCTCTGACAGAAGTCGATGTATTTACGCCCCTCGACGGAAGTCATGGTCGCGCCACGTGCGCTGCGAAAGAAAACCGGGTCACCGCCAACGCCCTTAAATGCGCGGACGGGACTATGCACGCCACCAGGCGAGAGGCGTATGGCTCGCTCAAAATATTTCGCTGAAAGATTGGTAGTCGACAAACCTGCCTGTTGTGAAGACATATTTACGTTGATTCGAAACGATTAATTTCCGATCCCCAGTTGCCGCGAATAGCGGGCGCCATAAGTAATGATGAATTGGGCTTGCGCGCGCTTGAACACGTGCCATGTTTCTAACAGCGCTTGTTCGAAATTGATCAAACCCTGTTCGGCCAGCAACGAGAGCGCGGCATATTCGCCGCTCACCTGATAAGCTCCCACCCGCCGCCCGGTTTGCTCTTGAATCGGCGCAATCAGGTCAAGCGATGTCATTCCGGGTTTGACCATCAGCAAATCTGCCCCCTCCTCCGCGCAGCGCCGGCTGGCTGCGATCGCTTCGCCGCGGCTGCGCACATCGAGTTGATAATGACGACGATCCCCAAACTGCGGAGCCGAGTCGGCTGCGTTCCGAAACGGGCCATAGAAATTGCTGGCGAACTTTGTGCTGTAACTCATTACGGGTACCAAATCGAAAGCCCGCTCGTCGAGCGCCGCACGAATGTGCGCGACGCGGCCGTCCATCATGTCGCTCGGACTGATTCCGTCCGCGCCGGCTTCGGCGAAAGCCACAGCGGCGTTAGCCAACTCAGCTAGAGTCGCGCGGTGATCTATCCGTAAACCATCGAGTACCGCGCAGTGCCCGTGACTCGTGTAAGAGCAGAGACATGTATCAATCCATAAACACAGACTGTCCCCGAACTGCTTACGAATCTCGGCTATTGCTGCAACTGTGAACTGATGCTCAAAACCCTTCTCCTTTTTGTGGCCAGGCACAGGGAAAAGAAGAAACTGCGACACTCCCGCACTGAGATCGCGTTCAATTTGTTTCAGCAGCGAAGCGGTGCCGTGGCGAACGTTTCCGCGTAATCCCGCAATAGGCTCCTCGCCCTCGAGGCCTTCAATCACAAACAAAGGTTGAATCAGCTGCGCGCGGTTGAATTCCGTTTCGGCACACAAGTCGCGCAAGTGCGGCGTTGTTCGCAGTCGCATCAGACGCTTCATGAGAGGCGCATCTCCTCCAGCCATTGAGCGTGATCAAGAAATACGAAAGGATCCACACCATTTCTTATAAGGATGCGCTGGGTGTTCCCGGGCCCGCAGAAGTGCGTCATCTCTTTCAGCCAGGGATTGAGTGCGAGCGCGCGTTCGAAGCCTGAGCCGCTGGTCCAGAAAAAGTGGGTCTTGTTCTTAAGCTGCGGATTGTCGTGTTTTGGGATCAAGCAATAAGTCGCCAGAGTCTGCATACCAGTGTCTGCGTAGCCATCCGCATGAGTGAGCTTGAACCAGTCACGCTCGGAACCTGAGAGATTGTCGATCTGCGGATCTTCCTGTTCACCTAGACTCTCAGCACAGCCGTTGACCCAAACTCCGCGTTGCGCGAGGCGACTCCAGGTTTGCAGTCCACTAACCCAGACAATCTGCGACGGTGACAGTGGCACTCCATTGGGCCACGCTTCTGCTTTGGAAATCCAAAAGGCCGCCGGTTTGTCAGGTATCGTCACCGAAATTTTCTCACGCGCGAACCAGTCTGCCTGGGAAGGTTCGAGCGGCCACATTTGTTCCTGGAAAGCCTTAGGCGGCAGCGGCCTCGACGGGTAAAGCGAGTAACTACTTAAGACAGATCCGTTTTCGGCGACGCCGCGTAAAGAGGTGATTTCCCCATAAGTCCGATGTAACACGCTAACACCAATCTTCTGATGACAACCGCCGCCAAAGGCGCGCAGAATCTCGCGCTCCCGCGTGACGGCCTCAAATGTCTCCGTGCAATTGATCGTGGCAAGTAGCTCCCGCAAATCCCTGCGTGCGCGCCTC
This sequence comes from Pyrinomonadaceae bacterium, assembly GCA_035697425.1. Lineage (GTDB taxonomy): Bacteria > Acidobacteriota > Blastocatellia > Pyrinomonadales > Pyrinomonadaceae > PSRF01. The sequence continues at coordinate 14,712 of DASSCX010000141.1, read as the reverse complement.
GTCTCGATCGCCAAAGCTCCCTGACCCGGAGCCGCCGGGTTGGCGCGCAACGGAAGAACCATCCAACGACATTGCGCAAGTGCTTGCTTCAAATCGGCGCTGGTATCGGCGAACTCTGGTTGTTCTGCTTCGAGCAGGCGATCCAGCGCAGCCTTTGCAACGACCAATCCATCTGCGTCCGGCTGCCACATCTTCCGCACTCTTGTCGGCACATTGCCACGGACCGAAACGAACTCTATGGCGTCAAGCTTTGCCGGCAGCATGCCGGGCAGAAATGTCTCGAGGTTGTAGCTGCGGCGCGGCGAAGATGTAAGGATGCGCAATCGCCCAGTGCGAGCCGCGTCCTCCCAGCGCTCACTGCGAACCAGCAATACATCGCGCATGTCCGCTCGTGGAAGAGTGGCCACGATTTCAGTGTCTGGATCCTCTTCTATTGCCAGGTCCTTCCAGGAGTGAACTGCGAGATCAAATTGTCCAGCCAACAGTCCTTCGCGCAGGTCTTGCGTGAAAACCCCTTTCTCCGGCATTTGCCAAAGCGGATCCATCTGATTGCGATCACCCAGAGATTCGTGAAAGGAATAGTTGATGCAAACTTGCGGATGCGCTTTTTTTAGAGCTTCGCCGACCTGGTACGCCTGGATGCGCGCCAACTCGCTGCGACGCGCAGCGATGGTCACGCGCATAGGTCTTCCCATCCAAAGGGCCGGAATCGCGTTTGCTGCGTTTGGCGCTCAACAGCCAGTTCTATTTCGGTTTGTGCGGCCGCAACACGAGAGGCCAATCGATGCTGATCATCCTTTGCCGCGGCAAAAAGTTCGACGAGGGCCACGACAGGAAACGAAACCTGAATCGCATCAGATGCTGCTTCGGCACGCAGGTCGATCGCCATTACGAAGCAGCGCTGCTGTAACTCAACCCAATTCTCAATTTCATGCGAAGTAAGAGGAGCAGCAATTACCAGACCTGTCTTTCCATTGCCTTGGCCGGCGTTCGCCATCGTGAATTGCTCGAGCTGAAGCTGCGGATACTGGTTGACTAAAATCTGCGCGCGTAGCGGGTTACGACAGAAGAGCGTGAGGTCGGGCTTGCTAATTAGCCACGGAACAATCTCGCTTGCCAACTGCCCGGCACCGATCAGTGCGACGGAGGGAATGCCTTTCAGTTGGTGACGGACAAGGCTACCGTATGACTGGCAGCCCAGACCTTCAAGATGGCGATGTCGCACGCGTTTGGCATCGACCATCAAGTCCGACGTGATTTGCCGAAGAAACCAGCCCCACGATGTTGGTGGGAACTTTGCTTTAGAGCAAAAGTCGCGAAACTGTCCTAAGACCTCCGTCTCCCCGATCAGCGGTGAGCGTAAACCGCAGACCACTTCCAAAAGAAAGCGGTAAGCAGCTTCACCTTGATAGATTTCGGAATCAGCTTGAGCAGCTGCTGTTAGAGATCGGATATCGGCCTGATTGAGCAGGTCAATGCGCCGGAGGCAAGTCTGCCAACGCATGCTGTTGAGTGCAGCCGGCAGCGAGTCTTCCGTCCCAGTTTCGGCGTGGATTACAACCAGATCATCGAGCACCCAGCTATTTTAGAAAATGCTCGAGTTCCGATTGTCATCAGTTTGTCATCGAGTCATCTGAGCGGATAACCTCGACCCGAAAGGTCACTGCCCGTACCGGTAAACTGCAAACATTTGCCGCCATCCGGTCATTCTGCCCCGCGGTAAAGTTGATCCAGCAGGCATCGCCCGAAGAGTCCATAAATTGTCTGTCGGATCGAGGCCATCCTGAACCCTTTACTGACTCACTAATCACCTGCGTCTTCGTAAGAGAAGAAACAACAAGATGACTATGACCAGCACGCTCACGAGACTCCCGGGCCAGATCCACCAGCCACCGTCGCTGCTGTAACCACCTACCATCACGCACGCCGGCTGCGAAAGCACGAGCATTAACACGAGCGCAGATATTCTCTTCATAAGACCCTTTCCCTCACTCAACCTGCTGGATTCTGTTCGCGTTCCCAATGTCGATGCTGGGCGATGGCTTTAATAAAGGTAGCCGCCAGATTGCCGCGCGCGGGACCCCGGCTTGTTACTACGCCTTGATCTTCTGCAATCAGTTTCCCAGTTGTGTTCGCTTCAGAAAATTTCTCTCCCAGCCACACGGCCAATAACCCGACACCCGCGCCGGCAGCAGCGATCGCTTTGCAGTGTTTGTAAGCTTCCGCGACGAAGTTTGAAGCTTCGGGTTCGTTTTTGAGCGCGGCAACGCTCGCGTCCCCTCCGGGAACGTAAACCGCGTCAAATAAAACTGACGAGGCGGTGAGGAAACTGAAATCAGCTTTGCATTGCTCTCCGCCCGCCCCCGTTATCACACCGAGTCTGGGTGCGACAGTCATGCCTAACGCGCCCGCGGTCATGAGCGCCTGCTTCATATCCGCCACGGCTGCATCGTCGAACCCGTCAGCAACGAGGAAAGCTATTTTGCGTGTTTTGATCGTGTCTTTGGGAAAGTTGGGATTCTCGACCATGCTTAAGGCAGGCGAGTCTTCGATGTCCTGGGCAACTCGCTTCGGTTGGAACTTTGCCGGATTACCGTCAGCGGGGATGCTCATGTTAAGAGGCTTGTCCAGTTTCGACGGCACACTTAGTCCCAGACCTTGAGCCACTTGTTCCGCAAGATTCTTGTTTACCTGTGCCAAGAGTCCGAGCATGCGTTCCCTGATTGGTGGCGTCTCTACCTTACCGAGCTCAAAGCGTAATGCACGGATGATGTGATTCTTTTCCGGCTCAGTTTGACTGTTATAAAAGAGCGTCGCCTGGCTAAAGTGATCGAAGAAGCTGGCGCTGCGTGCGCGAATCTTGCGAGCGTCGATTCTTTCTGCATAGCTCGTAAATCCGGCCATGTCTGCACCCGCCTGGAAGGGACAGCCACCTCGGAGGCTGTTGGGATCGTGCGCAGATTGGCCCTTATTAATGGTCTGGCGCATGAACCCGTCTCGTTGATTATTATGCACCGGCGCGATTGGCCGGTTGATGGGAATCTCGTGGAAATTTGGACCACCTAAACGAAGTAGTTGCGTGTCCAGGTACGAGAAGAGTCGTCCTTGTAACAGCGGATCGTTAGTGAAGTCGATACCGGGGACGACGTGGCCAGTATGGAAAGCAACCTGCTCAGTCTCGGCAAAGAAGTTGTCGGGATTGCGATTGAGCGTTAGCTTGCCGATGCGGCGCACGGGAACGATTTCTTCGGGAATGATTTTCGTTGGATCGAGCAGGTCAAATGCAAACTTGTGTTCGTCCTTCTCCTCCACTATCTGGACGCCAAACTCCCACTCGGGAAAGTCGCCATTCTCGATCGCTTCCCAAAGATCACGACGATGAAAGTCAGGATCTTTACCTGAAATCTTCTGAGCCTCATCCCATGCGACCCCGTGCAACCCAAGCAGAGGCTTCCAGTGAAACTTTACAAACCGCGCCTTGCCCGCTGCGTTAATGAAGCGGAAGGTATGGACGCCGAAGCCCTCCATCATCCGAAAGCTGCGCGGAATGGCGCGGTCCGACATTACCCACATAATCATATGCATTGACTCGGGCATGTTGGAGATGAAGTCCCAGAAGGTGTCATGGGCAGATGCAGCCTGGGGAATTTCGTTGTGCGGTTCTGGCTTCACAGCGTGGACAAGGTCGGGAAACTTGATTGCATCCTGAATGAAGAAGACCGGCATGTTGTTGCCGACGAGATCGTAGTTCCCTTCCTGCGTATAAAACTTGACGGCAAAACCGCGGACGTCGCGGGCCAGATCGGTCGAACCCCGTGAACCTGCGACTGTCGAGAAACGCACAAACACCGGTGTCTTCACCGCTGGGTCCTGGAGAAAGTCGGCCTTCGTATACTCAGCCATCGACTCATAAACTTGAAAATAGCCATGCGCTGCCGAGCCGCGCGCATGCACTACTCGTTCGGGGATGCGTTCGTGATCGAAATGAGTAATCTTCTCCCTGAGAATAAAGTCTTCGAGCAGCGTCGGACCACGATCGCCGGCTTTGAGGGAGTTCTGATTGTCGTTGATGCGCACACCCTGGTTAGTGGTAAGGAATTCTCCGCCACTGTCTTCAGTGTTCTTTTGCAGATCGTCGATCTTCGAGTCGTTGGCACGATATTGAGCGTTCGCCGCTAACCCTTCTCGCTTGGCGTTTGCCGTTGGTACTTTCACTTCCGCTTTCTTGTTGCCCTTGCTGGTGGTTTTCCTGGTGCTCATGTCTCTCCCTTAACGCTGACGTATGAAACGGGTGTGCGGCCGCAACCAATTTGCGGTTGCGTAGCGACACACCCTTTTGTCATTGCTGAACTTTTTATCTGATTGATCCTGATCCTGCGGCCTTCTTTGCATTTTGACTCTTCGAGCCACCGGCTGATGCTTTACGACTCTCTTTAGCCTGTGCGGCTTCCATTGCCGTCTCCACGTCTTGCTCTTCTTCTGGCGGCGGCAGCACCGCCGGCATCCCGAGAGCCTCGATCCAGAGTTCACGGGTCCAACCCTGCGTGTGATAGAGGTGCTCGTCTTCTTCGTCCTCTACTTGCTGGTAGGCTTCCGTCAACGCTTCGGTCTCAGCAACTTCCGCTTGTTTGGCTAATTCACCGATCAGGCTCCAGTTGAGGTGATCCTTCGTTTCCGCAAGAGTGACGCATTCCGCCGCGACAATTTGCGCTGACTTCGGATCGCCTGCTCTCAGTGCCATCTCCATGGCCTTCACCAAAGACTCTCCGATGTGCCGCACAATTTTTCGCCCCGGCGTTTCTGTTTCCAGATCGAGCCCCATGCTCTTCAAAGTCTCGCTGAGAATTTGGACGTGGTTCTTCGTCTGATCCAGATACTTTTGCCACTCTTCCTTTAGATCCTTATTTACAGCGCAACGCAGGGCCGTTGTGTAGATCTGCACACCGCCCTTTTCTGTTTCGAGCGCCTGGTAAAGTAATTCGGTAACGTGACTCGTGAGTAAGGTCTTTTCCTTCATGTCCATGCTTGTCCCTTCAGATGATGGATTGCTTTTCCTGAACCTCGTTGTGATCAAGCAGCGCGAAACCTGGTCCCAGTCATCAGGACGGTTCGCGCTACTTATTTTCGCGAATGAAACGGATTGTTTTGTGTGCAAGAAGGATGCCGTTTCAGATCACACACTCGCGTCGGCCATGAAGCCGAGGCAATCGGTTTGCGACCTTGAGGCTTTCCAAAGGGAGCGACCCAGGTTTTGGAGGGGCACGATAGATACTCGGGTCGAAATTGACGTTTGTCTTTCTGTACCAATTAAAGGCAGCGAGAGATTCAACCTAACCTTAAAAGAGAACAACTTGGAAGATTGCCGACTGGCGATTGACCATTGCCGATTAGAGTTTTCTTTTCTAGCGTCGCGAGCCTACTACGAGTAGAATGAGACGCTTTTTCCTATCTGCGGTTCTGAGAGCGCTCTGCTAGCCCAGGCGGAACGCGAATGGCAATTCCCTTTTTTAAAGGTTTCTCGCTTGGCTGTGACACCCGCGCCTGGTCGATGGGACTAGTCTGTTGGGGCTCCCTGGCCCGCTAATTAGAGACAACTGAGGAGTCGGCTAAAAGGAAAGAACGAGCGCTGCATTCCGAAAATGAAACGGTGCCCCCAATGCAATCGCTTTGAACCGGACGAGTCGCTCGCCGAACTAAACAAGGCTTACGACAACCGCTTATCGTCTCTATGTTGGCTCAAGGTTGAACCGCAGTTAGATCCGTTGCGCTCTCTGATCCGCGCTATCAAGAGCTGTTACAAAAGATGAAGTTCCCGCAGTAGTACAAACCAAAAGGAGTTTCTGATGACCGTCAGGCTCAACGCGAAGTATGTTGTCTTTTCCGGAATCGCTGTGATGATGGCGTATGTCCTGTATCACAACGAACGCTTTCTGATCGAACCAACAAATCCCATCTGGCAACATTACGCGCATTTCAAGTGGTGGTTGCTCCCGCACGGTATTTTCGGCGCTTTGGTTCTGCTGCTGGCGCCGCTGCAATTCTCTGATCGTCTGCGGCGACGCTTTACCCGGTGGCATCGCATTGCTGGACGCGTGTATGTTGTCGGCGTGTTAGTGCTGGCGCCGCTCGGGGCATATATTCAGTACTACGAGGAGCGCATGGGGTTCCCACGGTCCTTTACAGTTCTGGCAGGTGTGGACGCCGCCATGCTGATTACCACTACGTTGATTGCTTTTCTCTTCGCGTATAAACGAAAGATTGCGCTACATCGTCAGTGGGTTACGCGGAGCTATGCCGTCGCGCTCGTCTTTATCGGAGGTCGGTTTGTCATGGGAGTGACTGGTTGGGAACAACTGGGCGTGGAAATTGTTCAGGCAATCATCTGGTCGTGCCTCGCCATGTCAATCCTGCTGGCAGACATTGCCAACAATTGGATGGAAATGCGTGCGGCCGCATCCGCGCCGGTCAGATCACGCGTGCCGATGAAACAAAACTTACCTGAAACGGCTGCGGAGACAGTCTAACGGGCGAAACATTTGCATCGTCGTAGTGATTCGATAAATTCCGCCCTGGTTTCATGGATGCGTTAATAGACCGATACGGGTCGCGTCCCGCGACAGCTGAATACAAGAGCTCCTTATTTAATCGTTGCTCACGCGACAAGAAACTATGTTCCTAGTTCCTTAGGAGCGAAATCGCTAGGAGACCTAAATGAGAAAAAGTGAAATGTGGTTTTCGCGGCGCGAGGTTTTGGGTATGGCTGTCGGATTGGGCGGTTGGGCGTTAAGCAGTTCGGTTTTTGCGCAAGACACCCCACGATTATTCACACCACCGCTTACGTTAGGCCCCTTTTATTCACAAGTGAAACCTCTCGACCAGGACGCGGACTTGACCCTTATTAAAGGACGAACCACCCGCGCCGAGGGGCAAGTAATTCACGTTGCTGGACGGGTGCTGAACCTCAAAGGCGAACCGGTCAAAGATGCCCGAATCGAAATTTGGCAAGCGGATTCGCACGGCCGCTATGCGCATAACAGCGACAAAAATCCCGCACAACTTGACAGCGGTTTCCAGGGCTATGCGGTTCTGCAAACCGATAACGAAGGGCGATACCGATTCAAGACCATCAAACCCGCTCCATATCCTGGGCTGATTGCTGGAAAGCGAACTCCACACATCCATTTTGAAGTGTTGGGAAAAAACGACCGTTTAGTAACGCAGATGTTCTTTCCCGATGAACCTCTCAATGCACAAGACAACATCCTGCAAAACGTCAGACCGTCGCACAGAGAAGCGGCAATTGCGAAGCCGAACAAAGAAATTGCTGCCGATGAACTCATGTTCGGTTGGGATATTGTTTTGATCTCGGGATAAACAAGCCGACTCAAAACTCTCTAGTTAAGCGTCGCGCCTTCAAGTACATAGGATCGGCAAGGAAAGAAACAGTGAATCAAGCTAGCGCGCACTCAATTCGCCGCCTCGCCGAGAAGTACACCGCAGCCTGGTGTAGTCAGGATCCTGATCTAGTAGCCGGCTGCTATGCAAAAGATGGCTCATTAACGGTGAATAATGATCCTCCGGCCCAAGGGCGAAAGGCTATCTCAGAAGTGGAGCGTGGATTTATGACGGGTTTTCCTGACATGCAAGTGTCCCTCGATGATCTTGAACTTCAAGAAACTGGCGCCATTTATCATTGGACCCTAACGGGAAACAATAACGGGCCGGGTGGGACAGGGCGGTCAGTGAAAATTAGCGGCTACGAGATTTGGCAGATCGACTCGGAAGGGCTGATTGCCAGTTCAGAAGGTCACTTCGATAACGCGGAGTATTTCAGGCAACTCGGGCTATGAATTTCCGCGGTGGAGTGCTCGCCCCTGCTAGCTAAGTAATTGACTCAAGACCTTAAAGTCAACACAACTCTCTCGCATTACCGCATCGTCTCCAAACTCGGAGCAGGCGGAATGGGCGAAGTCTATTTGGCCCGGGATACTAAACTCGATCGCAAAGTGGCGTTGAAAATTCTGCCTGACGATGTCGCTGAAGATCAGACGCGAATGCGGCGTTTTGTTCAGGAAGCAAAGGCTGCTTCCGCGCTGAATCATCCAAACATCATCACGATTCATGAGGTCGAGCAGGTCAACTCGATGAACTTTATCGTCACCGAGTTCATCGATGGCGAAACTCTGCGACAGCGCATCCGCGTGGGGATGAAGCTGGCGGAGATTTTGGAGGTCGCGATCCAGACGGCCAGCGCGCTCGCCGCCGCGCATGCCGCCGGTATTATCCACCGCGACATCAAGCCTGAGAACATAATGGTCAGGCACGACGGTTACATTAAGGTTCTTGATTTTGGCCTCGCCAAGCTAACCGAACCACGTGCTGCGGTTACCGATCCCGAGGCTGCGACCCGGGCTATGGTCGACACTAGCGCGGGCACGGTGATGGGCACCGCGGTTTACATGTCGCCGGAACAAGCGAAGGGCGCAAAGGTAGATGAGCGGACCGACTTGTGGAGTGTCGGCGTGGTCCTCTACGAAATGATTACCGGCCGCGTGCCCTTCTTCGGCGAGACTCCTACCGAAGCTATTTCTCTGATTCTCCAGAAGGAGCCTGCACCGCTGACGCGCTTTGCACGTGAAGTGCCCGCCGAACTGGAGCGGATCGTCAACAAGGCTCTCACAAAGAACTGTGAGGAGCGGTACCAGTCAGCGAAGGATCTGCTTATCGATCTACGTAACTTGAGACGCAAGCTCGAGGTTGATGCTGAAATTGATCGCACAGTTTCACCAGAGTTGCGTGGCGGCCCATCATCAGGGCCCGCAACTGCCTCAGGCGTCGCTTCAGCGACTGCGACAGCCGGCGCCCCACAGACAGCTTCCACTGCTCAGTACATCTTGTTCGGGATCAAGCAGCACAAAATAGCGGCGTTGGTTGCTGCCGTGGTATTGGCCCTCGCTGCCGTAGCTCTGACAGCCTATCTGCGCAGCAAGACTGCAGAAGGTTCTATTGACTCGATTGCGGTGTTGCCGTTTGAGAATCGGAGCGTCGAGACAGAAACCGAGTATCTTTCCGAGGGCCTGGCTGAATCGCTAATTTACCGGTTGTCGCAGTTGCCGAACCTGAGAGTAACTCCGACCAGTGTAGCCTTTCGCTATAAGAGTCGGGCTGACGACGCCGTCAAAGCAGGCAATGAACTCGGCGTCAGTGCGGTGCTGGTTGGAAGGATCATCCAACGGGGCGACAACCTTACAATCAGCGCCGAACTGGTGGACGTCCGAAACAACAAGCTGCTCTGGGGTGAACAGTACGATCGCAAGATCTCAGACTTGTTGGCGACCCAGCGCGAAATTGCGCGCGAGATTGTCGAGAAACTGAGGCTCAAAGTTTCAGGTGAGGAGAAAGGACTTGCGAAGCATTACACCGAAAGCAATGAGGCCTATCAGTTCTATTTAAGGGGACGATTTTATTGGAACAAACGAACCGAAGAGGGGATGCAGAAGGGTCTCGAGAATTTTCAGCAGGCGATAAAAAGAGATCCTGGCTTCGCTTTGGCTTACAGCGGTGTGGCAGACTCTTACGCTCTTCTGGGCGCCTCAGACGCGAGTGGAGGCCTTCCGCCAAGTGAGGCAATGCCAAAAGCTAAGGCTGCGGCGCTCAAGGCTCTGGAACTCGATGATTCTCTCGCCGAACCTTACGTTTCGCTGGCCCATGTCAATTATTACTACGATCGCGACTGGGCGGCGGCCGAACGCCAATACAAACGGGCCATTGAGATCAATCCCAAGTATCCGACCGCACACCAGTGGTATGCCGTCTATCTAATGTCTGCCGGGCGGTTCGACGAAGCTTTGGCAGAGAACAGACGGGCGCAAGAGCTCGATCCGCTCTCGCTTCCGATCAACATGACTCTCGGTTGGGTTCTCCTTAATGCCCGCCAATACGATCAGAGCGCCGAGCAACTACGCAAGACCTTGGAAATGGATCCGAACTTTGCTCTCGCGCATCACCGTCTCGGGCTCGTTTACGAACAACAAGGGAAATACGACGAAGCCATCGCGGAGTTCGAACAGGTAGTCAATCTGTTATCCGGCAAACCGCTAGGAATAGCTACGTTGGCACATGCGCAGGCATTGTCAGGAAAACGAGCAGAAGCACAAAAAGCTATCGTTCAGTTGCAGGAACTATCGAAGCAGCGTTACGTTTCGCCCGCTTCAATCGCACTAATCTACACCGCCCTCGGCGACAAAGAGCAGGCCTTCGCCTGGCTTGAGAAGGCAAACAACCAAAACGACGCAATACTGGCGCGGGTCAAAGTTGATCCCAGATTCGACCCACTGCGTTCCGATCCGCGCTTCACTGATCTCATGCGGCGCGTGGGTCTGCCCCAATGATTTGATTCGAAGGAACCCATTGCCAAAGATTGGGACATCAACCGCAAATGGACCTTCAGTAACGCCTGAATCTGCCCAAACAAATTTGAGCAAGATGAATAAAGAACTGCCAGCAAACACCTACTCTGTCGCGTACCAAATCGTGGCCAAACGGGGGGCGAAATGGTCGGGGGTCTAGCTCCCGCAGAACATTAAACTCGATTGCAAAGTCGCCCTGAAGAAGCTCTGAGACAGCGCGGCCAGGTCGACCAATTTGTGATCTTAACTTTGAGGAGGCTATCCACATGACTACCGCATTTGCTCCAATTCCCGGCATTCCTGCAGCGCTGCACCGTGCCGAAAAAGATCTTCCCTTTGTCGAGTACCAGGAGGGCGTAGTTTTCCAATTGCTGCACGTTGATGTGGAGGCGGGGCTATGGGTGGTCAGAGTACGCTTTCAACCGGGCGTCACCATCCAACGCCACAAACATACGGGCGAGGTCTTCGCCTTCACAATCAAGGGTTCGTGGAACTACCTGGAATACCCGGAAGTCAACACCGCAGGTTCATATCTGTTCGAACCTGCCGGCTCGGTCCATACCCTCCATGTGCCGGCTTCGAATTCAGAAGTGACCGATGTCTGGTTCGCCATCCGTGGAGCCAATCTCAACCTCGACGGGGAGGACAAGGTCGAGAGCGTGCTCGACGCCGGCGCTGTGCTTGAGATCTACCTAGGTCGTTGTGAAGCAGGCGGGCAGGGCCGTCCAAACGTAATCGGAATGTAAGCGCTGCGCACTCAGTTGAGAATGTCGTTGCTACCGAGATTCGTGTAATCAGCATTGAATTGAACGACTAATCAAAATCGGCGGCGCACTTGAGAAAATGTCGCTAAAAGAAGGCGCAAAACTCGATCGTTACGAAATTCTCTCCAAACTCGGGGAGGGCGGCATGGGTGAGGTGTATCTCGCCCGTGACGTTAAACTCGATCGCAAGGTCGCACTAAAAATTCTTCCCGCAGACGTAGCCTCAAATCGCGATCGCATGGAAAGGTTCGTCCGCGAAGCCAAAGCCGCAGCTGCTCTCAATCATCCGAACATCGCACACATTTACGAGATCGGTGAGGAGAATGGCACCAACTTTATTGCGATGGAGTTTATCGAGGGCCGGACGCTACGAGAGAAGATTCATCGCGAGCGAACCGAACTGGGCAGACTCCTGCGCTACCTGCAATACACGGCCGAAGGCTTGGCGAAAGCTCATGCTGCTGGAATTGTTCATCGCGATCTCAAGCCAGACAACATCATGATCACGCGGGACGGCCACGCTAAGATCCTCGATTTTGGCCTCGCGAAACTGATCGAAGGAGAGGGAGAAACGGAGAGTGGGAGACGCGGGGACGGAGAGACACGGAGAGAGCGAAACGAAAATGAAGGGGATACCTGGATCGCCGCATCGCCGCTTGCTGCAGCGCCCGCATCTCCCCCTCCCCCCGTCGCCACGTCCCCCGGTCTGATCATGGGCACGATCGGCTACATGTCTCCCGAACAGGCGCAAGGCAAAATTAAAGACATAGATCAGCGCTCCGATGTTTTCTCGTTCGGCTGCATCCTGTTTGAAGCGTGCACCGGCAAGAAGCCGTTTGAAGGTGAGTCAATAATCAAGTCCTTGCACATGGTCGTATATGAGCCGGCGCCGCTGATCGCTGATCTTAACCCCTCGGCTCCGCCTGAGTTGCAACGGATCATCCGGCGCTGTCTCGCGAAAGATCCGGAGGATCGGTACCAGTCAATCAAGGATGTCGCCATCGAGTTGAAAGAACTTCGGCGAGAACTGGACGGCGCAGGCATTGATACGACCGTGCCACCACCACCCAGGAGTACAGCGGACGCCGATGCTACACGCAGCCAGAGTGTGGCCCCAACAATGAGCTCGGCGTCTTCTTCACTTCAGACGCGCGCGTCGAGCGCTGAGTATGTGGTCTCTGGAATCAAGCAGCACAAACTGATGGCGGTGGTCATCGGTCTTGTCGTGCTCGGCGGAACAACAATGCTCGCGTTCTATCTCCGCGGTCGAACGTCAAGCGTAGCCATCAAATCCATAGCCGTGATGCCATTCGTCAACGAAGGCGGCAAAGCGGAACTCGAGTATTTGTCCGACGGCATGACGGATACGCTCATCAGCAGCTTGTCGCAGTTGCCAAATCTTAGTGTGAAGGCGCGCTCATCAGTTTTTCGTTATAAGGGCAAGGAGACGAATCCACAGACGATCGGCAAGGAGTTGAACGTCGAGGCGATCTTGAACGGCAGAATCGCGCAACGTGGCGATCAATTGATCCTGACTCTCGAGTTAGTTGATGCGCAAACAGAAAACGTGATTTGGAGCGAGCAATACAATCGCCAACAGGCTGACCTTGTTTCCTTGCAGAGCGAGATTGCTCGTAATGTTTCAACGAAACTCCGGACCAAACTTTCGGGTACCGAAGAACAGCAGGTAGCGAAAACATTTACAGCGAATCCAGAAGCGTATCAACTTTACTTAAAAGGCCTGTATCACTGGAACAAGCGTACCGCCGAAGCACTCAAGACATCAGTTGACTACTTCAATCAGGCAATCGCAAAGGACCCGAGCTACGCCCAGGCATACGCGGGAATGGCTTTAGCTTACGTTTTGTACCCTCAGTATTCCGCTGGCAAACCCGAAGAGTCGATGCCTAAAGCAAAAGCAGCGGCGCAAAGGGCGTTAGAACTGGATGACACACTCGCCGAGGCTCACACTGCGTTGGCCAATATTCTCTCTACCTACGAGCGAAACATCCCGGAATCTGATCGAGAGTATCAACGTGCAATTGAGTTGAACCCCAACTATGCGACTGCACATCAATGGTATGGGGGCAGCAATCTGACCATCACCGGGCGATTCGACGAGGCCATCGCCGAAGGCAGACGAGCAGTCGAACTTGATCCCTTGTCGTTGATTGCAAATGTGGAGTTAGCTGCTATCTATTGGTACGCGCGGCAAAACGATCAGGCGATAGGGCAACTTAACAAAATAATCGAAATGGATCCGAACTGGTACCTCGCGCACATGGTTCTCTGTCAAGCGTATGATTCTAAAGGACAGTTTGCTGAAGCCATTGCCGAATGTGAGAAGGCCAGAGGCTTGAATGACGATCCCGCCGTGCTGTCGTATCTCGCGCGTGCTTATGCTCAGTCAGGCAAGCGAGAAAATGCAATGAAAGTAGTGACCCAGATGCATGAACTTGCCAGGCAACGGTACGTTCCCGCTTATGGTTTTGGCTTCGCCTATGCCGCACTCGGCGACAAGGATCAAGCATTTCAATGGCTGGAACGGAGCCTTCAGGATCGCTCCTGGGAAATAACCTATCTGAAAGTTGACCCGAACATGGACAGTCTTCGCTCGGATCCGAGGTTCAATGATCTCGCGAAGCGCGTGGGATTGTGACCATAACTTCGGTTTACCACACTGAGCTTGCCGTCTTTTTCCATAGAGAAGGCATGAGATGGTTTTGCACAAAAAGTCCGCTGTGTTGCTGTTTCGCTGCCTGTAGCGATGTATCGCTTTGTGTCGTGGGTCGAACAAAATCAGAACCGGGAGCAATAGCGACCGGGTCGAATGGTCAAGGTTGGCCTTGAACTCTATGATCCCTACGTTATACCCCCGGCGCCTCAGGACACCTTGTGGCGGCGGACTTCGGCGGAATGACTTCAATTAGACAAAGCCCCGCATTCAAAGGGCAGCGAGACCAATTCGAGCGAAAGCCTATCCGCGTTCCGCAGGCTAACTCCCTAAACCCGAAAGGAATCAAAACATGGCCAAACCCTCGAAATTTGCACACGTCGTCTATAGCACAAGACGCTTTGATGAAATGATTGACTGGTATCAAAGAGTCTTCGAAGCAACTGTGGTCTATCAAAACCCGGTGTTCGCTTTTCTTACTTACGACGACGAACATCATCGCTTCGCCTTCGCCAATTTGTCAGTGCTTGCGCCGGATAGCGTTGCGAGCGACAAGCGGGACAAAGCGGGGGTAAACCACGTAGCCTACACCTACGCCAACCTCGGTGACTTGCTTGCTACTTACGAGCGTCTCAAACAAATGAGTGTTACACCGTATTGGCGTATTCATCATGGGATCACACTTTCGCTTTACTACCAGGATCCCGATGGCAATCGAATGGAGTTCCAAGTGGACTGCGGTACGGTCGAAGAGGCCAACGCCTACATGCACTCTGATGCTTTCGCTGCGAATCCGGCGGGGGTGGAAATTGATCCGGAAAGTCTGCTGGCACAGTACCGCAGCGGCGTGCCGGATGAACTACTC
>DASSCX010000140.1:0-8693 GCA_035697425.1 Pyrinomonadaceae bacterium | reverse complement strand
GAGACATCATTCCTTGCCCATTAAAACCAAAGCGCCGTCGCCGCTTCTCTGCCGGCGCACCCCAAAACGCAACTATGGCGTTGGCTGGCGCAGCGAATTGGCATTAATAGTGGGCGGCTGGCTTGCACCTTCCTCGGCCTTGAAGTAGGGCTCTTCTTTAAAACCAAACAGCTTGGCAGAGATCACCGTGGGAAAGCGTGCCCGCGTGGTGTTGTAGTCCTGAACACCGTCGTTATAGTCCTTGCGCGCCGTCGCAATCCGGTTTTCAGTCCCCGCCACTTCGTCCTGCAACTTCAAAAAGTTCTGGTTGGACTGCAACTGCGGATAAGCCTCCTGTAGCACCAGCAGGCGCCCAATCGTGCCACCAAAACTGTTAGCGGCATCGATCACCGCCTGTTTCTGTTCCGGACTCTTGTCGCCCCCCTCACCTTGCGGCGCCTGCTGCTGTGCATTCAACAATCTCGATCGCGCTTCCGCGATCTTTCCGAAAACTTCCTGCTCTTGCACGCCTGCTAACTTCGCCGACTCGACGAGATTATTTATCAAGTCTGCGCGCCGCTGAAGCTGAGTCTCGACATTCGCCCATTTACCTTTGACGTTTTGTTGTTTGGTGGTCAGGGTGTTGTAACCGCACCCGCTGGCAGACAGTGATACGAATGCGACGAGCGTTAACAGTAGAACTTTTTTGTAAGTCATAGTGATTCTCCGCGTAAGTTGTTTGACTCAGTGCAGGGGCTGCTCCGCGATATTAGCTTCATCAACAGCTTCTACGACGCGCTCAATTTGGGACATGTAAGCAGCGAAGAGGTCGTTTGCTTCCTGCTCAGTTGCCGGCATTTCGCCACTCGCGCGCATCGCGAAGATCTTTTCAAAGGGTTGGTCATCGAGATTGAGCAAGCGAACGGTCGTTCGCACGCAATCGGGCTTGGCCACCGGTGCTTGCATGCCGTGCAAAAGCAAAACTGCACGAAACAGGGCTGCGAAACTCGCCAGACTGTCGCTCATCAGGTCGCAAAGTTTAGTGAGCGAAACCGAAGCGGGAATGTAGAGCCGGCGTAGCTGAATCAGTTTGCTGCGTAATTCATACTCCGCCTGGTGTCGCAAGTGAACATCCGAAAGTTTGATGAACTCGAAGGGGTCTTTTCCGAATAGCAGGATGCGTGCTTGGGACATCTGGTGAAATTCAATGGGGAAGACATCAGCAGCGTCAGACAATTCTTCAACAGTGAAGTAAACCGGCAGCGGATGGCCCAGACGCTGCCATTCCCGCATCGGTGCCTGAGCCTGTCGTAGATCGGCGGGGGTAATTCGGTGCAGCGAGATTAGCAGGTTGTAATCGGATCGTAGTTCGACGTGGTCTCCAGCGGCTGCGGATCCATAGAGCACCACGGACGCGAGATTGTCGCCATGCGTAGCACGCAAGTCTTCAATCAAACCGTTAAGAGCTTCCTGAGCGACCAGCTTAGACATTTCTATTCAAGGTGTCCCTGCATACTAACAAACTCGGTTGACGACCAGAAATCCGAAGTCACAACCAGTGAACTAACAGCGCCGTTACTACCAACCGCCTCCGGCGCCGCCACCTCCCGCGCCGCCGCCGCCGAATCCGCCGCCAAAACCACCACCGCCGCCACCCCAGCCTCCACCGCCAAAGCCGCCCCCGCCCCAGCCACTGCTTGACCCGCCCCAGCCTCTACTGCCGCTGTTCAGCAACGAATTCAACAGCAACAGATTCAAACAACCGCCGCCACCACCGCCGCGCCCACCGCGCTTCATAGACGAAAGAATAAAAAAGACGACCACGAGAATTATTATCAATGTGCAAAAGCCACTCGAAAGGCCTCCGGATCTGCCGCCAACACCGGGTCGTTCGCGCCCTTCACGATATGCATAACGTTGATCTATTCCTTCGATTGAGAAGCCACGCTTTTCACCCAGCGTTGCGACGTAGGCCTGAACGGTCTCGTAGACAGCCTGGCTGTAGTCTCCTCTTTTTAACTGCGGCACCAGTCGCTCGCGTTGAATTTGCCCGACCAGGCCATCGTTGAGGTCACCTTCAAGGTGGTAGCCAACCTGCGTGTAATACTTGCGGTCATCTATCGCCAGTAATAGCAGAAAGCCATCATTTGTTTTTGATCCAATTCCCCACCCACGATAAACGGCTAGTGAATAGTCGAAAATATCCATCTCGCCTGTCGTCTTAACCGTCACGACAGCAAATTCCACATCAGCGCGCTCTTTCAGATTCAGATAGATCGACTCGAGTTTCTTACGCGTATCCGCGTCGATGACGCCTGCGTAGTCGACGATTGGATTGAAAGGGGAAGGAAGGGGAATGGGCGACTGCGGCGGGGTTTGACCAAAAACCCTGCCGCGCGGCGTGGCACTGTTGCCACCAAGTAGGAGCATGATCGCCAGGGCGATCAAAAGCGGAGCAACGCGGAAAGGTAAAGGCAACCCTGGTCTGGAAGACATTTTCAACAACTGTGACTCTAGATTTGCTACTACCTTAACCCCCGATCACTTTATGTAACAAATAGAACAGAGCCACACCAACAAAAACGACAATCGAGACTGTGGGGTTCCGGTGCTCGTTGTGATTGACCTCGGGAATCAGATCGCTCGCTGCCACGTAGAGTGTTACACCCGCAGAGAAGGGAAGAGCGTAGGCGATTGCGGAGTGAACTTTCGCTTGCAACAGCGCGACACTAATTACTCCCGCGAGTGTCGCTGCGCCGATCGCGGCAGTTGCCAGCAGCGCCTTTCGGGGAGAACGTCCCGAAGCCAGCATGATCGAAGCCACAGTAAACCCTTCGGGCATTTTGTGGAGCAGGATCGCCACGAAGACGAGAATTCCCACCCGAAAGCTCACCAGGAACGCTGCGGCAATTGAAACTCCATCAAAGAACGTGTGAATAAAGAGCCCACCTACAGCCGTGTAGGCGGCCGCCGGCTTCATGAAAGACTCGGGATGAGTTTCCGCGCCGAAATGAAAGTGCGGCGCAATCGTGTGTTCGAAGAGTTGAATTACAAGATAACCTGCCAACAAAAGCGTCATGGCGCCGAGGACCGCTTCAGCCGCCCGGCCTCCAGAGCGGTCTGCGGTCCAAATGCTGATGGTTTCCGGAAGAATTTCGATGAAGATGGCTGCCAGCATGAAGCCGGCGCCGAGGGCGACCAGATACTTGAGGAAGCGCTCTCCCAGCCGATGAGCCCCCGCCTTTATTAGCAAGAGACCGCCAACCAGGTTTGCTCCTCCAGCGAGTAGGCCGAACAGGAGAAGTTCGGGCAGGCGTCCGAAAGTTTGCTCCATCCGCGGCTACTCAACCAGCATAATTAAGGGAATTGAACACGGTGCGTCAATATACATCATGGTCTAAGGCTTGGCTATTTTGATGGCGAATCCTCAGTCGCACGTCTCATTCGCTGGCAGACAAGAGGCGAACAGTTATATTCCCAGCCTTGCAAAACGCGTCTGAAAAACCTGTATTTCAAAGATTTGGCTATTGACAGTGAAAAAGGCCAAGCGTAGTATCCGTTGCGGGTGGTCGAAAGTGGTCGGAAGTGGGTCCAACCTCGTTAGCACCTGACCATTTAGCTACTTTTCCTTAGAAGGCCACCCACCAAACTTATCGATGATTGGGCGAATGAGATGCTGCGGGGGAACTACACGGCCCGAATAGACGTGAAGGGTCGGCTGAAAGTGCCGACGCCTTTTCGCCGCCTAATCGAAGAAAAACACGGCACCGAGTTCTACATCACAAGTCTAGCGGGCGATAACGTACGCATCTACCCGCTGCCGGAATGGGAATCGATCGAACAGCGGCTTTCGCTCCTGCCCACGATGGATCCCGCACGGCGCAAGTTCCTTGACAGAACCAATTACTACGGCCAACAAGCGACTATCGACGGTCAAGGCCGGCTACTGATTCATCCGCTGCTGAGAAAGAGTGCGGAAGTAATCGGCGACGTTGCGGTGATGGGTTACCTGACGTATCTGGAAGTTTGGGAGCTCGATAAATTTAAGGCCCGCATGCTGGCGGATCCCTACACAGAAGAAGACGAGGCGGCAATCGCCAGATTGGGGATATAGCGTGAACCACTTTGAATTGCCGATTGCCAATTGCCAATTGCCGATTCACGATTCACGATTTTCGATTCACGACTTACGAGTTGGCAGTTCTTTGAACGAGATCACGGGGCGGTGGTGATGGCTGCGCCTTTGGGGGGCAAAGGCGCGCCCCATCGCCCCGTGCTGCTTGGGGAAACGATTGAATTCCTCGCCCCGCAGCGTGGAGGCCTCTTCGTCGATTGCACGTTGGGCCTCGGTGGTCACAGCGAAGCCATTCTTAAATCCTCTGAAGCCACTCGCGTCATCGGACTCGACCTAGATCCCGAAGCACTTCACTACGCGAGCGAGCGTCTCGCTAAATTCGGGAGCCGTTTTCGCGCAGTGCCGGCGAACTTCAAAGAAATTCAGGCTGTGCTGGCTAAGCTGGGCGAACCTAACGCACAGGGTGTCTTAGTAGACCTCGGCGTTTCCTCGTTGCAATTCGACTCACCGCAACGCGGTTTCAGTTTTCGCTGGGATGCGCCACTGGATATGCGCATGAACCCGGCGAGTGACGAGGAAACGGCAGCCGAGTTGCTGGAGCGGTTGCCTGAAGCAGAAATTGCCAGAGTGCTTTTTGAATATGGTGAAGAGCGACGCTCACGTCGCATTGCCAGGTGGATCGTTGAAAAGCGCGAACAAGGGGCACCGATAACAACAACCAAGGCTTTAGCCGATCTCGTGCAACGGGCGACCGGCCACAGCAAAGGAAAAGGAATCCATCCAGCGACGCGTACTTTTCAGGCCTTGCGCATCGCAGTTAATCGCGAACTTGAAGGGTTAGATCATTACGTCGGCACCGCAATCGATCTTTTACAACCGGACGGCAGATTCGTCGCGATTAGTTTCCATTCGCTTGAAGATCGGATCATCAAGCAGGAACTACGGCGGCTGTCAGGCTACTGCCAGTGTCCGCCGCGAGTTCCGGTTTGTTCTTGCGGCACTCGCAAGGTGGTCGAGATTCTGACGAAGCGTCCGGTGGTTCCTGATGACAAAGAGGTGGAAGAGAATCCGCGAGCGCGAAGTGCGAAGCTGCGAGCTTGCCGAAAACTAAGTCTCCCGCTTAGCTGAGCCTGGTTGATTCTAAATTGTGATTGGAGACTGCAGCCCCATGAACCGACATCCGCTCCAACATCAAAATTCAAACGTTCATCGCGAGCGTGATCTGCGAGCGCTCTCACGCCTGGCCTTGCAGCTCGGTTGTGCCCTGGCGCTTTGTTGCGGCTTTGTCTTTGCCGCGGGACAACACTTCGCGGCAGTGCGTTACGGCTATGAGAGCGAGACGCTGCGAGTTGAGCGGCAGAAACTCCTTGAAGAACAGCAGCGCTTGATTCTCGAAAAAGAACGCGCCTCGTCACCTGCGCGTCTCGAGGCGGCTGCCCGTCAACTGGGACTAAAACCATTGCAACCCGGACAGGTCGGCACGCGAAAGCCTGAAACGGGAAGACAACTGCCAGTCGCTACGGCGTTAATTCATCGGTCCGCTTCTTTTAATCGTTAGTTAAGTAAGGTCG
This sequence comes from Pyrinomonadaceae bacterium, assembly GCA_035697425.1. Taxonomy (GTDB): domain Bacteria; phylum Acidobacteriota; class Blastocatellia; order Pyrinomonadales; family Pyrinomonadaceae; genus PSRF01. The sequence goes on along the minus strand of DASSCX010000140.1, from coordinate 3,068 downwards.
CCACTTCGGCGCGTTAGAACAAGGTTGGTGCTGTTTCCCTCGCGGTACCGTATAAGGGGATCATGTCTGCAATGCTGGCACGCCTTTCCGCTGAATCAAAAATTCGACCTGATGCCTCGATTCGCCGCGCGCTCTTTGTCGCGGCGTTTATTATCTTTTGGGTCTTTGCAATCAGTGTGCGGTTGGTTTATTTGCAGGTCTCGCAGCACGAGGCTCTCGGTGAGCGAGCCCGCTCCCAACAACAACAGGCTATCGAAACCAGTTCGCAACGGGGCATCTTGCTTGACCGGCATGAACGCGAGCTTGCCCGCAGCATTCAAACGGACTCGATTTTTATTGACGCTGCGAAGTTGGAGAACGCGGGCGACATCGATTGCACTGCGGCGCGGTTAGCGCCATTGCTGGCTGTTAAAAAAGAAGACCTGCAGGGCAAACTCGAAGACGCAAAATCAAAAAACAGCAGGTTTGTTTGGATTGCCCGCCGGCTGTCGGCTGAACAAGCGACAGCGATCCAGGGCCTGGGATTACCGGGCGTGAATTTCCGTTCTGAACCGAAGCGGTTTTATCCCAATGGCTCGATTGCCGCGCACGTTCTCGGCTTTGTAGGCATTGACGGCGCAGGTCTGGGCGGCGTCGAACAGTTCTATAACGAAAAGATAACCGGCGAGCCGGGAAAACTCTTCATCGAGAGGGATTCTGAAGGAAATCCCTATGAAAGCTTTGAACTGCCGGGTACGCCCGGTCAAACAATTGTTCTGACGCTCGACCATTCAATTCAGTTTCGCGCGGAACAAGCTCTGCTCGCTGCGGTGACTAAATCGAGAGCAAAGTCCGGCACTGCAATCGTGCTTGATCCGCGCAGCGGTGAGATTCTTGCACTTGCCAACGCCCCGACATTCGATCCCAACAAGCCCGGTGAAGCCAAGCCTGAAGCTCGCTCTAATTGGGCGTTGCAGAACATCTACGAACCCGGATCGACTTTTAAGATCATTTCCTTCTCCGCGGCAATTGAAAAGGGCCTGGCAAAACCTGACGACCGCATTGATTGCCAAATGGGCTCGATCAGGGTCGCCGGTCGCGTGGTTCATGATCACCATGCGTTTGGCAGCTTGACGATCACCGAGGCGCTGGCGAAGTCGAGCAACGTGGCCGCGATTAAGCTGGGAATCCGCGTCGGCGATCCGACAATGTACGAGTACATGAAGCGATTTGGTTTTGGCTCACGCACCGGGATCGAATTGCCAGGGGAAACTGCAGGGCTTTTGCGACCTGTTAGTCGCTGGCAGCCATCCTCGATTGGATCGATCGCCATTGGTCAGGAAATAGGAGTTACACCGTTGCAAATGGCTGCGGCTTTTGGCGCCCTCGCAAACGACGGAGTGCGGGTGGCGCCGCACCTGGTGCGTGAGGTTCGCACCGCGGCTGGCGCGTCTGTGTATCGCGCTAATCCGGAGCAGCGTCGGGTTGTGAATGCGGAGACTGCCAGGGCCTTGCGGCAGATGCTCGAAAGCGTGACATTGAACGGAACCGCCAGGCTCGCCCAGCTCAATGGTTATAGCGCCGCCGGAAAGACCGGCACCGCGCAGAAAATCGACCCCAAAACGAAAGCATATTCACAGACCAAGCACGTGGCGTAGTTCGTTGGCTTTGCTCCCGTTAACAATCCCTCGGTTGTCATAATCGTGGTGATCGACGAGCCGGGCGGCGCTTATCACGGTGGCGATGTGGCTGCCCCGGTGTTTCGCGAGATTGCTGAACAAATATTGCCTGATCTCGGAGTCGTCCCGGATACGTACTTTAAATTACCAGACGGACTGGTTGCGGAAGCGGCAGCTCCAGAAGTTACGCCGCGCAGCCGTGAGGCGGAAGTTCAAACTGAAATTGCCCGGCAAGCGACTTTGCCAAGCGTGGCAGGCCGCGACGGCCACGGTGGCGAGATCATTTATGCGGCCGCGAACAAGAGCTCGATATTGATGCCCGATTTGAGTGGCCGCAGTGTTCGGGATGCAGCGCGAACTTGTGCCCGACTTGGTTTGAAGTTGGAGGCTCGCGGCGAGGGCCGTGCGACGTCACAGAATCCGGCTCCCGGAGCCGAATTGAATTCGGGTCAAGTTGTTTACATCGATTTTGCCCGCGCGAAATAAACAAGGCAGTGCCATTTTTTTGGCACCATGGTTTTTTGACATTGCAACCCTGATACGAACGGAGTCAACAGATGATCCCCCAAAGAAGGCTGACCCGTAGCGGTTTTGGTAATGGAGTAAGCTGTCGCGTTGAAGCTTGTAGGCGACGACTGCGAACAGTTCGAGCAAACGAGTCACCGGCTCGGTTGGAAAAACGTCCAATGAAGTCAGCAGCCGAATCTGCCGGACTGAACGTTGCAGGAAACACCGCAACCTTTGACGACATTGGCACACAGGGACAGGACGAGGCTGAAATAACGTGAATGTCAGGGAAGCGTCGATTTTGATGGGCGCTGATGCGAGTTTTGTCAGCGCCGAGTTGTTTGACAAACAAATTACGGACTTCTCGATTGATTCGCGCTCGGTGAAAACGGGCGAGCTGTTCTTTGCTTTATCGCAACACGACTATGCGCGCGCCGGGTTCAATGGCACCTTTACAGATGCTCATGAATTCATCGGTGACGCATTTGCCCGCGGAGCGATTGCGGCAGTCGCCCGTACCGAGCGCGTTAACCGCGACGAGAAGTTAGAGCAATACAAGGATCGTTTGCTGCTCGTAGACGACGCGATAGTGGCCCTGCAAACCCTCGCGCGGCGAGTCTACGAAGCATGGGGGCGGCCGGTGGTCGGAATCACAGGAAGCGCGGGAAAGACAACAGCCAAGGAGCTTACTGCGCAAGTGCTTTCCGGCGCCGGCCGGCGGGTGTTAAAGAGCGAGCGAAACTACAACAACGGACTCGGTCTGCCGTTGTCGGTGCTTAAATTGGTAAGTGCGGGTGAATCGCCCGACCAGTTCGATATCGCTGTTTTGGAGATGGGCATGTCGTCGCCTACGCACGAAATCCGCCGCCTCGTGGAAATCACGCCGCCGGACATCGGTGTGGA
>DASSCX010000139.1:0-4876 GCA_035697425.1 Pyrinomonadaceae bacterium | reverse complement strand
TTCAATGTCGCCGTTCTGCGTGCTTGCATAGGCAGAGGCAACGTCGGCGATGCTGATATCGCCATCGCGAGTCTGCACCAGGACGGTAGCGCCGCGCGGCACATTCAATTCGATGTCGCTGAATGCCTGACACTTGCCCGCCGGTTTGTCGGCCTCGTCCTTGTTGAAGACCGCAACCTCCAGTTTCTTAATACTGGCGCCGGGGGTGCTCTGCGGCGCGTGCGCTAATTCGATTTGCACGGCATCCGCCGAACGCGCGCGCACTTCGTTTCGGTCCCAGCCATGGACGGTGATGTTCCCCGAGGCGACGCAAAGGGAGACGGCTACGGCCGCATCGACGGCGACTGCTCGTTCAACCTTTTGCTCGGCTCCGTCTCCACTGCGGCCCGGACGATTGCCGGCCTCGCCGGCGAAAGCGTTCGCCGCCAAAATCGCGAAGAGGAGACTGCTGAGAATCACTCGAAACTTCATTACTAAAACCTTGAGCGGTTAGTCCTGCTGTCTATTGAAAGTGCGCGCCTCGGCAACCGTATTAAGCAGGTTCACCTTGTTCTGATAAGCCGCCATCATGAATTCGGCGGCATCGGGATCGTTGGGATTCTTCTTGGCCGCATCGCGAGTCGCCGCGAGGGCGCGATCCACGAGGGCCAGGTTTCGTTGATACTCAGCCTGAAGCGCAGGTCGCATCGGTCGATCGCTCGCGTTAATTGTTGAATCCAACTTCGCAATCGTCTGCAAATAACTTCGTTCCCCAGGCAATAATTTCACTTTCTCGTCAGGCTGGCTGCTGGCTTTGTTCGCCACACTGCCAGAAGAATGTGTTGCCGAATTGGTAGTGCGCCGTTTCGCGACTGCATTCCTCGGTGATGGTGCAGATACAGGCAATGTCCCTACGGGTTGAGCATCAGGAGTTACGGTTTGCACATCAACCGGGGCGGTAGTACCACCCAGAAATCCTTTTGTGGGGCGAGAAACGTCATCAGTGGAAGCTACTTGATCCACGACCGGCCCTGCGGTGCGCCACTGGGTAATTCCCAGGATCGCCGCAAAACCCAGAACCAAAACCAACCCGGCATAACCAAACGCTCTTTGCGGACCAAATGACAGCGGTGCAACCAGCGACTGTAACCAGGCTCGCACCGTGGACGCGGACGATTCGTTGACAGGCAGGCCCTGCGTTTGCAAACCAGCAATCGCCGCATCAATGCGCCGGCGCAATTGTTCGGTGGGCACTGCTGTCTCAAACTCGGGTGCGAACGCCGCCGCGAGTAACCCATTCTCCGCCTCAATCTCGCGCGCTGTCACCGCGCAGGTATTGCACGTAGCCAGGTGTGACGTAACGCCTTCCAGATGCTTGCCGGAAAGCTCCCCGTCAAAGTAGCTTTGCAGAATTGCTTCGTCCAAACACTCTCTCATCGACTTCCTCCGATTTTGCCGTACACCCTCGCAAATTCTTTTCGTCCGCGCGCAACTAGGCTGCCGACATTCGTCTCTTTCAAAGACAAGGTCACGGCGATCTCCTTATAAGAGAGCCCTTGCTGTTTTAAGAGCAGGCAGCTGCGCATCGGTTCTTTGATCTTCTCCAGCGCGCGCCGGGCGCCTTCAATCGCCACACGGCGTTCATAATCTTCCTCGGGCGCGGGTGCAAACCAGTCTTGCATCGTCTCTTTCTGATACTCATTGTCTCGCGCCATCGAACGGCTCTGGCCCCGCAATGTGTTGCGCGCCACATTGAGCGTTACACGCAAAAGCCACGCCCTCAAAAGATCCTCACCCGGCGTGGCGTCGAGATTGCGGTAGAGCCTGAGAAACACTTCCTGAGTCACATCTTCAGCCAGGGCAGAATCGCGCACCACCGAGCGCGCAGTACGAAATACAGCGCGGTGATGAAGCGTAAACGCCTCGTCGAAACTGAGGGCGGTCGCCGCAGTCGCCATTTCCTTGGCCATGGGCTCGGTCAAAGCTCTAGCTTGTCCAGTCATTGATCACCGCTCTCAACCATGCAAACACCGCAAACTACGGGTTTATGGCAACTTTCTTAAGTTGGGGGTTGAAGCCGCCACATTAGGGCGCGTCCGCGCCGTATTGTAGTCTGAATCGATGCCCGCACAAATTGTTCGGGGAGCGGATGCAATAAAAACTAAGGGGTGACTCTTCCTCAAACGTAAAACTGGCCTGAAAGTTCTAAAGCCTTGCCTTCCATTGCCGATTAATAATTGCCTACTGCTGATTGCTATAGTTCTCAGGGCTATTATTACTGACCAGCAGTTGCCAAGCGGCAATGTCCATCCCTGGTTTGACTAGTCGGGCAGGAAAGCGTAGAAAGCGCACGTATCCCCTTCAAAAGGAGTGAAAACCATGAGTGGCGAATCGTCCGCGTCCCATTCGAAGCTGGAAGCGTCCCATTCGAAGTTGGAAATCGAACAGGAGCTGCGGCAGATGAACGACGATTGGGTCAAGGCCCTCGTGCGCGCCGACCGCGTCACATTGGATCGGATCATGGCGGACGATTTTTGTTTTGCTTATCCGATGGAAGGGGATGACAAAGCTCAGTTTATCGGCGATGTGATTTCCGGCGATGTGCGCGTCGAAAGTCTGACTCGCGATAATGTCAGCGTGCGGATCTGGGGTGATACCGCAATGCTTACCGGCAAGGACTCGGCGAGCTGGTCATACAAGGGCCGCGATTTCAGCGGGCACTACAAAATTGTTCACATTTACGCCCGGCGCAACAACCATTGGCAACTAGTTTCTGTTCAAGCCTGCCCGATTAGTTAACCGCGCTTTAGAAATACACCACATAGGAGCTGCGCCAGATCTTTGCCGGTATCGAGCCCGGCACCGCTGCCGTGAGGAAAATCGCGTAATCGTGGCCAGAATCTGCGTCATCGAAAGCTTGATCCTCGGATAAAGAATCGTCGACCGGTCGCATGCCGGCATGGTCTGGATTGACGATCGCGAGACGTCTCAGGTTTCGGTAAAGATGTTCCAGGCCAGATCCGTAAGCGCCAGGTTCGTCGCCCAGAATCAAGCGGACCTCAGCCTGCTCATCAATAAAGTGCTTCAGGTGTGATGCCGCTTTGATTACGCCTCGTTCAAACCGTTCAGAAAAACTCTCTGCTTGTGAATCCGCTACCGGACGAGTGTCTAACACTATGGTAATGCGACGTTCGTCTTCCGACGTAAACTCGCGCACCGTCAAGCGGCGCGAACGCGCCGTCGCCTTCCAATCGATGTGCCGTAAGTCGTCCTGCGGTTGATAGTCTCGCAGGGCAAACAAGTCGTGGCCCGCGCCGCGCCGCGCAGATGCCATTCGCCCCACGTTCATAGGAAGCAGGTGCAATTCATCGCCGATCGGTTGCGGTTTGGGATAGACAAGGATATCCACGTTGCGCGCGCCAAGCCGGCGCCGCCGCCGCACAAAGCCAAAGGGGAAACGAGTGGAAAGTTCGAAGCCATCGATAAACACGTGACCGCGCTTGCTGAAAACTTGTTCCACACGCTGTTCTGCCGCAGCCCGATGCGGAATGTAAGTAAAGTAAGCGAGCGAACGTTTTTCATAACGCGGCCGGCGCGACTTGCGCTTGTGTTCATCTAGCTCGGCAACGGGACCACGGGCCTCGACCAACACCGACAGCGACGGCAAGAGTCGTTTGGTGTTGCGCAGCGTAACAATGACCGGCGCGGCTTCTCCGGCGAAGATGTGATCCGGGAAGCGGGCCGAAACCTTCAGATCGCGTAGCGAAGTTCTGGCTGCGCCCCAGCCAACAAAAAGCGTGGAGCACAGGAGGGAAAAAATCAGAAACAGAAGATTGTGCCCGGTGTTCCAGGCAGCGAATCCCACTACGATCACAATCGCCAGGAAGATGGCGCCGCCGGTAGTGATTTCGATAGGTAAGTCGAAGCTTGCTATTTCGAGTCGCGCAGAACGCGCTAAAGGGGGAACGATGAGAATTAGGATCAGCCCTGCGATCACTAATGAAAGGGCGGCGCCAATGGTGGCAAGCGTGTTGTCGTTGCTGCGGCGCGCCAGCAACGTTACGGTGGCTGCGGCAAGCCCGGCAAGCACCAGCAAGGTTCCCAGGATCGCGTTACGCCAGTAGTTGGGAGAAGGGGCGAGGGGGAGACGCGGGGACGCGGAGAAGCCAACATCTATCTCCCCATCACCCGGTCTCCCTTTCACCGTGTCTCCTACAATGGCACGCTAACTGTCTTCATGATTTCCGTGAGCACCGCTTCCGCCTCTTCACTTCTTCTTAGCGCCGAAGCAAAACGTGAGCTCACCAGAATACGGTGGGCAAAAACCGGTAGTACCAGTCGCTTGATGTCGTCCGGGATGCAATAAGATCTCTCTTCAGTGAGGGCGAGGGCCTGGGCGGCGCGAAACAAAGCCAGGCTGCCACGCGGACTGACACCCAAATCCAACATTTCCGAGTCGCGCGTTGCGGCCACGATACTCATCAGATAATCAACGAGCGCATCGTCAACTGAAACTGCCGCCACGCTGTGCTGCAAATCGATTACTTCCGATGCTGTCATCACCGGCACAACATCGTCGAGCGGATCGTTTCGTTCACGGTCCCTCAAGATCTGTTTCTCGTCGCGCAGACTTGGATGCCCAATGCGTAGGCGCAGCATGAAACGATCAAGCTGTGACTCGGGCAGCGGATATGTGCCGTGATGTTCGATAGGATTTTGTGTCGCCAGTACCATGAACGGCGCCGGCAGGAGATGGGTAACACCTTCGACAGTTACCTGACGTTCAGCCATTGCTTCCAAAAGCGCTGACTGCGTCTTTGGTGTAGTGCGATTGATTTCGTCTGCCAGGACGATGTGAGCGAAGACCGGACCGGGCTTCCATTCAAAGACACCGGAG
>DASSCX010000138.1:0-3410 GCA_035697425.1 Pyrinomonadaceae bacterium | reverse complement strand
TCGGCTGGCAAACTCATCAAGCGGACGGCCGGAAACGCGTCGCACAACTTCACCCAGCGCAATATAGCCAATATCGCTGTACACAAACCTCGTCCCTGGCGCATTACGCAGCGGCTCCTTAATCAATCGTTTGATGGCTTTGTCGTATCCGGTCCAGCGTTCTCGCAAATCAAAATCGGGTGCGTAGCCGGCGCGATGTGTCAGCAAGTGTTCAATTGTGATCCGGTTTCGCTGTTCGTCTTTAATCTCGGGAATGAACTTGGACAATGGATCGTTCAGTCGTACCTGGCCACGCTCGATCAGGATCATGATGCTGGTGGCGGTGGCAATCACCTTTGTCAGGCTGGCGAGGTCAAAAATCGTGTTGGTGGTCATCTTCTCGCGCACCGGCTGGACTGCGCGATCACCGTAGGCCTTGTCCCAAACAACCCTTCCTCTCCGACTAACCAACACCACTGCGCCCGGCAATTCACGTTTACGGATTGACTCAGCGATGACGGCGTCCATTCGCGCCAGATGATCCAGCGAGACAGAGGGAAGGAACCGTCCGTTTGGCTGTTGCGCAAATGATTGCGCAACTAAGATGAGCGTCAACGCGATCGCGCAGTGGCAAACGGATCGCGGTCGTCCCGCCCGCACTGAGCGCGAAGCGCGAACGTCGTTCGGCTGCTGCGGCAGCTGAAAAGTTTGCGGGCTTGCGGCGCGTTGCCGGCGGGACGCCCGCGATCCGAATTGTGTCGTGTGATGTCGGCGATGCCTGCCCATGAGGTGTTAAGTGGTCTAAGTGTGCGGATTGCTTCGTTTCCTATTTCACTGCTTTCAACTGAATTCCGGTACCGCGCGGGTAGAGACCCGGCAAGGAGATTGGCAGCTTCCCGCTCATGTCTATCTGACCCAGAATCGATCGCGCGGCCGCCTGCTGCAGTGCGGGCATATCACCATACGCGATTAGGTAGGTCGAGAGGCTCGGAAAGCTTTGCAGCAAATAGGGATTTCCAAAACTAATTCCCACTGCAGGAGTTTTTGTATTCAGAATTGAGTTGAGCGCCCGCACTCCCGGCTCCGGCAAGCCAATGCTGTTGGTGCTACCCGTCCGCACCCTGCCATAAAGCGAAGCGATCACGAGGTTGGCTCCTTGGGCGCGCTCCAAAGCTTTCTTAACTTCAGTCTCCGAGGAACGGTCATCGAGCACAGTGGTCTCAACCCTGTAACCCGCGCGCGTGAGGGCTGCCGCGAACGGCCCAGTGTTTGTTTCGCCATTAACAATTGCGAGGTTAAAGATGCGAGCGTCGGATGCAGGCTTGAGCGGTAAAAGGTTCGCATCGTTTCGCACGAGCGTGATCGCATGTTCGGCGATTTCCTGCGCAAGCTGAAACGCCGCTGGTTTGGAAACAGCGATGTCGACCTCATCGATCGGAGTTAGCCGTTCCTTTACCAAACCGAGATCGTATTTGGCTGCCAGAATTTTTCTGGCTGACGCTTCAATTCTCTTTTCCGTCAATCGTCCCGAACGGAGTGCGGCAATCACCCCGCGGACGCAGGCATCAACATCTGCTGGCTTCAAAAGCATATCGGCGCCGGCAAGCAATGCCCGCACCCCTGCCTCTTCCTGTGTGAAGTAGATCGTTAGTCCGCTCATGCTGAGAGCATCGGTAACGACCAACCCTTTAAACTTTAGGTCATTAATGAGAAGTGAGCCGATGGGCGACGACATCGATGCCGGCGTGCTTACTCCTTCGGCGATGATCTCGCCTTCCTCGGTGGTGTCCAAGGCACGGATCTTGAGATCGCGCGGAAGGGGTTTCACTTCGACAGAATCAATCTGAGGCAAAGCAACGTGTCCCACCATTACAGATCCGACACCTGCTTCGATTGAACTGCGAAACGGCACCAGCTCAATGCGATTTAAATCAGCCAGTGAGAAGTTCAAACTTGGCAAGCCCCGGTGCGAATCAGTCGCGGTGTTGCCATGTCCAGGGAAATGCTTGGCGGTGGCGATCACTCCAGCACTCTGTGCGCCTTTGATGAAGGCTGCGGCGAACCGGCCAACGTCGGCGGGGTCCTCGCCGAACGAACGGACATTGATTACCGGGTTGGCGGCATTGTTGTTTACGTCCACTACCGGAGCGAGTACGTGTTGAATTCCGAGCGCGCGTGCTTCGCGTCCCGTGATTTCACCCATGCGCCGCGCGTATTCGGGGTCGCCAGTTGCCCCCGTCGCCATTACCCAGCCGAAGTCTGTGGTATCGAACAAGCGCATGCCAGCGCCGCGTTCCAGATCCGCCGAGATAAGCAGTGGCAACTTCGCGTGGCCCTGCATTCGATTGATCAGGACTACTGATTCATAAACCGGACTACCAAACAAGATAATGCCGCCGACGTGGTTTGCTTCAACCTGGCGCTGAATTTCCTTGTATGCCGCGCTCTCGCGATTAAGAAACCCTGCGTTGATTCCCACGGAAACTAATTGTCCGACTTTCTGTTCCAGCGACATGCGACTCAGCTCTTTGTTCGCCCACTTCAAAGCATCGCGCGATGGTTGGACTGAATAAGGTTTGAGCTTGTCGTCTGAAACTGCCGCCACAACGGTTCCGCTTGCGCTGCCATTTGTTAAGCGCGCGAACGACGGGCATGCGGCGAGCGTTGTGATCAGTGCGAAAGTAAAAACTTTGCTTACGAAACGAGTCGACATCATTAGCGTTTCATTTCCCTCTGGGGTTTTTCTTATAACTACTCCGACGGTTCGCCATCACCCTGCGGCGCAAGTTGATTACGGCGGAGCGCTGACGCAGGTGAGAAGGCTAAGCTTGCCAGCCCGGCCACAACAAGAGTCACGATGCTGCCGATGAATACGTACCACGTCCAGGCGATTCGCGTTGCGAAATAGATGTAGAGCATAACGCCAAGACTGACAAGCATTCCAATCAGCGCTGGAGTCTGACTGACTCTTTTCAGAAAAGTTCCCACCAAAAAAGCGCCGAGGATGGGACCGTTGATCAGTGAAGCAATCGATAACGCCAAGTCGAGCGCTGATCTGTTCTTATTTCGCAGCACTAACGCTACGCCGATTTGCACTATCCCCCACAGTAAAGTCAGCAGGTGCGACACTTTCAGGTAATGCTTGTCCTGCATGCGCGGACGAAGGGGCTTGTAGAGATCGTTTACGGCCGTTGCCGCGATGGAATTAAGTGAAGATGACATTGCCGCCGCGAAGATTGCGGCGACTACCAGGCCTGACAAGCCCGTCGGCAAGTGGCGTGTGATGAAGTCAGGAAAGACCCGGTCGCCACCGCTAAAGGGATATGAGGTCACTGTTGCTGTGGTATATCCCGGGTCGGTAAACGGATGGTAGAACGCAAACAGCAGCACTCCAATGAATAGGAAACCGATGAACTGTCCGAGGACGATTG
>DASSCX010000137.1:0-4291 GCA_035697425.1 Pyrinomonadaceae bacterium | reverse complement strand
AATGTCGCCGTAAAGATTCTCCAGCAACATCACATCAAATTGCTCGGGACGCATGACCAATTGCATGCAGGCGTTATCAATGATCTTGTCGTCTGCCTGAATCTTGGGGAAACCTTCCGCGACTTTGCGAAAACAATCGAGAAAGAGTCCGTCAGACAGTTTCATGATGTTGGCTTTATGCACCGCCGTGATCTTCTTACGGCCTTCGCGTTGTGAGTATTCAAACGCAAACTTCGCGATGCGGGTTGACGCCTTTTCTGTAATGATCTTTATGCTTTCAACTACTCCCGGCACTACGACGTGTTCGATCCCGGCGTAAAGACTCTCAGTGTTCTCGCGCACAATCACCAGGTCGAGTTCGGGATAGCGACAGGGAATGTTTGGCAATGCCCGGACTGGACGCAGGTTGGCGTAAAGGTCGAGCGTCTTGCGCAGTCCGACATTGACTGAAGCGAAACCTTTTCCGACTGGGGTTGTGATCGGACCTTTGAGCGCGACCTTGTTACGGGTGATCGAGTCGAGCAACTCAGCGGGAAGCGTGGTGCCGAATTTCTCCAGCGCTTGAGCGCCGGCGTAGTGAGTTTCCCACGCTACTTCTACGCCCGCAGCTTCGATAATTCTGACGACATTAGAAGCGACTTCCGGGCCGATGCCATCGCCCGGAATCAGTGTGATAGTATGTTTCATAAGGAATTGTGGGCTATTTGCTCAATTGTAGTCTCGAACACGCAGCTCCGCGGTAATCGACTCCCTGCCACGTGCGTCTTGGATCATTCAACAGAATAGAGCCACAAGTGTGAACTGACAACTGACTGAAGATCAAACTCAAAAGTTGGCAAGTACAGGTTTCAATTTGGAGGAGCGAGCTGACGTTGTCGTTATCGGCGGCGGGGTGATTGGTCTGTCGGTAGCCCGAGCGCTGGCGCAGAAGCGCGTTGGAACCGTCTTGATTCTGGAGCGCGGCCAACTCGGCAGGGAAGCGTCTTTTGCAGCAGCTGGTATGCTCGCACCCCAAGCTGAAGCAAATAGTGACGATGCTTTTTTCCGACTCTGTTGCCGAAGTCGCGATCTCTATCCAACTTTCGCAGCACACCTCCTTGAAGAAACCGGCATAGATGTGGAGCTCGACCGCACCGGCACGCTCTACTGTGCCCTCAACGAACACGACCACGCGGAAATCGACAAACGTTTTGCATGGCAGCACCGGGTTGGCTTGTCAGTCGAGCAGCTTACTCCCGGCGAAGCTCGCCAACTTGAACCGAACCTCGCGCATAATCTGTTGGGCGCCTTGAAATTTCCGCTTGATAGTCAAGTTGAGAACCGCAGGCTACTCAGTGCCCTGATTGCGGCTAACGAGAAACTCGGCGTGAAGTATCGCGCCAATACCACGGTCGAATCGCTCCGAGTTGAAAGAGGGGTCGTCGCAGGTGTGACAACTTCGGCAGGGTTTCTAAGCACGCGTAATGTCGTTTGCGCGAGCGGCGCGTGGACCTCTTTAATCAAGATTGAAAACGCAGAGCCACAAATACGCATCGAACCAGTGCGCGGGCAGATGTTGTGTTTCGATGCTAAACCAGCGCTGGCGCGCCACGTGATTTACAGCCCGCGTGGCTATCTTGTTCCCCGGCGCGACGGCAGATTGTTGGCTGGTTCGACCACAGAGCAAGCTGGTTTCGCGAAAGTAGTAACCACGCAAGGGCGTGAATCAATCCGCAGTCATGCGGTAGAAATTGTGCCTGGCATAGCGACATTGCCGTTGGTGGATTCGTGGGCCGGCCTGCGACCACGCGCTCCTGATAATCTGCCCGTGTTAGGTAAGTCCAGCGAAACCGACGGGCTCTTCTTTGCTGCCGGCCATTACCGCAACGGCATCCTACTGGCGCCGCTTACTGGCGAGTTGCTTGCCGGGCTGATAGCGGATAATGTCGTTGCCGAGGAGCTTCATACTTTTGCTCCCGACCGGTTCACCGCCATAGGTGTTAACTAATCCCATCTGCAAATGAGTAATAGTTATCTGCAAATTGTCGTATTCGCCGTGGCGTCCTTGTTGTTGTTTACAACTCCAGTAATCAGTCAAACCAACGGGACAACTACGCTCTCAGCCGCTGCAGGAACCACGACCGACGAGCGGACGTCACAGGAACTATATGAGGACGCAAACGGGTACCTGGGCCGGAAGTACGCGGAGTTTAATAAACAGAAACGTGGCTACGATGCGAAGCTGGAGGCGAAGACGAAGCAGGAGCAGAAGGAACTCGCACTTGCTAACGCCGCCACTCTCTCGCATCGGAAAGATCTTTCCGCTGACGATCTCTACTACCTGGGAATGCTTCAGCATCTGGCTAGCGATTCAGAGGCAACACTCAAAGTGATGCGGCGTTATCTCGCAAAGAATTCCAAAGGAGACAAGTCTCAGATAGCCCGTGCGGTCGTGGTGCTCCATGCAACGCGAACGAACCTGTTAGCGGAAGCGGAAAAAACAGTTGCCGCCTATCGGAAGGCTGAACCGATAGACTTCAATGAGTTGTATGGAATGGAAGCGTTGTTAACGGAGGCTTTCAGCAAAGCAAACAATTATGCACAGATGGAGGCTCATGCGCGGGCGATGCTGGAAGTGGCACGCAATGAGCAGGCGGCTAAAAAGGTCAGCAGCTTCAAAAGGGATGAGCGCTTGTTCAAAGCCGCTTCACAGCTTGCCGAGGCGTTGTTGAAAACCGATCGGCCTGACGAAGCGCTCACTACCTTGCGGGATCTAATGAAACTCTCGATCTCTTTGCCGTCCGGAAATCTCTACAAGATGGCCCGCATCCGGCTTGCACGTTTGGATCCCAACGCTGATCCGCTCAAGTTGTTGTCGGATATGCGCAGCGAAAAAGGTGTTCCTCCAGAGATTGTTGGAGCGCAGTGGATCGATCAGCAGCCAGTGAAGCTCGCGGACCTGCGTGGCCAGGTAGTGCTGTTGGATTTTTGGGCGCACTGGTGTGGGCCCTGCCAGTATGTTTTTCCCAAACTGCAACGCTGGCATGAAAGCTATAAAGACAAAGGTCTCGTGATCTTAGGCATGACCAACTACTTTGGTCAGACCAATGGCCGGCGCGCGACGGCAACTGAAGAGCTGGCTTATCTGCGCGATTTCAAAAAGCGTAACCGTCTGCCCTATGGCTTCGTCGTGTCCGACTCGCAGATAAACGATGCCAACTATGGCGTCACATCGATTCCGATGTCCTTTCTGATTGATCGGAATGGGAGTGTGCGTTTTATCGCCGTGGGCGCGAACGAGCAGGAAACCAACGCCCTGGGTAAGAAGATCAAAGAACTCATTGAGGAACCAGCGCCGGCGTCCGCATCGCGGGCTTCGGTGGGCACGGCACAGAAGCAATAGCCTGGTTTCGTTACTGATAGAGTTTGCTCTTATAATCAGTCAAACCAGCTCGACGAAGTATTCAGGACTTATTAATGGAAGGTTCAAGCATCACCATCGGCATTGCCTTTTTAGCGGGCATCCTCTCGTTCCTTTCACCATGCGTGTTACCGCTGGTGCCGGGTTATGTTTCGTTGATGTCTGGCGTCAGTATTGACCGGCTCAAGGAGGGTGGATCGGCTGCAAAAGCGCGGAGCGCGGTGATCTTTAATTCACTTGCTTTCAATGCCGGCCTATCGGTGATCTTTCTCGCCCTCGGCGCCACTGCGGGACTCGTAGGCGCAACGATCCTAAGCAACGTTTGGGTAAGAATAATCGGCGGCGTAATTATCATTGCCTTCGGTCTGCAGCTAATCGGCCTGCTAAAAATTTCCGCACTCTACAAAGACACGCGCTTCTTTTCCGACGATAAACCTCGCGGCATGGCCGGTTCATTTACGTTAGGAATTGCTTTCGCTGCCGGTTGGACGCCCTGCATCGGACCAATACTGGGCGGCATCATCGGACTCGCAGCGACGAGCGGTGGCTGGCGTAGTGGACTTTTGCTGTCGGCGTTCTACTCAGCGGGCCTGGCTATCCCTTTCTTATTAACCGGTCTGGGTATTAATCAGTTCCTCGGCTTCTACGGAAAATTTCGTCGTCACCTGCACAAGGTTGAAGTAGTTTCCGGCGTCATCCTGATCATTGTGGGCCTGCTTGTAGCCTCTGGTTTCTCGACCTTGCTTGCTAGTTCTACGCTCGCAAGTATTTTGCCTAATGCGGAGGGTTGGCTAAAAGTGAATCCCGGAGCGCCGGTGACCACCGTAGCACCCGAGAATCGCGCAGCTTTCCCCCAAGCGCCCGATGTACAACTGAAGACGCTCGAGGGAA
>DASSCX010000136.1:0-38027 GCA_035697425.1 Pyrinomonadaceae bacterium | reverse complement strand
GATCCGGAGGCTCGTGTGCGAACAAGGGCCGCGTGGTCGCTCGGACTAGTAGGGGACGATCGGGCTGTCGAACCGCTGAGCGCCGCCCTGAAAGATTCGGACGCGCGCGTGCGTTCGCAAGCGGCTTGGGCGTTGGGGCTGAAAGGGGATGAGCGTTCAGTCGAACCATTGATCCTCGCCCTCCGAGATCAAAACGAAGAGGTGCAATCACAAGCCGCATGGGCACTCGGTCTCAAGGGTGACGATCGTGCCGTTGAGCCTCTGACGATTGCGTTGACGGCAGGTCACGAAGAAGTCCGATCGCAAGCGGCTTGGGCACTGGGCTTGAAAGGAAACTCCCGCGCGGTGGAAGCCCTGATTGGTGCGCTGAGAGATCCGAACGCGGAAGTGCGTTCGCAGGCTGCCTGGGCGTTGGGACTGAAAGGGGACTCGCGCGCGGTGGAACCACTCCGCAACGCTTTGAACGATTCAGACGCAGGCGTGCGCAAACAGGCGCGTTGGGCTTTAGAACTTCGCGATAAGAAGATGGGTAAACGGATCAAAATCAAAGACAAGGATGTGGACGTAGACGTTGATGTGGACGTGAACGTCAACGTTGATCCTAAAGTAAAGGTAAAGGTGAAACCGGAGCCGAAACCAAAGCCGAAGGCGGATTATTAAGATAGACCGGCGCGGAGACACAGGGACGCGGAGATGAGAAGACGCGGGAACGCGGAGATGGGGAGACGCGGGGACGCCGAGATGAAGGAGACGCGGGGACGCGGAGATGGGGAGACGCGGGGACGCGGTTATGAGGACCAAGCGGTTTATAGGAAGAATACTGACGATAAGGATTCTAGTAATAAGGGTCATTCAGTTGAAAACGCTCGCTATCCCGTGTCCCCGCGTCCCCGTGTCCCCGCGTCCCCGTGTCACCGCGTCACCTCAACACCGCGTCCCGCCGTGTCCTTAATAACTTTCGCCACCGCCTCAGCATAAAGCTCGTGCTCCTGTTCCAGGATCCGCGCCGCTAAAGACTCTTCCGTATCTCCCGGAAGCACCGGCACCCTCCTTTGCGCGATGATGGGTCCGCCATCAAGCGTCTCGTCAACAAAATGCACTGTGCAGCCACTCGACGCTACCCCAGCGTCGAGTGCTTGTTTGTGTGGATGAAGTCCGGGGAAGGCTGGTAAGAGACTCGGATGAATATTCAGAATGCGGCCGCGAAATTCGTTGACGAATTCCGCCGAGAGCAAACGCATATACCCCGCAAGGCAAACAAGGTCGATCTCGTGTTCTCGGAGCGTTGCGGCAATCTCTGAATCGTGCTCTTTGCGACTACGACCGCGGCGTTCTATCAGCACAGTCTTTAACCCGCGCGCTCGGGCGAGCTCCAAACCTGCAGCCCCAGGCTGATCACTAATAATCAAACCCACTTCTGCGCCGGGAACGCGTCCCTCACTGACGGCATCGGCGAGCGCGACCATGTTTGAGCCACGTCCGGAGATCAGGATTCCCAATCGACAAATCTTTTCCGAATTAGGCAAACAACTTTCCCGCGAGAGTTTGAATTATCAACGTGCGAATCGCGATTGCGATGAAACAGACGCCGAGGTGAATACTGTTTGGAATAGTCTCTTCTAAGTGTCGGTCCGCTTTTGCGCCGGTATTCTCGTTAGGTGGAAAATGTCGATCAATTGTGGGTGCAGGATATTGCCGCATCGTTGGGGATCTCTAACGCCAATGACATATCCGGTTAGCGTGTCTTTCGTTAGACGGAGGCGGATCATCTGCTTAAACTTTTCAATTCTCGCCGCACCTCCACTCTCATTGTTGTGGCCATTGAAGCCCAGACACACGCCAAGGTACCAACCTAACCAAACACAACTCAAAAAGGCACCAAACACGCCAGCGAGAAAGATCGGAAACATCTGCCACCAGCCCTTCCATTCATCCCACCATTCGTATCTAGAAAAAGGACCAAGTGATTCAACAGGATGCGGCGAGAAAACTCCGCTCATTAGCCCGGGAAGAGCATGACCATATTTCATGAGCACAGAGTAGATAAGCGGAGGCAGAACGAGCATCAGGGCGCCAAACACGACCCACGCGATCGTCAAAAGGACGCGTTTGTTTTTACTCATGAGCGTCTTACCTATCCACCAGAAAACGACGACCAGAGCAATTGATGCCATTACTGTCAGCCAGGTGCCTTTCTTGATGAGGAATACAGCAACGCCGATTTGCAGAATGGCATGCCAAATTCCGATCAAGCCCATGCCCACCTTCCCCCATCCTTTCTGATGCGCGCCACCAACCTTCAAGCCGGCAATCAGCAGTAACACCGGGATGGCGATTACAACGAGCACGGAAACAATGTCAGCCACGAGATAAGCTGCCGGATTAGCTTTGCCGAATACCCAGAGTCCGATGGCTACCCCGAAGAAAGCGCACGCTGCTAAAACCCAGGTGATGGCCCAATCGCGCCGGCGAATTTTGCGTTGGGAGGCCTGCTCAAATAGCCAGTCGCTATACTTGAGGCTGAGATAGATTGCCACCGCTGCCCAGCACATCGTAAGTAGAACCAGCAGACTATTACCGAAAGGTGTAATGAAGCTTCGGTAAGGCATAACCAACAACACTCCGATCAGTGCCTGCAAAGTAGTCCAAACGGTAAATCCCCAAATCGTCCAATTAACCTTCCTGACGTGAGTGTCGTTGTTGAATTTTTGTTCCGGTAGCTTCGCCCTAAGATTAACCTCTTCTCGATCCTTCCATTCGCGGTAATGCCGGCGAGTGCGGGCAAAGGCCAGGCCCATTACGGGGAGCGTAAGAAAAAGAAGCCAAAAACCCCACGCGTACTCGGCGGGCCACTTGGTTCTACACCTGCCCCAGAGATACAAGGGCTTCGCTTTTTCTGTTTCCGTTTGGCAGTCGGGATCGCTTGAAACCTGCGGATCCCACTTTTCACTAACGAGTCCAATCTTGCGGATTGCTTTCGTTAAGATAGTGTGTTGAATTTCCCCTTGCTGCGTCTTGGTTTCGCTCAACGATTCTACTGTCGGCACGTATCGCTCTGGTTGAGTAATACCAAGAGCTATGAACAGCTTGAAATTGTGGATGGCTGGACGAGTGCTGCGGTCTGCAATCGCAGCGAACGCAAGAATCAACGCGACCAAACCTCCCACAAACCAAACTCCGCCTCCCTTGATGACTCGCCAGGGATTGAAGATCTCTCCGGCCACATGCTCGCGCGATTCGTTCTCGTCTGGAAAGATCGCCTGCTCCCTGATTTCGTCCACATAAGTGGTCGTGGGATGATGAAATGCTCCCCCCAAACCGGACACTACCGAAGCATAGTTGTTTTTCTCCAATGGTTTCTTAAGCGGATAGTAATGTCGCGTGGGTTGAGTTTTAGGCGAGGCCGGTCCCCAGTAGCGAGCATATTGGTGAACGTCGCCTGAGAGATCGAGTCTAATCTCATCAGCTCCCAACTTTGTTTCTGCCGGCGGTGGCTCTCCCCCCACCTCTTCAACGGGTACATCCTCATTTTCCGATCGTAAGAAGGGCCGTGGTAGTCCGAGTTGAAAAAAAGCCTTCGCGGACTTTTCGTCGTCTTTGTCGGCAAACTTTCCAAACACCGTGGTGGGCGCACTCGTGCAAACAATCAGCTTCTTTGGATTTTGATCCTTGTTGGGTCCCTTTTTGAGACTTCTGAAGAAATCTCGCTGCCGTTCGTCTATTGTCCCAACTTCAGTATCAAGGCCCCAGATCATCCAATCGAACGGTAAGCGCAAAGCGATGTAGCTTGTCTCCTGATATCTGCGAAAGCCCTTGATTTGCAGTTGTGAAGACTTGTAGGGACTGTCGTAAAGCTCAGATTCTTTTCGGCTACTGGTTGGTTCTCGGAATTGTCGCCGAAAACCATCAAGCATGTCGTAGTAATCGTGGTTACCGGGAATTCCAAAGATTGGACGAAAACGTTTGATCTCCTCCAGCTTCTTGTTATCCGGCAAGTCATCAAATTGCGATAAGCCCAAGTCTTCGCGCAGATCGTCATAAGCCCACCGAAATGGCTGCTGAAAACGCATGTGAAGGCTGGCGTAATCTGCCATGTGATAGCTCGTGTCCCCTCCAACCAATAAAAACTCGCCGCGCGGAAGCTCTTTCAATCCGGTTACGTTATCGGTCTTTTTCGTTCGCATCCTGACCAGCAACTCTGGGGGTACCTGGTGCGCTCTTTTTTGTGCCTCCGTGTGCTGCACCGGCATCTGCGTTCCCGGATCCTCAACCCAAAGATCGCTTAGGCAGAGGTACGCAATGCTGTAAGTGGCAGTCGTGCCATCGCCCGTGTCAGAGATATAGTCAAACCAGAACTCCCCGTCGTCGCTTGTAAAGTCCGCGGGCTTTCCGCGCTCGTATAGCGCTTCCCAGGCTCTAGCAACGTCTTCTTCAGGATTTAGGGTACCGTTATCATTAACGTCGTTTTTCCCCTTTGAGGGCGGAAACACCTTTGCATCCATCCAATCACGAGCGTCGATCTTGGTCCCGAATGCTGTATAGACTAGGGTCGATTTGAGACTGGCAATTAGCTGCCTTCCGAGGAGCCAGGACACTGGCTTCTCGAATTTACGGCCCAAGCTGGCGTTTCTCTCTTCGCATTCTTTTTCTGGAGTTTTTTCGTGGGCTGAAGCCGACATGAGGTTCCTCCTTAGAGGTTAGCGAGACTGAAATTGAGATCATGCGAGGTGTAAACGCTGATGCGCTTGGATAACAAAAGGTTTGGGCTTCGAACGCCCTTGAGCTCGAAGTTAGGTATCAGACAATCGATGAAACCGCTCAACTAGCGCTCGCTGATCGGGCTTTATGAAAACTTAACTTCCTGTTGACCAGCAGTAACGTCGCCAATCGAGAAGCAGGGCTGACCGAGCGTTGCGAAGTGAGACTTAATAGCTTCGGTGTTCTGACGGGCGCAGATTATAACCATTCCTACCCCCATGTTAAAGGTTCGAAACATTTCCGGCTCGGGCACATTGCCAATCTGCTGCATCAGCGTGAAGAGAGGAAGCACCGGCCAACTGCCTTTCTTGATTTCTACTGCCACATTTGGCGGCAGAATCCGAGGAACATTCTCGGTCAACCCGCCGCCGGTGATATGCGCCAGGCCTTTGATCAAACCTGAATCGAGTAGGCCATCAAGGGCCGTCAAATAGCTGAGATGAGGCTGCAACAGAGCCTCGCCCACAGTCTTACCGGCTGATTCTAGTTTTGTATCTACCGTAAAACCGGCGACTTCGAGAAAGAGCTTGCGCGCGAGTGAATAACCGTTAGTGTGCAGGCCCACAGAAGGCAGGGCCAGCACCACATCTCCCACTTCAATGTGTTTGCCGTCGATGACCTTTTCGCGATCAACGATGCCAACGATAAAGCCGGCCACGTCGTATTCGCCGTCCGCGTAGAATCCCGGCATCTCGGCAGTCTCGCCGCCGAGTAAGACGCAACCATTTTCACGACATCCTTCTACGATACCCGCAACCACGCCGGCGACCACATCGGGCGAAAGCTTTCCCGTAGCGATGTAATCCAGAAAGAAGAGGGGACGTGCACCCTGCACCAGGATGTCATTGACGCAATGGTTGACGAGATCGCGACCAATCGTGTCATGCACTCCGCTCAGGAACGCGATCTTGAGTTTTGTGCCAACACCGTCCGCAGAAGCGACCAGCACAGGCTGTTTGAGTTGCGGGAAGGCGCCATCAAACATTCCGCCGAAGCTGCCAATCTCAGACAGAGTGCGTTCGTTAAAAGTCCTCCGTGCAAGATCTTTGATCTTCGCAGTAGCACGGTTGGCAGCGTCGATGTCAACGCCGGAATCGCTGTACGTTACTGGTTTGGTCATTCGCAAAACTCTTGAGCGAGTCTCAGGTCTCAGGTTGCAGGTCTCGGGTCTCGGGTCTCGGGTCTCATTTGCACGTCGCAAGTACGTAGGAATTCAAGTTACAGCAGCGAACTTGAGACATGAGACTTGAGACTTGAGACTTTTTAACGATTTGACGACTTCCGCTCCTTCGGTGGCGGGCCGAAATCTCCATAAGCTATGAAACCCGCGCGCGACGAATCATCCTTCTGAGCCGTGCGCCCGATCCATAAGTCGCTCTTCGCTTCCTTCGCAGTCTTAATTCCGAAGTCGTTCTCTCGTCCCCTCGTGGTAATCGTTATCTCACCTTGAAGGTCTGTCCGATAGAGTTTGATGTCGGCCGCCTTGAAACGATCTAAAACCGCCTGGGCTGGGTGACCATAACGATTCCATTCGCCACACGAGATGATCGCCACCTTCGGCTTAACCCTTTCCAAATAGTCCCCAGCCGAAGCGTACTTCGACCCATGATGAGAAACTTTCAAGATGTCAGCGCGTAAGTTCACATCTTTTGTCAACAGTCGATGCTCAGTTTGTTCTTCAGCATCACCGGGAAGTAAAAGCGAAAAGCTTCCATAATCCAGCCGCGCCACAAGCGAATTCGCATTCGGTTCATTGCCGCCGCCTTTCAGCTGTTCTTTCGTGAAGGCTGGTGGCCCGGGACCGAGGATCGTCAGGCGCGCGCCGCCACCGAGGTCAAGTGTTCTCCCTACTTCGGCCTTCTCATGACGGGCGCCACTCTGTAGCACTGCGTCTTGATATTCATCGAAGAACTTCACGCTTGCTGGTCGCTTGTCAGTTTTCTGCTTGCCTTGTTGTCGTTTTGCCACTGGGGCGGGAGTAGGTCTCGCCTGGGCCACTAAACCCGCCGGGAGGGTTGGTCCCAGCCCGTTGTCGAGGACATTAATAACCTTTGTAGCTTTGATCACTTCGTCGGCGCCGCCGATGTGATCCGGATGAGGGTGCGTGGCGATGAAGTAATCAACTTGCTGGACCTTGTAACGCTGCAAGGCGTCGAGCACAACCTTTCCCTTGCCGGTGTCGCCGGCGTCTACTAAGACAGTTGTACCGGTCGGAGAAATAATTAGTATCGAATCGCCATTGATGGGACCGACATCAAGAATGTGGACCTGCAGCTCGCCTCCCGACGGTGGCGGCGGTTTAGTCCTCCACCAGGGGAGCACGTAACGCCAACCTGCATAACCGGCCGCGCCCAGGATCACTACCAGCACAGCGGCGGCGCAACCACATCCTTTGGTCTTCCGGCCCACTAAGATTTCGCCTCGTTAAGAATTGCTTAGTTTTCCGTGATCGACGCCTCGTGCTCACGCTCCCACATCGTTTCGGCTTTGGCGGTGATTCGCGTCGGATAGTTTTCGTTCCAACAGGCGACGCAGGCGGAGTTGGCAGCGATGCCTGTCGCTTCAATCATTCCTTCCAGAGAAAGGTAGCCCAGAGAATCCGCTTCGATGAAATTACAGATTTCGGCTACCGACATTTGCGCGGCAATTAGATCGGCTTTGTTAGGCGTGTCGATCCCGTAATAGCAGGGGCTAATCGTCGGCGGGCAGCTGATGCGCAGATGGATTTCTTTCGCGCCCGCTTCGCGAACCATCCGCACGATCTTCTTCGAAGTTGTACCGCGCACAATCGAATCGTCGATCAGCACTACGCGCTTTCCTTCTATCAGCTCGCGCACCGGATTCAGTTTGATGCGCACTCCAAAGGAACGAATTGACTGTTTGGGTTCGATGAAAGTCCTGCCCACGTAGTGGTTGCGCACCAAGCCGAAGCGAAAACTAATCTCACTCTGCGCCGAGTAACCAATGGCTGCGACAGTGCCCGAGTCGGGCACCGGCACCACAACGTCGGCATCAGCCGGTTGCTCTATGGCCAGCTGCTGACCCATGCGGTGGCGGGAATCGTTTACTGACTTGCCGTAAATCAGCGAGTCAGGCCGCGCAAAGTAAACGTGCTCAAAGAGACACATCGAGTGTTGTTGCGGCTTGAGAGGATGCGAAGAGCGCAAACCGTCTTCATCGATCACAATCATTTCGCCCGGCTCAACATCGCGCACGTAACGCGCATCGATCAAATCAAAGGCACAGGTTTCGGAGGCGATCACCCAGGCATCACCCAGCCGGCCAAGGGCGAGCGGCCGGAAGCCCCGCGGGTCACGAATCGCAATTAACTCGCGCGGCGTGAGAAACAGCATCGAAAACGCGCCTTCGGTGTCGCGTAAGACTTCCGGAATGGCTTCGCGCACACCCGCCGCGCGCGATCGTGCAACGCCGTGCAGAATCACCTCCGTGTCAGACGTCGCGGAAAAAATTGCGCCTTCTTTTTCAAGTTTACGTCGCTCCTCACGCGCGAAGGGAAGGTTGCCGTTATGACAAACAGCAATCTGTCCATGCTGGCAGGTGACGAGGAACGGTTGCGCTTCGCGAATCGAGACTTCGCCGGCAGTTGAATAACGCACATGTCCAATCGCACTCGGTCCGGGCAAGCGATCAAGCCGCGATTGATCAAACTTTTCGGCGACGTGACCCATGGCGCGTTCCAAACGCAGCTCCGAGCCGTCAGAGACAACGATGCCGCAGGATTCCTGTCCACGATGTTGCAGCGCGTACAAACCGAGGTAAGTTAACCGTGCGGCATCGGAATGGCCGTAAAGGCCAAACACACCACACTCGTCGCGAAACTTGTCCAGCAAAAATTCGCTCAACTGTTCCTTCTCATCTTTCTAACTGTAATCGGGCGAGCAGTAATCGTGCACTGAGCTTACTTCGCATTCATAAACCTTTCAACCGTAGCTTGTAATGTAAGCTGTCAGCTTGCGTTCGCACACTCTTGCCGATTGCCGATTAGCGATTGCGGATTGCCAATTAGTTTGAAGTCAACACCACCAGCGGGCGGCTTCGCCGTCCTCCGTGCGGTAAGGCTTGCCTTACCGGCAACTTAATTTTTATGGTCTTCACGAGGCTCAGCCTCGCTGAAACAACTAAGAGGCAAGCGACGGTAAGGCGAGCCTTACCGCACGGAAGGCGGCAAGCCGCGCGGCAATCGCCAATCCGCGAAGTGACACCTATCCAACGACAAGTTAGAATGGGCGCAATCGTCTCCCATCGCTGTTTCCCCGACCCGGAATCTTAAAATGAGGAATTCATCCGTGGGAATTGGGTCAAGCGTCGTCATTTGCGCATTAATAATCATTTCCTGTTTGCTCGTGCTGGCGGGCAATGGCGCTCCAGCCAGCTTGAGCACCGGAGCGACGGTAAGTACGCGTACGGCCGCTCAGCTTTTCTCCAAGCATTGTGCCACTTGTCACGGCAAGGACGGACGCGCGAAGACGTTCAAAGCAAAATTCAATCATGCGCGAAATCTGACGGAACCCGGGTGGCAGGAAGCCGTGTCTGATGAACGGATTTTTAATTCAATCACGAACGGCAGAGGGAAAAAGATGCCGGCCTTCGGCAAGAAAATTACCGAAGCCGAAATTAATTCTTTAGTGCTGCTGGTCCGCGGCATGCGGAGCTCTTAGGCAACTGTTAGTTTGCGGCTGGGTCACAAAATGGATTCGCCAGGCGTCCTTTATCGAATTATCACCCTTGCGCTACGAGCGGCGTTGCTGGGCACGCTTCTAGGCGCCGGCTGGCTGATCTACAAACAACTGCCACCGGAGCCGCGCCCGAACCTTCCGGAGACCAGTAGCCAGACAACTCTGCAATTGGTCTTGCGGCCATCGCCAGACATGGGCGGGGCGATGCTGGATATCCCGATCGAAATCTATCCCGTAGACATAGTTGCCGTCCGTCAGGAGTACTTCACCGAACGTCGCGCCGGGGGGAAACGGTTCGATGATTTCCTTAACGAGCGCATGAATGGACGGACGCCCGTCAACGCTCGCCTCAATCCTCAGGGACAAACGAACATAGTTATTAGTCCGGGAGCGTGGTGGGTTCATGCCGTGCTTTCAGGGGAAGAGGATCTCGAATGGCGCCTTCCGATCAATGTCTCCGGTCCTAAACAAGTAATCGAATTGACCTCGCAGAACGCCTACGGTAGAACGAAAAGCTTCTAAACTTTGAACTTTGTTCTTTGAGCTTTGTTCTTTGTGCTCACCTTTAGCAGTCACAAATTCAAAGAACAAAGCTCAAAGTGCTAAGTTCAAAAACGCGAACCCCGCAAAGCAAAGATCTGTTTAATGCTAGCTCTTCGAGTCGACAAACGCGGCCTGGCTGTCAAAGACATCGATCTTCCGGAACGGGAAGATGAAGCCCTCGTGCGCGTGTTGCTGTCCGGAATCTGTAATACGGATCTGGAGATCGCCCGCGGTTACGCTGGATTCAAAGGAACCATCGGACATGAATTTGTCGGCATCGTCGAGGCTGCTCCCAACAACAGTCTGGTTGGCCAACGCGTGGTGGGAGAAATCAATGCCGGTTGTGGAGAATGCGAACTCTGTCGAGCCGGCGATCCGCGTCATTGCCCCAAGCGAACTGTGCTCGGCATCGTCGGGCGTGATGGGGCTCACGCTGAATTTCTTAAGCTTCCCGTAGCAAATCTTCTTCCTGTGTCCGATACCATCGCGGACGAACATGCCGTCTTCGCTGAACCTCTGGCGGCAGCGTGCGGCATCATGGAGCGCGCGGAGGTTACCAGGGACAAGAAAGTAGTGGTAATCGGCGATGGCAAGTTGGGACTACTTTGCGCGCAGGCTGTTGCTTTAACCGGCGCCGAAGTGGTGCTCATTGGCAAGCATGCAGAAAAAT
Organism: Pyrinomonadaceae bacterium; assembly: GCA_035697425.1. Taxonomy (GTDB): domain Bacteria; phylum Acidobacteriota; class Blastocatellia; order Pyrinomonadales; family Pyrinomonadaceae; genus PSRF01. The sequence continues at coordinate 27,359 of DASSCX010000136.1, read as the reverse complement.
TGCGCATCGCCGCGCGCAGAGGAATTGAAACCGCGACCGTCAAGCAAGCCCCAAAACGTAAGAAAGAGTTTGATGTAGTGATAGAGGCATCGGGTTCTGCTTCGGCATTTAGTCTTGCCCTTGATCTCTTGCGCCCCCGGGGCGTGCTAGTTCTCAAGTCTACCTTTGAGGGAACGACCGAGATCAATGCCGCACGGCTGGTGGTTGATGAGATTAGTGTGGTGGGTTCGCGCTGCGGCAGATTTCCCCCCGCCCTCGCCATGCTGCGGAGCGGAGCAATTGACGTGGACAGTTTGATCAGCGAGGAGCATCCGTTGAGCAAGGGAGTGTTGGCGATGGAGCGCGCTGGAAAGAAAGGGGTCTTGAAAGTTTTTCTCAGACCCTAGTTCAGGTGGCAGTCAGTAGCAGAAAAGCATTTTCCATATCATTTCTCATATGGAAAATGAGTTTTTTGCCCCACACCACCCTTTCAACTCAGACTCTTTTGCCGCCAGCCTGCCCTTTAGCTATACTCTGATTCCCAATATCTGCGCTCCCGACCGCGTCGCCTAACGTTTGGCAGCACCAGTCGGAAGCGCGCGGCTTCGGTTTTCCCAAAAGGCGGTACGGTTTTATGTTCGAGCTTCCGAAAGACCAAAACACAGTGCAGGACGTCGCGATTCTCCGCAAATTACGCATCTGGATCGCCGCGCTCGCGGTCGCGTGCCTCGTCGCCGGGATGGGCATCGGCGCAATGCTTTCCGGCCGCACCACGGTAGCGCAGAACCAGGTCCAGATTGCGCGTGCGCCAGAGGCGCTGTCGGCGTCGTTCGCCGAGATTGCGCGGCGCGTAGAACCAGCGGTGGTAAACATCGAAACTCTTACCGCCGCTCCCGAAACTGCCGAAAAGGATGAAGGCGATAAGGACGAGCCGGAAACGACTAATCCCCTGCTCGACATGTTTCGGCGCCAGAACCGCCGCCCCCAGCGCGGCGTTGGCAGTGGCTTCATCGTCGATTCCAAGGGTTACATTTTGACGAACGAACACGTCGTCGAAGGCGCCACCAGAATCACCGTGGGCTTACAGTCGGGCGAAAAATATCGTGGCCGCGTGATCGGCATTGACGAAGAGACTGACGTTGCCGTGATCAAGATTGATTCTGCTCAGAACTTACCCACCGTCACTTTGGGCGATTCAAACGCTGCCCAGGTAGGCGATTGGGTGCTGGCGATTGGCTCTCCCTTTGGTTTGGATCAAACGGTCACTGCGGGAATCATCTCCAAGAAGGAACGGGAGACGCCTTACTTCACGAGCTTCCAGCGCTTCCTGCAAACCGATGCTGCCATCAATCGCGGTAACAGCGGCGGCCCGCTCGTCAACATGCGGGGGGAAGTGATTGGTATCAATTCGCAGATCGCCACTTCAACCGGAGATTACAACGGCATCGGGTTCGCGCTACCTGCGAGTGAGGCAAGCTTTGTCTATCAGCAGATTGTTTCGCAAGGCAAAGTGAAGCGCGGCTACCTCGGCATCACACTCGACTCAGTCAAAGACGAATTCGCGAAGGTTTACGGTTTGAACGAAACTCGCGGCGCCATCGTGATGGATGTGCAGCAAACCAGAGACGGCCAACCGACACCTGCTGCCAAGGCCGGAATTCAATCCAACGACATCATCGTCCAATTCAACGGTCAGCCGGTGGTCAGCGCCCAGGATTTGATCACGAAAGTTGCAGGCAGTCCGGTTGGGCAGGCAGCGGAGCTCGGTTATCTGCGTGATATCGACGGCAAACTCGAGAAGCGAACCGCCAGTGTGGTACTAGGCGAACGACCAGGGCTGCAAGTTTCGAAGAGCGCTGATCCAGCTGCTCCAAAGGATCCGAATCCGAAGGGCAATCTCCCGCATCTCGGCATTACGCTTCAGGAAATCACGCAGCAGCTGATTGCTGAAAAACATCTCACGGGCGTACGCGGGCTCTACGTGAAGGAAGTCGACCCCAATGGTCTGGCTGCGGATGTGCGACTGGCGGGAGGCGTGCCGGCGCTAGGTGAAGGCGATGTCATTACGCGAATCAATCGTGTGCCGGTGACTACCCTTGCTGACTTTCAGCGTGTGCTCAACGGGTTGAAGCCCGGAGATCCGATCGTGCTTAACGTTTCCCGCTATCAGCGAGATGGCGATCGGATTGTGCAACGCATCGTACAGTTCACTTACCAGTGAGACGGTTTCGAGTCTTGAGTTTCGAGTTTGGTAAAACGGTTTCGAGTTTCGGGTTCCGCGTTTCGAGTTCCGGTAATGCTTCTTGAAACTGATCCAGAAGCCTCACCTGATTCAAACTCGGAACTCGGAACCCGAAACTCGAAACGTATTTACGACTCCGAACTCGAAACTCCAAACTTCTTATGGCCCAAGCAAAGAAAGCACTCGCAAGATCCTCTCGCAAAAGCAAAGGCAGCGCGCCGCGCACTTCTACAAAAACATATTCCAACTACATCGGCGGCAAGTGGGTGCCGAGCAGATCCGGTGAAACGTTTGAGAACTTCAACCCGGCGGACACGCGCGACTTAATCGGCCGCTTTCCCCGTTCCACCAGTGAGGACGTAAACGACGCCGTTAATGCGGCGCGGGAAGCGTACGATCGCTGGCGTCATACACCGGCCCCGCGCCGCGCCGAGATTCTTTTTCGTCTCGGCGAGATTCTGATTAGCAACAAGGACGCCTACTCCGCAGACATGACGCGAGAGATGGGCAAGGTTCTGAAAGAGACAGGCGGCGATGTGCAGGAAGCAATTGACTGCACTTACTACACGGCCGGTGAAGGTCGGAGGCTGCACGGCTTCACAACACCGGCTGAAATGCCTGACAAGTTTGCGATGTGTGTGCGCCAACCGGTGGGACTGTGTGGCTTGATCACTCCCTGGAATTTTCCCATGGCAATTCCGTCGTGGAAACTCATTCCCGCGCTTGTTTGTGGCAACACCGTCGTTATCAAGCCCGCCGAAGACACGCCGCTCTCAACTTACAATCTCGTCAAGGCATGTGAGGAAGCGGGCATTCCTCCGGGCGTGGTCAATCTCGTGACGGGCTACGGTGATCCTGGAGCCGCGATGACTAATCATCCATCGTTGCGCCTGATTTCTTTCACGGGCTCAACTGACACGGGTCGCCTGGTCGCCTCTGCTTGCGCCGAGCGGAACGCAATCTGCTCGCTCGAGATGGGCGGCAAGAACGTGATCATGGTGATGGAAGATGCCGACATCGATCTCGCAATCGAAGGTGCAGTCTGGGGAGCGTTTGGCACTTCTGGTCAGCGCTGCACTGCCGCCTCGCGCGTCGTCGTTCATAAGAAGGTCTACAAGAAGTTCTCACAGCAGTTGGTGGAACGAGCGAAAGCACTGCGCGTCGGAAATGGTGCGAACCCCAAAACCGACATGGGTCCCGTCATCAACAATGACGCTGTCGAAAAAATCATGGGTTACGTCGACATTGGCCAGAATGAAGATGGCGCCACGCTCGCCTGCGGCGGCAAGCGGCTGACTCGCGGTGATTACGCGCACGGCTACTTTATCGAACCAACTGTGTTCACCGACGTCACCCCCGATATGCGCGTCGCGCAGGAAGAGATCTTTGGTCCGGTCACGTCAGTAATACCGGCGAATTCGTTGGATGAGGCCGTGGAGATCGCGAACGGTGTTCGCTACGGCCTCTCGGCGGCGATCTACACCCGCGACGTTAATCGCGCTTTCCACGCCATGAACGAAATGTACACCGGCATCTTTTATGTGAATGCCTCGACGATCGGCGCTGAAGTCCATTTGCCCTTTGGCGGCACCAAAGCCACGGGCAATGGTCATCGCGAAGCGGGCACACAGGTGTTGGATATTTTCTCAGAATGGAAGTCTATTTATGTGGACTACAGCGGAAAGCTGCAACGGGCGCAGATTGACGAAGTCAATCTGTAGAGGTCAGATTCCAGATGTCAGATGCTAGTCGACTTATGGATGTCAGATTTCAAATCGTTGAGGCTAGTCGCCGCAACTAGTAACAGGTCCTGATTAAGCTCGCAATGTCCTCACGATTGCAGACGTCAGATCCGGCAATTTCGAAGATCAGATCTCACCGAGATTTGATTGTCTGGCAAAAAGCGATGACTTTGGTGACCAACGTTTACGGTCTGACCAAGTCTTTCCCGCGCGATGAGATTTACGGACTTACAAGCCAGACACGCAGAGCGGCTGCTTCGGTCCCTGCTAACATAGCTGAAGGGCAAGGGCGCAGACTCAGCGGCGAGTTTCATCAGTTCCTGGCTAACTCAAGAGGTTCACTGATGGAGCTAGATACTCATCTGGAACTAGCTTGTCGTGTAGGGTACTTAAACGACGAACAGCATCAGGCGATTCAGAAAGATTTGAATGAAGTCGGACGTCTTCTAAACGGCTTAATGCGGTCGATAAAAAACAGATCTAGTATCTAACATCTAGCATTGCCATCTACACTAGCATCTGACATCTAACATCTAACATCTAACATCTAACATCTGACATCTCACTCGTGCCTTGGAGGTATGTATCGTGATCGTAGGCTTGCCCAAAGAGATCAAGGACAATGAATACCGCGTCGGCTTAACTCCAGCCGGCGTGCGCGCTTTAACCGACGCGGCCCACACTGTCATTGTGGAACAGAGCGCGGGTGAAGGTTCTGGCTTCGATGATGCTCTTTACGCGAAAGCTGGGGCGCAGATTATTGCTTCCGCCGATGAGGTCTGGGCCCAAGCCGATATGATCGTAAAGGTGAAGGAGCCAATCGCGCTGGAGTATCCCCGAATGCGCGAGGGCCAGTTACTTTTTACGTATCTCCATCTCGCTCCCGATCCGAAGCTCACCACTGAATTGCTCGAACGCAAAGTTACCGGCGTTGCTTATGAAACTATTACAGATCGTCGCGGCACCTTGCCTCTGTTGACACCGATGTCAGAGGTGGCGGGCCGCATGGCAATTCAGGTTGGCGCCCACTATCTGGAAAAGATGAGCGGCGGACGCGGCATCCTGCTCGGCGGCGTGCCGGGTGTTCCCGCCGCGCGCGTGGTGATCATCGGCGGCGGCGTGGTCGGCACTAATGCCGCCAAGATTGCCGTTGGTATGGGCGCGCACGTGACGATCATTGATAACAACCTCGATCGCTTGCGCGAACTGGACGACATTTTCCTCTCGAAGATTTCCACACTCGCTTCAAGCGCTTACATGATCCACGATGCAATTTCCACAGCCGATCTAATTGTGGGCGCGGTGTTGGTGCCGGGTGCTGCTGCGCCGCGATTAGTGACGCGCAATATGCTCAAGGATGTGCCGAATGGCGCGGTCATCGTTGACGTTGCCGTCGACCAGGGTGGTTGCATCGAGACCACGCATCCGACGACGCATTCCGATCCGACCTATTACGTTGAAGGAGTGTTGCACTATTGTGTGGCAAACATGCCGGGCGCGGTGCCGCGGACTTCGACGTTCGCGTTGACCAACGCCACGCTACCTTATGCCCTCAAATTGGCGAATCAGGGTTTCCTGGAAGCGATTGCGAGCGATCCCGGTTTGAAGGAAGGCGTGAATACTTACGCAGGTCACTGCACTTACGAAGCAGTTGCGAGTGCACAAGGACTGCTATACACGCCGCTCGACAGATTGTTGGAGAGCACGAGTTCTACGACAGCATAACCTCTCATTCACACCGGGCTTCAGCCCGGTGTTGAGCCTCTGAGGCGGCCGGGAACCGTTTTAAGGTTATGAGTTATTCGGGACGTTTCAACGGTTTCTATTTTGGCAGTTACTGAAACCGAGCCGCGGGTCACCGGGCTAAAGCCACGGTGTGAATAGGAATAAGTTGAAACTTCAAACCTCAGATTTTTATATTCGCGGCACGCAGTAATTTACCCACACAATCCAAGAGTTTTTCCGTGGCTACCGTCTTGGCCAGGAAAGCATCCGCCAGTTCTGACTCCGAGCTGGCATCCTTTTGCTCCATCCCACTCAACAAGATAATCGGAATGTGAGACAGGTCAGGGCTGTTGCGCAGAAAGCGGCAGAGCTCATGCCCACTCAGGTTGGGCATCATCTCGTCGCTGATCACGAGATCCACAGGCGTCGCCAGAGCGGTCTTCATCGCTTCAAGCCCATCACCCGCGGTTAAGACTTCATAGCCGGCCCGCTCGAGTGTTACTTCGAGATAACGCCGTAAGGCCTTGTCGTCTTCGACGAGCAAGATTTGTGCTTTTATCCCTGACTCGACTTGCGGGTGTGTTTTGTCGGATGCTGCCAATGAAGCCTCTTTGAAGTTGGTGATAGGCCTACGCTGAGAGAAGTTCGACGAAGTATTTGAACCTTGAGACCGAACAACCGGCGTTAAGTTAAGACTATCTGATGTTACTTGTCCATGAATTGCCGCTGCCAGAGTTCGAGATTGAGGAGTTGGAAGACTTGCAGGTTGTAGTCTTCGCGGCCGGAGAGGTTGGCGTTGATGATGCGCTGCACTTCTGCTGGTCGAAACAAGCCGCGCTTTCGCACCGTCTCTTCTGACAGCAAATCATCAACGAGAGGGCGCAGCGAACCACGCAGCCACGAGCGGATCGGCGCACCGAAACCAGCCTTCTTTCTCCAAACCACATCGTGCGGCAATAACTTCTCGAGTGCGCGCTTGAGGATGTACTTCCTTTTGAAACCGCGCAGTTTTAGGTCCGGCGGCATCCGCGCCGCAAGTTCAATCATCTCTCGGTTTAGAAACGGCACCCGCACTTCCAGATTCGCGGCCATCGATGTCTTGTCTGTGTACGCCAGGTTAAGACACGGAAGGAATGTTTTGAGGTCGACATACAAAAGCTTGTTAAGTGGATCCGCAGTCTGCTGCCGCGCAAAGTAACGACGATGCTCCTGGTAAGGGTCCATGTCCCGCGTCGCGTCCCGCAGTTGTTCGGTGAAGAGATTTTGTTTTGCAGCCGCTGTGAAGTAGGTGCCGAAGCCGAGGTAACGATCTTCGAAACTGAGTCCTGCACTGCGGGCAAACTTCTTTGTGTTTCTTAACGGCCCGGTAAACTTCCCAGGTAAGCCGCCGGGAAGCGAGCTGGCAACAAAACTCAGCAGCGGTCTTCTTATGAAATTGGGGAACGGCTCAATGCTGCCGGCCAGTTTCATCGCCAGCATTCGAGGATAACCTGCAAACACTTCATCGCCGCCCACGCCTGACAATAAGACTCGCAGCGTTTCGCGCGCGGCTTGCGAGACTAGATAACTCGAAATGATCGCCGGATCGGCCACCGGCTCATCCATGTGGTAGACGAGCTTTGGCAAAAGGTTTGCGACATCAGCTTGAAGCATGATCTCATGATTATTCGTACCCAACAGCTTGCTGACCCGTCGCGCCCAGGGAAGATCGTCGGTGATGATGTCGTAACGTAGATCTTCCTGCTTCGTGCCGATGGTGTAGGTGCTGACCGGTCGCCCATTGGCGTGGCGCTTCATCATTGCGACTATTGCCGATGAGTCGATGCCGCCGGATAGAAACGAGCCCAGGGGAACGTCGGCGACCATTTCCATTCGCACCACGCGTTCTAGCGTTTCGCTCACACGTTCCTGCCACCAGGCTTCGCTCCTGCCTGCTTCGATCGCTTCAAATGACACATCCCACCATTCGCGTTCGGTCACCAGACCATCCTTCACTGTAAGAACGTGTGCTGGAGGAAGCTTATGAATTCCCTCGAAGAGTGTGTGCGGGTCAGGCACCCAGAGGAACGTTAAATATTGGTTTAGAGCCTCAACGTTGATTGCCGGTCGCACCAGGCCAGTGGCCAGGAGTGCTTTGATTTCGGAAGCAAAGAGGAAAAAGTCGCCTTCCTCGTTGCTAATCTTGGCGTAGTAAAGCGGCTTGACGCCAACGTGATCGCGCACGAGTGTTAACGTTTGCTCGTGAGTGTCCCAGACGGCGAAGGCGAACATGCCGTTGAGACGCGATAATGATTCCATGCCCCATTCGGCAAAAGCTGCGAGGAGAACCTCGGTGTCTGTCTCGGTCCTAAACGAGACGCCTTTGGATCTGAGTTCCTGACGGAGTTCGCGGTAATTGTAAATCTCGCCGTTGAAGACGATCGCGTAGCGTCCATTTGCGGAAAACATCGGCTCATGTCCAGCGTTGCTGGTGTCGATGATCGCCAAGCGCCGGTGGCCGAGACAGATTTGACGGCGATCGCCCGCGTCGGGAGCGAGCCAGATCCCCTCATCATCACGGCCGCGATGTTCGAGCGTGTCCAACATCGCTCGCATGTATCTTTCGGGACGAGGGCCTATTATTCCTGCTATACCGCACATTTATGATGCAGTTTCCAGTTCGGCTTTGATCTTAATTCAGGACATCCAAAAAGGTTGGTAGTTTCGGAGGGGAACACATGTAGCGTTTCGTGTTTATTTCCAGTGCCTTCGTGGATCGTTCTGAGTCCGACTCGAAGCTGAGCATGAACCGAAACCTAGATCGTTTCCCGTTCTCCTGACCGCAATGAGCCTTTGATTCGAAAAGTTGCGCGAGTCGTCGCGGCCAGTTCAGCAAGCGTTATTGGAGCAGGACCTCCTTCCAGCACGACAGCAAAAGCTCTCCTTACTTCCTCGGCCTGACCCTTATCCTGCTGCCGCAGTTTCGTTTTATGCTCACGGCCATTTTGGTAGGAAGTGGCCGAACGAAAATCATCGAGTATAAAAGACTTGCCATCACCAAAACACTCAACGCGCTCTTTCGCGAGCGATTTGTCGCCTTCTGCCAGGTAAGCAATGACGCCATTAGACCCATCTGCAAAGCGCAGGATGATCATGACGGAATCTTCGTCTACAATTTGATGACTACGGCCAGAGATACTCTCGGCGAAGACTGTAACGGGTGGTGCTCCAGTAAGGAACTGCATCAAGTCCACGAAATGGCACACCTCGCCAATGATCCTACCTCCCTGTTCCGCTTCCTGTTGCCATTGTTCCCGCGGGATTCGTCCCGCGTTGACTCGATAAACGATTGAGAGTGGCGACTGCCTACTCGCAAAAAATTCTTTCGCGGCCAGGGCTAAAGGCGAGAACCGACGATTGAAACCTACCATCAGTCGACCATTCGAGTTGCGAGCCGACTCTAACACTTCGTCGAGATCTTCATCGTTCAAAGCGAGAGGTTTTTCGACTAACACGTGTTTCCCGGCTTCGAGAGCCTGACGCGCGAGATCGGCGTGGGTGTCGTGGCGTGTTCCAATGACTACGAGGTTAATGTTCGCGTCATGAATAACGTCTTCGGCTGCAGAGACAGCGCTCCTAAACCCGAACTGTTTGCCAACATCGATCGCGGAGATGCCTGTCGCCGTCGCGATCGCATGAAACTCGGCTCCTGCCGACTTAAACTTTGGCAACAACATTCCGCGCAGATAGTTTCCCGCGCCAATCACGCCGATGCGCACGGCGTTTTGCTTCAGTGAAGTCTGTGGTTTGATAATGAGGGGGATTCGTCGCTGAAACTCACGTTCCGTGTCATAGCTTAAGATGACTCCGAGATACGGTTCTTGCGACTCCCCAGCAATAAGTTTGTAAGCGCGCTCGGCATCATGAATCGCAAAACGATGAGAGATTAGGCGCTCGACATTTATTTGTTTTTGCGCCACGAGATCCAGAAAAGCTTCGATATTACGGGTCTCAGACCAGCGAACGTATGCGAAGGGATAATCGTGACCGCGCTCTTCAAACTCAGGATCGTAACGACCTGGTCCATAAGACCTTGAAATGGTCAAACTTAATTCCCGGTCATAATAAAGATTGCGTGGTACATCCAAACCTATTAACCCGACTGCGACAACGCGCCCTTTCAAACGCGAAAATTCGCCCGCGAGTCGCACCGGTTCATCAGACATTGTTGCGGCGGTAATAAGAACGGCGTCAGCACCACGATCACGGGTCCACTGCATCACCTCGCGCCTTGCTTTCGCGCCGCTGACAGCCACTGCGTCGGCGCCCAATTCGAGAGCCAGATCCATTTTTGCCGGATCAAGATCGAGACCCAACACTCGGCAACCGTTAGCTTTGAGGAGTTGCACTGTAAGCTGACCCAGTAAACCCAAGCCGATTACCACCACAGCTTCGCCAAGTGTTGGTTCAGCGAGTCTCACCCCCTGTAATGCGATCGCGCCAAGCGTGCCGAAAGCTCCCGACTCAAAACTCACTTCCGGCGGCAACCGAACACACAGGTTCTGCGGCACGCAAATCACTTCAGCATGTGATGCATAGCCCGCCCCTGCGCAGGACACTTGATCTCCGACGCGAAATTTTGCGACACCATCGCCCACTTCGATCACCGTTCCAGCGGCGCTATAACCAATCGGAGAGGTTGAGTCCAAACGCGCGCGCACAGCATTGATTGTGTTTCCAATCCCTTCGGTCTTAACTTTTTGGATCACCTGCGCGACCAGATCTGGGCGCTCTCGCGCCTTTCCGAGCAAGCTCTTCTGCCCCAACTCAACCGCCATACGCTCCGTTCCGGCGCTGATTAACGAAGCGGCGGTTCGCACGAGGACCCGGCCTTGTTGGATCGCCGGCACCGGCACCTCAGTGACTGACAGCTCGCCGCTCTTTCGATTTTGCAGAACCTGTTTCATTTGCTTACTGGGTTAGGTCGACCCTGTTGTTTCGTTTGCCAGTTTAAATACCAGTTTCTAAGCGCTTCGCCCTGAGCTTCTTCTCAATCAACTCACTAACCCATTCCGCGCGCGCGTCCCAGGTGCCTTCTGAAACCGCAGCCTGGCGTCGCGCAGCAGCGTTTGGATCATTTTCACGCAAGGCCTCGCTTATAAGATCGAGGAACTGATCGCGACTGCGCGCGATGCGCAGCACATCGCTCATCGGTTCGTATTCCGGCAATGGTGAAATTACCACTGGCTTCCCGCTGGCCAGGTACTCGCGAACTTTGATTGCCGAACCGTAACTCGTGAATTCCTGCTGCGTTTCCCATGGAAGCACGCAGACATCGAAGCCGGCAGCGTAACGTGGAAGATCTTCATAAGCAACTGGAGGCAAAAAATGCGTGTTTGGCAAGCTCTCGATGTCTAACCCGCGCGAGCGATTGCCAATGAACACCCAGTGCCAATCAGGCCGTTCCGCGGCCGCTCGTTTTATTAGCTCCTGATCGACCAACCATGGCTCAATCGCGCCAAAGTATCCCAACCGTGGGCGCGGGATGCGTTCGATTTCCGGCGCTAACTTCAAATCACCGTTGCTTACCCTCCGATCCAGACCAGCCCAGTGGTCAAAGTCAACAGCCTGCTCCAAGAGATAAGACCGCTCTTGCCCAATTGTCGCCTCACTCAACAGCTTTCGCCCTGAATAGAAAATGATGTCAGCCCCAGCAATAGCTTTTTCGTGAAGCTTGCGAATCGCCGCCGGGTCGGTAGCGTGATCCATTGTGTTCGCGTCGTACTTGTCGGAAATATGATAGATCACCAACGACTCGTCAAAGCAGCCGATCATTTCCGCCGCCGTCGGAATTGCGATCCACAAAATCGGCTTACTAAAACTTCGATTCGACATCAGCCGTTGAATTTGAGCACGCAACAGACCCCGGTTGATCGCTCGCGCCGCACTACTGCCAAAGAATGGCAGACTGGCAGGCGACACGACCGTGATGCCTTCTGAAGTTTGGCGGGCCAGTTTGGAATAACTACGGAGCTTGCGGCTGATGCGCGGCAAAATATCCTTGTGACCCAATGAAGGCAGGCCGAGCGAAATCGAGTTAAGAAAGATTACTTTGTTACCCGCGCGCGCAAACCGGCGCATCAGGTGAGCTTTGGAATGAGGATGGTGATACCACCAATCTTCGCCACCGAAGCAAATAATGGAATGGTTCGTCAGCATTGATACACGCTGATAGTACAATAACGGCCGCCAAAGCCGGGCTTAGGACCATTCTTGTTCAGAGTCGGAAATGACAACGGAGGTCTGGGGCGCGTCTGGCTGCATCAACCTAATGAGAATCGCACAAGCTTTGCCTCACAAGTCTTTCCGCAATGGAGTATCGGCTTTGCCGCCTGCTGTGAGGCGGCCTGACCTACTCCTGTTCCTGCTTATCGCGGCCGTTTATCTCTGCTTTCCCACGAAGAATTACTACTGGGACGGAATTGCCTTTGCACAAGCAATCGAAGCTGCTCCGCAAATCCATCCTTCGCTGGTTCACCCTAATCACCTCATCTATAACCTCGTCGGTTATGTCTTTTACCGGGCGCTGCAACTCGTCGGATTTAATCTTCGCGCGGTGACCGCGCTTCAGATCTTGAATGCCTTTTGCAGTGCCCTCACGGCGGTGTTGCTCTTCCGCATCTTGAGGAGCACGCTGCGATCGATCTATTACGCGATTACGCTCACACTCCTCTTTGCCTTTTCAGCAACCTGGTGGAGATTCACCACCGACGCCGACGCCTATATTCCCAGCATCCTGGTTCTACTTTTGAGTTTCTCTTTCGCCCTGCCGCAACGGAACCCCAAGCCCGTTCTCGTAGCTGTGCTTTATGCAATCAGCCTATGCCTGCATCAGATGGCGATTCTCTTCTTTCCCATCCTGGTAGTGGCAATCTTTATTCAAAACGATGCTCTCATACGAAAGCGGCGATTGATCAACTGCCTGCTATTTACTGTCATAGCCGGAGGACTAACGCTCGGGGCTTATATTTTCTCTTTCTACCTTCTAACCGGCGCCTTTGATGCAGGAAAATTTTGGCGCTGGACTCTGTCTTACTCCCCTGACGAAAATTTTGCTTTTCGTCCCTGGATCAATCTCGGCTTCACTTTGCGCGAACACAGTCGTCTTTTCTTTGGCGGCCGGCTCAATGCCATCAGTGGCCTCATCAATCCTTTCATCGTCCTGCTCATAATTGCGTGGGTGGGATTGTTTCTAACTTTGACCGTCAAAGTGGTGCGCAGTATCAGAAACCCTGGCCGGGCATGGTTGAAAGCCATCAAGCAGGATACCGTCCGCCGCAAGCTCGCGCTAATTTGCCTGCTCTGGACGTTTGTCTACCTCATCGTCCTGTATCTCTATATCCCGCATCACGCCTTTTACCGCCTTTTCTATTTACCGGCGCTGATCATTCTGCTGGGATTGGTCCTGGATTCTTACCAACTAGTGACGGGCAGCTCGCGCAAGTACCGGCTGGCGATGTTCGTTGCGTTGTTTGCGATCACGAATTTTCTGACGGTGATCTTTCCCTCCGCTCACGTGGAGAAATATCCTCCGCTTGCGCTCGCCCTGGAAATGAATAAAGTGTGGCCTCGCAATACAGTTGTCTATTTCGACTCCGCCAATTCGGATAACAGTCTGGTGAAGTACTTTAATGAGGGGACAATCTGGAAGAAGCTGGAATTGGAACACGCGGAGCAACTCGAACAGGATCTGCGGGCTGCAAAAGCCGCGGGCGCCAATACCTGGCTGGAAACTTCAGCGATTGATCAACTCACTGCCAGCTCGGCTGGTTCCGAGTGGCTTAAGCAGCACATCAAAGCGAATAGCCAGCGTGCCTTGATCACAAAGGCTCACAACATCCGCTTCGTGCAGGTTGGTCCCGCCGGGGAACGTGAAGAGAACCCACTCGGTACGGTACGGGGGCGGTAGCGACCGCCTTCAGCACCGCCATGATTCTCGATTACGACCTGTCTGCAACTTGGAAAGACAATCGCTGAATCCCGAACTTGATTCGATTATTTACTTAAAGGCGGTCGCTATCGCTCCCGTACTGTACCGAGTGGTCATCAGTCAACCTCTTAGTGTGCGTTCGTGTGAATTCGTGGATCCTTTTTTCCGATAACTACTATGAACCACAAACAACACAAAGGAGCACTAAACCAATCCTCACCAAATGCTATCTGATTTCGCCTTCGATCTTCCGCTTCCTCAACTGCAAATTTTCCTTGCCAAGCGCGTCGAAATACTGGACTTTTGAGTCGGCACTGATCGAACAACACTCTCGCCTCTCTTAGCTCGGTTACCCCGGCATTCTCCCAAAGCCACACCAGCTATTCTTATTGTGCCAGGTGATCGTTACCTCATCAGCGCCAATCTCTTTCCACCAACGCTCAAATTCCTCGCGCGAAATATAGTGAGCTGTAGGAGCCACCAGGTGATCAAAAACTATCGTGTGTTGCTCGCGCCAGCCGAAGTGGGAGATGGAATTGAGGTAGTCGTTGTAAAAGAGATGGCTGGCGATTGCCGCGCCACCGCGAGATCGATTCAGCGGCCCATAAACGAGTTTAGTGGCCGCGTACAGCAACGCCGAGGGGACTTTAGAAAGATGCAGCAAGCCGCGGCGGTTCATTCTCGACGTAAATTTCGTTCGCAACGGATCAATGAGCCGGGTAATCCAGCCGTTATTCTCTGCTCCGTAGACCCACGCAGAGAAATGTCCACCGGGCTTAATTCGCGACGCGAGTGATCGGAATCCCGCTTGCGGTTCTTCCAGGTGATGAATCACGCCTATCGAAAATGCATAGTCAAACACCTGTTTTAGGGGCAGCCGGCAGAGGTCGGCTTGAATGATATGTATGTTCTCGGAGCCGCGAGTTGCCGCAAAAGCTGACTCGACAGCATCACTCAAGTCGACACCGATAACATCGCGTGCACCCCATTTCGCGGCGAGTTGCGTATGCCTGCCCTTACCGCATCCACCTTCCAACACCACCTTGTCTTGAAAGAATTCCGGCGTTACCGGCTGCAACCAACCCAACATCTGTTCGCCGTAACGCTCATCTTCCTGGGTGAAGTGCTGCCATTGCCAACCAAAGCTGGACGCAGTCGCCGCCACCTCTTCATCAAGTTGATCAAGCTGCACAAAGCGCGGCACTCCTCGGACAATTTGAAATTGTTGCCTGCAGCCGGTGCAGCTCAAGACGCCGTCGAGAATCTCGGGAGCATGATCCTCGCTGCCAGCCGTCAGCTGAATGTCTCCACAACACGAGGGGCACGCCAAATATTGAAGTAAATTTTTCTTCATTGCCTGAGGCGATCAATCCAAACGGCGAACGACGCAGAACGCCGAGACGCCAAAAGGAAATCAGCCGCGCCGCAACCAGAACCGCTCCGCTCCAAAAATGCTGCCCAGCACGTCAACCTCAACCTATTCAGATGCGTCGTTCGCAGCACAGCCCCTTCGTTGTAGCAGGGGACTATAACGGAAAGTAGCATTACTAAAGGATTCGCATTGTGAAGTTTTTCAGCACAACACGGTCAAATGCCGCGACATCTTACTGAATAAAACCGATTTCCGAGTTAAACATACAGATTTGCCTACGAGGTTCCCGTTCACACGTTGGGAATGCTGCAAACATTACAAGAACGGCTTCGCCGCCGGATGTGAGGCGCAGGCTCTGCCGCGCCGTTGAGCCGGATAAAAACTTCTGGGGCGCTACCCCGCCGTAAGGCCATTTAAAAGCGAACACTAAGTAACACGAAGAAACACAAAATCAACAAAACTGAGTCCAGCGGCGAAGCCGCGATCAAACGTGTCCACTTTTTTGCACTCTGACCAAGATCAAACATTTCTCACCTCGTCGCACCAGTCGGCGTAAGCGTCGAGGATGTTTTGCGCATTGCTAATCCAGGTGTGATTTGCAATGGCAGCCTGCCGAGCACCCGTACCCAAGGTCTGCCGCAAAGCTGGCGACTCTATCAGCCGCATGATTGCCCCGCTCAATTGCTGAGCATTACCAGGTTCAACTAATAGAGCCGTCTCTTCATGACTTAAGACATCACCAATCTGCCCCAGCCTGCTGGCTACGATGGCTTTGCCCATGGCCAGGTATTCGAAAAGCTTTGTCGGCGAACCGAAAAACTCCGCCCCAGCTGCAAGCGGAACATGCGGCGAGACGAGTACATCGCAAGCATCGAGCAAAGCCGGAATGTACTCGTGAGCAACCCCGCCATAAAAGATCACGCGCCCAGTCTCCACCTCGCTAGTCAGCAACTGCTTCATTTCTTCATGCAGAGCACCGGTACCAACAAGCAGGAAGCGGACGGGCAAAGCAGCCGGAATTAGTCTGATTGCTTCCGCCAGGACCAGTACGCCGTGCCACGGCCCAAACGTGCCGACAAATCCCACCAGCAGTTCGTCGCGTTGCAGTCCCAGCTCGTCTCGTGTGGCGAGGCCACCAACATCGGGACGAAAGATCCTGGTGTCAACAGCGTTCGGATTGACGATGATCTTCTGCGGAGCAATGCCCGCGCCCTCGAGGTTTTTGCGTTCTACCTCGGAAACAACAAAAATGCGTTCCGCTGCCGCCAGGTTCAAACGTTCGAAGCGCTCGAGCAGATCGAGCCTGTTCACGCGATCCCAATGACGCCCTAACCAGACTTCGGAACCGTTGTACTCCAGAAACAGCGGCCGCTTCATTTGCAAAGCGGCAACTACTCCGGCCCAACTGAAGCGCGCGTATCGTTGATAGATGAAGTCGGGCGGATTGCCTTGCATTCCCGCGAGGGCACCTCGCGTGAACACCTCATTGTTATGAACATCAAATACAGCGCGTGTTGACCCCATCGGTTCCGGTTCGATCACTTTCAGCTTGAACTGGTCGTTATCCAATCCAGCGAGCGAATCATTACTGACGATCTCAACGTCTGCCCCTAACTCAGTCAGACTCGCAACCACGCCTTTGATGTGACTCGATGCGCCTCCGACTTGAGTGCCCGGTCCCGGCGTCGCCCTCAGGTAGGTGATCCGCGGATGGTGGTCTGGGACACAATCCAACGCCGGACGGTTCTGCACTTCGCGTTCAAGTCGGTCCAGTTCCTTTCGCGCGTGCGAGATCACTCGAGCACTCGCGGCTGTTTCGCGCGTGATTCGCCCGGGAGCTTTCAACAACAGCGACGTTTGCGACTCGCGTCGCAAACCACCATGCGCATCAAGCACCAAGACTTCCCGCGCGCCCGTCATTGCTGCAAACAACATGAAAAGGTTTTGACCACGCTGCCACGCGAGACGTTCAGTGGCGAGGGCAAAGACATCGGGCTTGTGCCGACGGAGGACGCGCAGGCGAGCGCCGAAACTGCCGCTCTCGATTTCAGTACGAGGAATTGTTTGGACTGCAGCTTCGGGAAAGAGTTCACGCAGCCGTTGTTGTGCCTGGTGCGCATCACCGCTCAGCACAACTAGAATCACCTTCATCAGAGCGTAACCCTCAAGCCGCTGAAGCTCGCAGCGCCAGCAAACGTCGCAGCTCTGAGCCGCGCAGAAAGAGTGCATCAGAAAGAGGCCGGCCAGTCGCTGCCGCGAAGTAGCGCGCCACGAGAACGAAGATCAATGCGTAGCTTAATGTCGAAGCGACAGCAGCGCCGCGAGCGCCAAAGCGCGGTACTAACGCAAACACCAGAATAACGTTAGTAACTAGCGTAACGATCCAGAACCAGGGAATAGCGCGCGGCAAGCCACCGGCGTTTAGATGTTGCACCAAGACTGACTCAATACCAACGAGATAAACTCCAGGCAAAAGGATCAGGAGCTGCACAGTGACATCAGCAAATGCGGCCCCATAAAGCACCGGCAGTATGTAACTCAGGGGAATCGCGGCTAGACAGCAAAACAATAGCAGGAAAGCTGTATGCCGGCTCACGAGGCAAGTAGTCTCGCCGCGCACATCCTGCTCAGCCGTAACGCGTGGAAATAGTAGGGTCGCAATCACACCCGGCAAAAGCATCAACATGAGCGCCACTTGGGAAGTGACACTGTACACGCCGGCTTCCGCGGCGCCGCGAAAGTGATTCACTACCAGCAAGTCTGCGCGAAAGATCAAAGCCCCCGCGAGAATGGAAATATGAAACTTTAATCCGTAGCGTAGCATGCGACGGAAGAGTGAAAAATCAGTTCGCCACGGCAATGGCTGGTTCAATCTCGCGGCGACGAACCCGACCAAAACGATCATTAGCACTCCGAGCAAAACGCTCGAGATCGTATTCAGTGAAACTAGTGCCCAGAGTCCCGCCTGCATGACGATGAGAGCAAGGACTGCATTGATCAGCACAAAGGTCTGTCCGGCCAGATCGATTAGGTTGAACTGCGTGATCCGGCCTACCGCCAGAAAAATATTGAGGCCAATGAATGTCAACAGTTGAAAAGGGAGCGCAATGGCAGCGATAGCAATCAATTTTGAGGGAATAAAACCAAACCACTCTGGTCGCCATTTAGCAAGTCCGGTTAAAACCAGAGCGAGCACAGTACCGAGCAAAAGGGCGAAGACTAATGAGTTGGTTGCCGCGGCGCGGAGCTGATGTTTATCTTGCGCGATGAAATAAGTATTCGCGGAGGGCAAACCCAGACTTGCGAGTTGCACGAGGGTAGCGACTGCGACGTTAATCACCGCTAGCTGACCCAATCCTTCGGCACCGAGCCAGCGTGCCACGATGATTCCAGCGATTACGCTGTTGGCAACCATCACAATGCGGGTGGCGAACGTCCACGCGACGTGAGTGGAAAACTTAGCTGCTGGAGGGAAAGGCGGAGACGCGGGGACACGGGGAGGCGGAGACGCGGAGTCTTTCTCAGTTGGATCTACAACGTCTTCACTCATCTGACTTTTGACTATCCGTACCCAGATCGGCTTTGCCACCAGGTGTGAGGCGGTGGCTATGCCCCGCCGTAAGTAGCTTTCTTAATTCTTAGGGCTGCGCCCTCGTCTTACTAACGAAAGCTTCTGAATAGGGGCACAGCCCCAGACCTTATTGAAGTGCTTACGGCGGGGCAGAGCCTTCGCCTCACACCCAGCGGCCAAGCCGAGTTGCGATCTCAGACACTCTTGAGGAAAGCCGTGTCAACGCCGTCTCCCCACGTCACCCCGTCCCCGTGTCTCCGGGTCTCCCCATCTCCGCTTCACCACCTCACCCACCATCAATCCAGCGCTCGTACCAAAGACTCAGGTTCAACAGTGCCCACAAGTGAAAGCCCCAATCCTTCTGCCCGCGCCGGTGTTGGTCTAGCAAGTCCTCCACAAATTTGTAATCAAGGAAATTGCGCTTGCGCATCGGTGAATTCATCAAGTGCGAATCAAACCACGATCCTAAACCGTCGCGAAACCATTCGCGTACGGGCGCGCCAAACCCACGCTTACGAGTATAAAGAAGATCGTGCGGCAGAATTTCTTCGAGGGCACGCTTCAGAATGTGTTTACCACTCTTGCCTGAAACCTTCAGCGAACTAGGTAATCCCATCGCGTATTCGACGAGGTGATGATCCAGAAACGGCACACGCGCTTCAACACTCGTAGCCATCGTAATCTTGTCTACTCGCATCAGCAGCAATTCAGGCAAGCGGAGTTTCAGCTCCAGGTAAGTCATTCGGGCGAGAAAGTCGGCGTGGGGACGTTCGCGTTGAATCCGTTCCAGATCACCCGCCACCGCATCAAGAGAAGAAGTTCCGTTGAAGCGTTCACGCATCTGCGTCGATAGAACCCGCCGTTTCAAAGACTCGTCATAGACAATTGTCGCTCCCCAGAACAGTGGTTCGCCCGCGCCTAAGCGTCGAATTAACTCGATTGCCGTCTGCTTTCGGCCAGTTGCCTTGAGGGCCGGTCGCGCTATGTCTGACGCTATGCGACGCAGTGGCGCAGGCAGGCGTTCGGCATGTTGCCAAAAGTTTTCATGAATACGCAGATACCGCACATAATTATCGTAGCCGCTAAAAATTTCATCCGCGCCCTCGCCAACCTGAACAACGATGGTCCCGGAATCGCGCGCAAGTTTTGAGACGTAATAAAGTGGCACACAGACGGGATCGGCAATCGGCTCGTCCTGGTGAAAGACGAGCTCAGGAAGAAAACTCTGCATTTCCCTTTCCGAGATAATCACCTCATGATGGTTGGTGCCAAACTGACGCGCGATGCGCCGGGCCGACTCGAGCTCGTTGAGATATTCAGCATCACTGAATCCGACGGTGAAAGTTTCGACCGGGCGTGACATCTGTTCAGACATCAAGGCGACATTAGCCGACGAATCAACTCCACCCGACAAAAAAACTCCGAACGGCACATCCGCCATCATGCGTTTCGTGATCGACGCGCGCAGCAGTCGCAGGATCTCTGCTTTGTGCTCTTCGTCGCTGCGTTCCGCAACATTGAGCGGCGGCAATGCATCCCAATACCGACTTATCTTGATCGTGCCATCACGTTTCGCTACGAGCATGTGCCCCGCCGGCAGCTTGTTGATGTTCTTGAAGAGAGTGTGTGGCGCGGGAGTTGTCAGAAAGGTCAGGTAATGAAAAAGCGACTGCTCGTCAACTTCGGCTGTAACCGCGGGATGCTCGAGGATCGCTTTAATCTCAGAAGCAAAAATCAGGCGTCCATCTTGATGGTAAAAGTAGAGTGGCTTAACGCCGATGCGATCACGCACGAGCACCAATTGGTCGCGCGCCTCGTCCCAGAGAGCGATGGCGTAGTCGCCTTCCAGGTCGTGAACAAAATCGAGGCCTCGTTCTTCGTAAAGATGCAGGATGGATTCGGAATCAGTCCGTGAGGTGTAACGATGATTGCGTTGCTCTAGGCCTTGGCGCAAGCGAGCGTGGTTGTAGATCTCACCGTTAAAGACCAGCCACAACTTGTCTGTGCAGCCGTGCATCGGCTGATGTCCCGCAGCGGAAAGGTCGATGATTGAGAGACGGCGAAAGCCAAAACCTCCGCGCCGCTCGTCAAAGATCAAGTCGCCGGCATCATCGGGGCCGCGATGCTGCATCTGATCGCGCATGCGATCGATGAGGGCGCTCTCCAAACGTCCTTCGCTCGCATTAGGCTCCCAGACTCCGCAGATGCCACACATTCTCAGCCTTCCCAACTTCGCGCCAAACTTAATCGCTCAGCCGCATCTTCTCCGGCGCTGACGGGAACGATGACGAAACTCAGCGCGAACGGCAAAACAGAACGCAACGACCAGCGCGCAGATGCGGAAGCCTCTTTTGATCCATAGTCGCGTGATGAAAACCTGGCTTCAAGTTCAGGCTGCTGAACCTGGACGATGTTCTTAGTTGTGCCAATTAGCAATCGCGCACCACTGGTCTTTGCAAACAGTTCCACTACCCCGTCGCTACTCACATTTGTTTCCAGCCCCGGCGCAAATTGGAAACGAAAAGAAAGATCGTGATCGCCTTTCCCGTTCAACTGATCTACTACTAACCAATAGCGCCGCGTCTTGTTAAATACTACTCTCCGGCGATGAGTAACGGGATGAGTTAAGCGCCGATAACCGTAATGTTCTGCCGTCACGACCTCAATATCTGGACCGAGATCGCATTCCAGCATACGCGGGGCCGCTTCGTTGCCGATAACAAAGGGCATCTCTTTGCTCGTCGAGTTTTGCTCTGTCTCATCGACTTCCACGGTGGAATGGTACGCGGTGGAACGGAACAAATGTCGCTGCTGCAAATCCGCAGTGTAGACGTACGTGCCGGGATCGACGATGAATGCGCAGCCACCCGCCGAAACTTCGATGCTCAAAGCATCATTGTGTCCATGAGAGCCGCGTCCGTTTAGACCTGCGTCACTCGCGTTAAATAACAAATACCGATCACTATCCCGCACTACACAAACTCCGGCATCCGGAAATAGTTGCGAACCTGGGCCCTTCTTATCACTCGTCAGAGCCTCGTATTTCATGACGCCTTGCTCACCAAAAAACCACAGTAGCTCCGGTGGAATGGGTAGTCTGTCAATCTTGAGTTGCGGATCGTCAAAAAGAAGCGCGCCAATGGCGAGCAGGTAACCATGATCGTTGCCGCTACGCCGGCGAAGTGGAAACACCTGACCGCTATCGGAGTCTCCCAACAAAGGTGCCAACCCGTCTGGCCGCAGATAAGCACGTAAGTAACCAAACATGCGCCGCAGCTTTTCCCAGTACTGCTCTTCAATCTCGATCGCATTTAAGTGGCACAACAAAAATGAATAGCCGAACAACTCCAGCACTAAACGATGATAACCAGTCGAGCTTTCACAGTCGGCGCCATCCGGCAACACCTGCTTTGTCATTTCACGCATCAGTTCCCGCAGACCAAATTCGCGCCACTCCTGTGCGTCCTCAAGTTCGGGCAGCATGATCCCCAGCCACAGCAGCCCGACAACGTCGGAAAGATAGTGATTGCTCGTGGCAACGTAAGAGAACTCAAGGTGCTCGCGAATAAACCTGCCGTGCCGATCAAAGATGCGGAGCAACCGCGCCAACCTTGAGGTATCAAGATCCGAAGCATTACGAAAGATGGCAAACGCGCCTAACAAATTCAGCGCCCGCAGCGCTACTTCCATCGCACAGTTCCAATTCACTCCATAGCCGAAAGGATTCTCCGCCTCCCAAATATCGAGCTGGCGGAAAAACTCGGCGCTATAGCGCTGTTCTCCAGTCTCCGAGTAAGCGAGAGCCAGCTTGAGGAAATGCCCGAGCCGGTTCAGTTCCCAAATAAAGCGAACATCGGAGCCATCGTTTCGCTGCAAATTAATGTCGCTGTAGAAGTCGCGTGGCCACTCGTATCCGGAGAGAGGGTCACGGTGCCAACCAATAAACGTATGGTCTAAGAGGCCAAGTAAGGGCCACTCATGTTTATCGGTGATACGATCTGCACTCGCGATCAACATCGCCGTGTCTTCGGGAAAGAGACGGTGCAGCGGAGCGACAACCGACTGAGGACCTCGATCGAGCCCGGGAAAGAAGTGAGGCTCAGTCCGTGTTTGGAAATGTTCCAGTAGAGAGTTTGGTGACAAATCAGAAAAGTTTGGCGTTAGCCGAGCCGATTCTTTGGCTTGCTGTTGCAGCCTCGCAGGCTCACCACGACGTTGCGTCGCCTTCTGAGTGCGGCGGGCGCCTTCCAATAACGCGGTTCGCGGTGAAACTTCTCCTCGGATCGCGCGCCTGATTTTCCTGATGATAGACATCCGGTGAGATCCCGGCTTAGCTTAGAGCAACGAGTCAAGAATGCGATCGGCCGTATGGCCGTCCCACAATGGAGGGATGCGATGGCTGCGCAAGGGACCTTGATCCAGTGCTGCAAACGCCGCTGTGGTAATTTTCTGCGGGTCAGTTCCCACGATGGTGTTGGTTCCCATCTCAACCGTGATTGGACGCTCGGTATTCTCGCGCAAGGTCAAACAGGGAATTCCCAGCACTGTGGTCTCTTCCTGAATCCCACCAGAGTCGGTGAGCACCAGCCGGGCACCACTGTAGAGCCGCAGGAAATCCAGATAACCCAGGGGTTCGATTAGATGAAGACCCTGATCCACTAACGATGAGACTTCAAGACCGAGCTCGGTAATCATCTTGCGAGTGCGCGGGTGAACCGGAAAAATAATTGGCACACGTTTGCCGATTGCTTTCAGCGCGCCGAGGATGCGGGTTAATGTTTCGCGATCGTCGACATTCGAGGGTCGATGCAGTGTCAACACAGCGTAGTCGCGATCGGCGACCCCAAGGTCCTCGCGCACCTTTGAATCTTTTGCTCGTTCAAGTTGCTTGTTGAGCGAGTCGATCATGATGTTGCCGACAAAGCGGATGCGTTCGTCAGGAATGCCTTCTGCGCGCAGATTCTGGTCAGCATCCTGCGAAGGCGTGAGCAAAAGATCAGAGATCTGATCGGTGAGTAGCCGGTTGATCTCTTCGGGCATGGAACGATCGCGGCTGCGCAATCCTGCTTCTACGTGCGCGACCTTAACACCCAGTTTCACACAAACCAGAGCACAGGCGAGGGTGGAGTTCACATCGCCAACAACCAACACCCAGTCCGGTTTTTCCTGCAGCACTACTGGTTCGAAGCGTTGCATCACTGCGGCGGTCTGCGCCGCATGCGAACCGGAACCGACACTGAGATATATATCAGGTTCGGGAAGACCCAGGTCTTTAAAGAACGCATCGGACATCATTGCGTCGTAATGCTGCCCCGTATGAACAACAAGCGGCGTGAACTCATGTTCCCGCCGCTTCATTGCATCCACCAGGGGCGCGACTTTCATGAAGTTAGGTCGCGCACCCACTACGTTAAGAATCTTGAGCATGCCGAAGTTTCGAGTTCCGCGTTTCGGGTTTCGAGTTCCGGTTTTATAACTCGGAACGTGGAACTCGAAACTCGAAACTTCTTTTAGAGCCGGATTATCCGCGCACAACTATCCCGCCTCACTTCGCCGTTGAGCGCGTTGCGCGTATCTACAACCAATGGCGCCAGGCGGCAAACTCGTTTGTAATCGATGCCAGTATGATCGGTAACGATGACGATGCAGTCTGCCGCACTCAGTTCTTCGTCAGTGAAAGGCGCCGACGTCAGGGGTTCGCCGGTGGAGTCTGTATGCGCGTCATCAAAACGAATCTGGGAAACAAAAGGATCGTGGTAGTGAACGTCAGCGCCTTTCGCCCGGAGTCGGTCGATGATCGAGAGGGCCGGGCTTTCGCGCACGTCGTCGATATCTTTTTTATAAGCCACACCCAGCAAAAGAACGCGAGCGCCATTCATCGCCTTGCGTTCGTCGTTCAAGCCGTCGGCAACCAACTGCACCACGTGTTCGGGCATCCGCGAGTTAACTTCTTCTGCCAGCCCAATGAAGCGTGAATCGAAACCGTGTTGCCGCGCTTTCCATGACAGGTAATGCGGATCAAGAGGAATGCAATGGCCTCCAATTCCGGGACCGGGATAGAAAGGCATGAAGCCGAACGGCGTGGTAGCGGCCGCGCGAATCACTTCCCAGGTGTCGATATTCAAGGCGTAGCACAGGCGCGCCATCTCATTTGCCATACCGATGTTTACCGCGCGAAAAGTATTCTCCAAAAGCTTTGCCGCCTCGGCCACGCGTGCTGAGCTAACCGCATGAACATCTTTGACAATTTGCGAATAGAGGTGAGCAGCAACTGCTGTCGAATCGTCAGTGACACCGCCAACCACTTTGGGAATATTATGAGTTTGAAATTGCGGATTGCCGGGATCGACTCGTTCCGGCGAGAAGGCGAGCAGGAAGTCCTCGTCAAGCTTTAGTCCGGTCTCCTCAAACATCGGCAACAGAACTTCGTTGGTTGTGCCTGGGTAAGTCGTAGATTCGAGAATGATCAACTGGCCGCGCCGCAGCCGCTGCTTTATCTCTTCCGCTGCCGCAAGGATGTAAGAAACGTCCGGCTCTTTCGTCTTCCTGAGCGGAGTCGGGACACAAATAATAATCGCGTCACACTCTTTCAAATTGTTGAAGTCGGTCGTGGCGCGCAACAGTTTCGCGTCGACAAGCTTCTTTACAACCTCTGAAGGCACGTCGCTGATATACGACGTACCAGCGTTGATTTGCTTCGCTTTCTCGGCATCGACTTCAAATCCAGTCGCTTGAAAGCCGCCGCCGGCAAATTCAGCCAGCAAGGGCAGACCCACATAGCCCAAGCCAACCACGCCAATGCGCGCGCGCTTTTCGGTAATCAGACCAATCATTTCATCCTTGATCATTCAGACTTGTTCCTTGTTTTTCTGGGAGTTCTTAATGCAGTAAGGCTCAGTTGCTAAACAACATTGACCAAGTTCAAGACTATTGAAGCGCTGTGGGACTGTCAAGCGGCTTCTCAAATCGCCAATTGGCGATTGGCGCTTGCCGATTTCAAGATCGAGACCCACAAGCCCTTTAGTGTTGTTTAGTGTCACTTCGTGGATCGGTCGCCGTGCTGGGGGCAGAGAATACGAACCACTAAACCACACGAAACAACACGAAAAGTAAATACGTTTTCCCTTGCGGCTCTGCGCCTTGGTGTCTCTGCGTTTTACGCTTGGCCTTGACGTACGCGGCTTTCGCGCCTATACCGTCACGAACTATGAGCGCGGAATCAGGTCAAGCGAAACTTGTGCGCGGCTTGGGCCGCCTCGATGCCACCATGATCGTGGTGGGATCGATGATCGGTTCGGGCATCTTCATCACTTCTGCTGAGTCGTCGCGGCTTGTGGGTTCACCAGGTTGGTTGCTCGCAGCCTGGGCGCTCGCCGGCGTCCTCACAATCACAGGCGCACTCTGTTGTGCCGAACTCGCAGCCATGTGGCCTCATGCAGGTGGGCAGTATGTCTTTCTGCGTGAGGCATACGGTCCTTCGATCGGGTTCCTGTTCGGCTGGTCTCTGTTTCTGGTGATTCAAACCGGAACGATTGCTGCGGTTGCGGTGGCCTTCGCGAACTTTATGGGCGTGCTCACTGACTACGTTGCGGCTGATCGTTACCTCATCGTTCCGCGCGCCTTCGGTGGCTACGCAATTGGTCTTTCGACACAGCAACTGGTAGCCATCGTGATGATTTTGCTGCTTACCGCAACAAACACGCGTGGTCTTGAAACTGGCAAATTAATCCAAAACACATTTACGTTTACTAAGACCGCTGCGTTGGTGGGACTAATTTTGGTTGGTTTGTTTTTAGGCTGGAACGATCAAAGCGCGGCGTACACTTCCTCCTGGTGGCGTCCCTGGGAGAATGGTTGGCAACCGGCGGCGAGCCAGTTGGGCTTTGAACCTTTAACTCACGGCGCCTTGTTGCTCGCCCTGGTGATGCTGTTGGGACGAGCCATGGTCGGGCCATTATTCGCACAATCGGCGTGGAACAATGTCACGTTCACCGCCGGCGAAGTGCGCGATCCGGGCCGCAATCTGCCCCGAGCGCTTTTGTGGGGCTGTGCGTTAGTGGTTGGACTTTACCTCCTTGCAAATCTTGCCTACATCGTGACCCTCCCGCTTTCGGGAATTCAGACGGCGCCGCAAAATCGCGTCGCGACCGCAACCATGCAGGCCATCCTCGGTCCCCGCGGCACAATCGTCATGGCGGTAGCGATCATGATTTCCACTTTTGGCTGTAACAATGGATTAATTCTGGCGGGCGCGCGCGTCTACTATGCGATGGCACGCGACAACTTGTTCTTCAACCGCGTCGGTGTTGTTAACTCGCGCCATGTTCCAGCCGTGGCGTTGATCACTCAGGGAATCTGGGCTGCATTCCTGACCTTGCCGCGCACGGTAATCACCGATCCGCGCACTGGCGACGTTACCTACGGAAATGTATACACGCAGCTCCTGGAATACATCGTCTCCGCAGATCTAATCTTCTACATGTTGATGGTGGGAGCCGTGATTGTGATGAGGTTCAAGGCGCCGCACCTGGAGAGACCCTATCGTACCCTCGGCTATCCGGTGGTGCCGATTGTATACATCATCATCGCGGCGCTCTTCGTTGTCGACTTGGCTTATCTCGCGCCTTCAACTTCAGGAATTGGCTATCTGATCGTACTTACGGGTATTCCCATCTATTTCACCTGGCGCCGTAGAAGGGATGCGGAGAGGCCGTGACACGGAGACGCGGGGACGCGGCGATACTGGCGGGGGGGGGGGG
>DASSCX010000135.1:0-5564 GCA_035697425.1 Pyrinomonadaceae bacterium | reverse complement strand
AATTGGAACCGTCATGTCTCGACTGGCCCGCGGGCGCAAACGATTGCAGGCACTGCTCGCCAATCGCATGGGAAGGGAGGCAAGCATTGAGTTGTCAGGAAACGCGTGAGTTGCTTCACGGCTATGTCGATGGCGAGCTCGATTTGCCAAAGAGCGTTGTGATCGAAGCGCACCTGAGGAATTGCCATGCGTGCACGCAAACCTACAAAGGGATTCGCAGTTTGCGTTCTGCCATAACCGACGACGCTCTCCGTTTTGAACCCCCCGAGTATCTCAAAGACCGGTTACGATCTGCTCTGCGTAGCGAAAGCAAAGCGGACCTGAAGCCTGGGTTTCTTCGTTGGCGATGGTTAGTGGCAGGCGCGTCGCTTGTGGGTGCAGTCATCGCTATCTGGGCTATCGCACCAATTATTACTCGACCGTCCGCCGGCGACGTTCTGGCTCAGGAGATAGTTTCGAGCCATGTGCGTTCGCTAATGGCCGATCATTTGACCGATGTTCCGTCTTCCGACCAACACACAGTTAAGCCTTGGTTCGATGGCAAACTCGACTTCTCGCCTCCGGTGAGGGATCTGAGTAAGCAAGGCTTCAGCTTGAATGGCGGGCGACTCGATTACATCGGTAACCGACCCGTCGCCGCCTTGATCTACCAACGCAGGCAACATTCGATCAACTTGTTCGTTTGGCCGTCAACCGAAGGAGCCGATGGGAATGAAAAGGCATCCGTGCACCAGGGTTATAACCTGATTCGTTGGACCAACGGAGGCATGAATTACTGGGTGGTCTCTGATCTCAACCTGGCCGAGCTACAGCAGTTCGTTCAACTACTCCAAGAACAAACCCAGGCGCGCAAGTCTCAGGTCTCAGGTTAAGTTTGAGATCCGTGCACTTAGCCTAGTCAAAAAAAACTTGAGACTCCGAGATTCATAAGACCTGAGACCTCATACTTGAGACTGAGACTTGGAACTCCGAACCTCGGTCGACTACCGCTAACATCAAGCAAACGGGCCAGAAAGGACTTGATCGTCCCATCCGGCCCGCCGCGCATGTCTCGTTCACTGCTGCTGGTTAATGTGGTCAGCAGTCTTTCCGATAATGTGCGAGCGCACTCTATCACCCGAGTGTGAGCAGCACAAGTTAATCTGGTTGAATAAAATAAGTGTGGGCTTTTGGTGGAAGTCTCTTTCTCAGTTCCATCTATGCGCAGCGGGCAAGTAATGTCGGTGCCGCTCGCATTAGAAAATGATCGCCACGACTTCTCCCGATCGGTCAATAGAGTCCTACGTCCCCAATTGCCCCTCGCTGAATCACATGGTAGCTTTCAGTCGCTTTTTGTGAGCTCAGTTGTCCTAGCGTGTAGTCCAGAAATGTCCTTGAGATCCAATCTTGAATCGCTTCGGAGATTCACTGCTCCGAGTACCGTCATAATTGTCTTTGCCTTTGTATTCACCCTCAAATGGGTAAAGCAAACAACTTCGAAATGGATGACTAAGGACCGAAAATCGCAGTACGTGCCGGCGTACATCTATTACCGAGCCATCGTTTATTACTAATCGACTTCAGAGAACAGAAGGGATATCTGCAAAGGACATGTCTAAAGGAAAAACCATCGGCATTGGGATCATTGGCGCCGGATTCGCCCGCACTACGCAGATTCCCGGCTTTCGCGATTGCATGAGCGCGCGCGTGGTCGCGATCGCCAGTAAGAACCCTGAACGCGCCGCCGAAGTGGCCCAGGAGTTTGGCATCGAAAACGTCGCGGTGGATTGGCGCGAGATCGTCGCCCGCCCGGACGTTGACCTCGTCAGTGTCGTTACGCCGCCGGTGACGCACAGGGAAATGACGCTCGCGGCGCTCGACCAAGGTAAGGCAGTGCTCTGTGAAAAGCCGATGGCGATGAACGCCACGGAAGCGAAACAAATGGTCGAACGCGCGCGCGCCGCAAACGTTCTAGCCGTGATCGATCACGAACTGCGTTTTCTCAAAAGCCGGAAAACGATGCGCATGATGCTCGTGAGCGGAGCGATCGGGAATGTGCGGCATTGCAATTACGTTTTTCGTGCCGATTATCGTGGTGTGCTCGATCGGCCCTGGGATTGGTGGTCTGATGAAACGATGGGTGGCGGCACACTCGGAGCGATCGGATCACACGTGATCGATTCGTTTCGCTTTATGCTGGGAGCGGAAGTCTCAGCGGTCTCGTGCATGCTCAGCTCCCATATAAGCGAACGTCCGGACAAGAGCACAGGAACAATTCGTCGCGTAACGTCTGACGACGAAGCAAAGCTAATGTTCCGCTTTGCTGACTCGTCTTTAACAAAGAACACTACGGGCGCGGCCTCGCTCTCGGTGGTCGAATCCGGAAGCTACGAAAATCGAATTGAAATCTATGGCTCAACCGGAGCTCTGATGGTGGGAGAGACCGGAGAACTCTGGCACTCACCAGCAGGTTCCGGTACCTGGAAACCGGTAAAGGTGCATCAGGATCCGGTAGCACCGGGTATGCGCCCCGCGAGTTGGTCGCGTGGTTTTGCAGCCTTCTCTTGCGAGATCGTCGAAGCGTTGCGTGAAGGGCGAACGACAATTGCCGGCGCCGCTAGTTTTGAAGATGGCTACCGTGTACAGCTCGTACTCGATGCGGCGCGGGAGTCCAACCGGAGTAGTTGTTGGGTGAAGGTCTGATCGGGATGGCGGGACGCGGAGCCGCGGTGATACGGAGATGGGGAGAAGCGGAGATGGGGCTATAAGGAAAAGAGGAGGCACCGCCTCACCGAATCCCCGCGTCCCCGCGTCTCCCCATCCCCGCGTCCCGCTCCGCATTGGGGTCGACACTGGCGGAACCTTCACCGACTTTGTCTTCGAGCTAAACGGCCGCCAGGAGATCTTCAAGCTTCCTTCCACTCCAGCAGATCCCTCGCTTGCAATCACCAACGGTTTACGCCACATCCTGCAGTTAACTGGCTCGCAAGACTTTGAAGTGATTCACGGGACCACGGTAGGCACCAACGCATTGCTTCAGCGGCTGGGCGCTCGCACAGCACTGATCACTACGAACGGTTTTGCAGATGTGCTCGTCATCGGGCGCCAGGCGCGTCCAGAACTCTACAACCTTGACGCTGTTCGTTCGCCACCACTTGTTCCCGACAAGCTGCGGTTTGGTTTGCATGAGCGTGTTGCCGCTTCGGGAGAGGTGCTGGAAACCTTAGATGAAGATCAATTACAGGCAATCATCGCAAAGCTAAAAAAAGCGCGAGTCGAATCAGTTGCTGTCTCGCTCCTCTTTTCCTTTACCAACCCGAAACACGAACAAGCCGTCGCGGCAGCACTCGCTTCACTTAATGTGCCGCTCTCGATCTCTCATCAGCTGCTTCCCGAATATCGCGAGTACGAAAGAACTTCAACAGTTACGATCAATGCTTACCTCCAGCCCTTGATGGGCACTTATCTCGATCGATTGAGTCGAGTCTCCTTTCAGGGAACCGACAAACCGCAGGTACCGAAACGAAGTTCAAAAACCAAAGACCAAAGATCAGCTTTTCGTTTCCGCGTAATGCAATCATCGGGTGGCAGCATTTCCGCGGCTGCCGCCGCAAACGAGCCGGTGCGCACGATTCTTTCCGGTCCCGCTGGAGGAATAGTGGGCGCTCTGCAAACGTCACGCGCTGCCGGGTTCACAAATGTGATCAGTTTCGACATGGGCGGAACTTCAACGGATGTTGCCCTCTGCGAGCGCGACGGACTGCGGACAACCAACGAAGCAATCGTCGCGGGACTTCCTGTCGCCGTTTCTGTTTTGGATATTCACACCGTGGGCGCGGGTGGAGGTTCGATCGCGAGAGTTGATGAAGGAGGCTCGCTACGCGTGGGACCGGAATCCGCCGGAGCCGATCCTGGTCCGGCTTGTTATGGCCGCTCGTCTTTGCCCACCGTTACCGATGCGCATCTCGTCCTCGGCCACTTTGCCGGCAGCGGCTTGTTAGGCGGCGAATTTGCACTGGATCAGGAACGGGCACTAATAGCGATAGCCGAATTAGCGCAAGCGATGAGCGCCGCCGCGGGCAGAGAGATTCGTCCGACTGAGGCTGCGCAAGGCATTGTCTCGGTAGTGAACTTTAATATGGAGCGGGCCCTGCGACGTATCTCCGTCGAACGTGGTTACGATCCACGTGATTTCACTTTGGTGCCTTTTGGCGGCGCTGGCGGGCTTCACGCGGTTGACCTCGCGCGCGCGCTCGGCATCCCGCGCGTAATTGTGCCGCGTTCGCCTGGTGCGTTGTCGGCAATCGGCGTGGCTGTGGCGGATGTCGTGAACGATCAAAGTCAGACGGTGATGTTGAAGTTGGAGCGAGGCATCGAAGCGAAGTTGGACTCGCTCTTTCGTCACCTGGAGCGAGCCGCGCGAGCGAAGCTGCGGCAAGAAGGTTTCAGGGATGACCGCCAGCGGCATGAACGCTCCGTCGCGCTGCGTTATCAAGGGCAGTCGTTCGAGTTGGAGATAAAAGTTGTTTCAGGAGATTTAGCAGGAGGTTTTCATCGCGCGCATCTCGCACGCTATGGCTATGCTGAGGAAAGAAATTCGATTGAGGTTGTTACTGTGAGATTACGATCGAGCGGTCTCGTGGAAAAGAGGAGAGAAAGAGGACGAACGTTCAAGGCGAGGATGGTGGAAGCTCCTGAGCACAGCTCGGCTTACTTTGATGGCAAGAAGGTCAGCACTTGCGTCTACAAAAGGGAAGAGTTGAGTGCAGGAATGAAACTGCGCGCGCCTTGTATTGTTAAAGAGTATTCCGCGACAACTTTGATACCGGCGGGGACGCGTGCCAGCGTTGATGGCCGTGGAAATCTGATTATGGTGCTTTGAAGAAAGTTCTAACTGGAGAATGTCTCCGCAGGGACAGAGCTAGGCCGTGCATGAAGTCCCCGAAGGGGACAAAGTTAGTAGCCGTGGGCAACGCCCACGGAAACAAGCGTCGGTTTGTACGACCCTGAAAGGTCGAACTTCTTTTACCTTTAAGGTTCAGCAAATGTCCGTGGGCGCTTAGCTATTAACTTTCACGCCTACGGCGTGAAGCGGGGGCAAGCCCACCTTCCTGACTGAGCATGACCATCATGAAGCACTTTGATCCGACAACACTGGAGATCTATCGCGCGCTCTACACTTCGGTGGCGGAGGAGATGGGCATTGCCTTACGGCGGACGGCTTTCTCGCCGAACATCAAAGAGCGTCGCGATTATTCATGTGCCGTGTTCGATCGCGCTGGTCGCGTCATCGCTCAGGGTGATCACATGCCGGTGCACCTCGGCTCGATGCCCCTGGCAGTGGCTGCTGCCCTAAGCGAAATCGAACTTCAGCCCGGTGACGTTGTTGCGCTTAACGATCCTTATGCTGGAGGCACACATCTGCCGGATGTGACGTTGGTCAGCGGCGTCTGGGACGGACGCGGGGACGCGGCGACACGGGAACGCGGCGACACGGAGACGCAGGGACACGGAGACACGGAGACGCGGAGACACGGAGACGGCCAGACCTGGAAACAGCGAGATAGGGAGGCATCTGGAGCCTT
>DASSCX010000134.1:0-14088 GCA_035697425.1 Pyrinomonadaceae bacterium | reverse complement strand
CGCCGCCGCCGTGGAAGTGAGTTCCACGAAACGATTAAGACTGATGCGATTCTCCACCACGCCGCCGTTGTAGATAAGTGACACGCGGTGCTCGACGCCCGGCGCCCCGTTGGGGATCTTTGTGAAATCGCCGACACCAAGTTCCTTTTGTTCTTTCATACAGAAGGGACAGTGATCAGTTGAGATCACCTGTAGGTCATCGCTCTTCAAACCCTTCCAGAGTTCCGCCTGATTTGCTTTGTCGCGGAGAGGCGGGGTCATCACATATTTGGCGCCCGCAAATCCCGGCTCGTCATAGTCGTCGAGAGAAAGAAAGAGATACTGCGGACAAGTTTCCGCAAAAGCCGGAAGGCCGCGATCGCGCGCCTGGCGCACCTGATTGAGTGCGTCGGTACAAGATAGGTGAACGATGTAGACCGGCGACTCTGCCATTTCAGCGATCGCGATCGCGCGGTGAACACCTTCGGCTTCAGCAACAGTAGGCCGGGTTAACGCGTGATATTTGGGAGCTGTATGACCCTTTGCAAGTGCGTGCTTAATAATCTCATTGATGACGATGCCGTTTTCCGCATGCATGCAGATCAAACCGCCGCGTTCGCCGGCGGCGAGCATGCCGCGAAAAATTGTAGCGTCATCCACCAGGAACACACCGGGATAGGCCATGAACATCTTGAAGCTCGTAACCCCTTCGTCCATCGCGGTGTGGAGTTCTTCGATCTGACTGTCTTCTAGTTCCGTTGTGATCAGGTGGAACCCGTAGTCGATCGCAGTCTTGCCTTCCGCCTTCTTATGCCAATTGTCTATGCCCTCAATTAGCGATTGGCCTTTGTACTGCACGGCAAAGTCGATGATGCTTGTCGTGCCACCGTGCGCGGCGGCAATGGTGCCGGTGCGGAAGTCGTCAGACGATTCAGTGCCGCCAAACGGCAACTCCATATGGGTGTGTGGATCGATACCGCCGGGGATCACGAGCTTGCCAGTCGCATCTATGACCTTGTCGGCTTCCATTTCAAGTTTCGCGCCAATGACGGAAACTCTTTCGCCGTCGATGAGCACGTCGGCGTGATAATCGTCGGTCGCCGTGACCACGCGACCATTTTTGAGTAGCGTTTTCATTAGTCCTCAGTTTGCGTCTAGAACCAGACACCCGACGTTCGCTCGTCAGGCTGCGCGATGCGCCAAATATCTTGGGCTTACTCTTCGCTCCGGAGGAGCGAAACGTTTATAGCACGAAAGTTTCCCAGTAAAACGTTAGCTCCGTAGGAGCGAAATGTTCGCAGTTAGACGAAACTCACTCGATGAACTCAAAAATGTATTTGTCCTCAAAGGCGATATCAAACTTTCTTAGGAGCGACAAGTATTCATTTCTAAATGATCGCCGTCTGTGGTGTTCTTGCTGATTCTGTATGTACCGAATAATCGTATCGAGTTGCGAGTGTCCGTAAGAAAATGCGCCGTATCCCTCCTGCCAACTGAATTTTCCCCGCACCCATTTATTGTCATTTACAAAGTTGGAAGAGTCAGCCCTTACATCTCGAATCAAGTCGGCCAGCGCCATTGCGGGTCGTAGGCCGATCGACATGTGGAGATGGTCCTCGACGCCGTTAATAACAATTAACTTCTGACCCTGGTTCCGGACGATTCCGGTGATGTATTTGTAGAGCTCTTCTTTGAACTTCGGCCTTATCAAAGATTGTCTGCCACTAACTGCGAAAACAGCTTGAATGTAGATCTGTGAAAAGGTATTTGCCATGAGGATTCACACATTCCGCTCCTAAAGGAGCTACGCGAGGATGATAAAGCCATAACTATAAACATGGTGCTCCTACGGAGCACGGCGGCGTCTTGAGGCCACGGATCAACCGTCTACTCTTGGGTTATTCACGAACTCCAACGATCAATAGAGATTCCCCTCGCGTTTTCGTCCGGTGTAATCAACGTAAACGACTTTAAGTTCGGTGTAGAAATCGAGGGCGGTTGAGCCTTGTTCGCGATCGCCGATGCCCGTGCCCTTGGTTCCGCCGAAAGGAACGTGTGCTTCGCCTCCGGTTGTTGGGGAATTAATGTGAGTCATGCCCGTCTCAATTTCATCAACAAAACGGAAGATGCGCGTCGCGTCGTTGGAAAAGATCGACGATGAGAGTCCGTACTCGCAGTCGTTCGCTACGCGCATGGCTTCTTCGAAATCACTAACGCGCAAGACGGACAACACAGGACCGAAGATTTCCTCCCGAGCGATGCGCATATCCGGAGTGACACGATCGAAGACCGTTGGTTGCACGAAATATCCTTTGTTCAGCTCGTCACCTTGAGCGCGCTGGCCGCCGCAAACAAGGGTGGCGCCATCTTCGCGGCCAATATCGACGTAACTCAATACAGTCTTGAACTGACTCTCATCGACGCTGGGACCCATCTCAGTCGTCGGGTCAGCTCCGTTGCCGATGCGCATGGACGCTGCACGCTTGGCGATGCGATCTACAAACTCGTCAGCAATTTTATTTACGACAACCGCTCGACTCGTCGCGGTGCAGCGTTGACCTGATGATCCAAATGCGCCCTGGGCGGTCGATTCCACGGCGAGTTCCATATCAGCGTCCTCTAAAACCACCACCGGATTCTTGCCGCCCATCTCGCACTGCACTTTTCCGCCGCGCCGAGACACCTGTTCGTAAAGTCGAATGCCTACCTGATTGGAACCCGTAAACGAAACAGCTTTCACCGCCGGATGATTAATGATTTCGTCACCGGCGTCTGAACCCGAACCCAACACCAGATTTAATACTCCGGGAGGGAGTCCTGCCGCTTCGAAAAGATCAACGATGCGTACGGCGGTTGCCGGGGTTAATGAGGCGGGCTTGAAGACAACCGTGTTGCCGGCCACGAGAGCCGGCGCGATTTTCCAAACCGGAATAGCCACGGGAAAATTCCAGGGCGTGACGCAAGCCACTACGCCCAGCGGTTGTTTCAGGGTGTACGCAAAGTTGGCTGGAAGCTCCGATTGAATCGTCTCGCCATTTAACCGACGCGCTTCACCTGCGCAAAAGTCGGCTACATTTATCGAACGTTGTAATTCGCCGCGCGATTCTGCGATCGTCTTGCCTTCTTCCCGTGTCAGGAGTTGAGCCAAATCCTCTTTATTCTCTTCCAATAGTCGGGCAGCCCTGCCAACGATGCGACCGCGCGTTGGAGCTGGCGTAGCACGCCAAGCCGCGAAATTTTCCGCTGCGGCATCGACGGCCGCTTTTGCTTCCGCGCGCGTCGCTTGGCGAATGGTGCCGATTACGTCGTCTATGTTCGCTGGATTTATGTTTTGAACCGTGCGGGTTGAAGAGGATTCAATCCATTTCCCGTCGATGTAATTGCGATAGGTGTCCATGTATTAGTCTCGACAAACTTTCGCCTGTCGTTTGTCATCACTAAAAAAAGAAGGGGCAAAAAGCGACGGACTAGAGTGTCGGCCGAACAGTGGATGACTCTAGCGAGCCCGTAATATACCATACGGTCTACGACATGCCAGCCACTCAAAGCCCCGAAAGCGACTTGCAAATTGCGCCTGTAAACCTTAGGGAACTACTGCGGAAGCGCAGCGCGGCTACGCCCGAAAAGACTTTTCTTTTTTCCGAAAACGATGACCGTCGCTATACCTATGCCGAGTTTGAAGCGGCGGTTCTCAGAGCTGCGGGCCTGCTCGCAGCCCAGGGGATAAGAAAAGGTGATGTCGTTAGTCTACTACTCCCAAACAGTGCTGAGTACCTTATCGGATATTTTGCGTGCTGGAGCTTGGGCGCGTTGGCGGGGCCGGTTAATTCGCTTTTGAAGGCCGAGGAGATCGCCTATGTCATGTCAAACTCCGAAGCCAAAGCGATTCTTGTGCATTCGGAGTTTCTGACCACCATCGAGAGCATCAGGGGCGACCTGCCCGATCTCAACGCAGTAATTCGTTTCGACAATGAAGCTGAGGCGACAAAGAACAGCAGCACTAACTTAGCTGAAATCGAGCTCGATTCCGACGACGACGCGATCATTATTTACACGTCGGGAACGACGGGAAAGCCGAAAGGCTGTTTGCTCACGCATGGAAACGTGATTGCCAATGCCAGGCAAATCAGCACGTGGCTAAACTTTACGGCAGAAGATCGCTTGCTGACGGTCATGCCGCTGTTTCATATGAACGCTGTATCGGTGACCACTATGTCGACCCTGTACGCCGGCGGTTCAACCGTAGTGAGTCCGAAATTCTCAGCTTCGCGTTTTTGGCAAATCATCTCGGATTATCAGATCACTTCCTTTGGTTCGGTGGCAACCATGTTGTCGATGCTTCTCAGCACGTACCCTGATGGAGTACCAGAGGGTTTGAAGACCGATCAGCTGCGATTTGCGATGTGTGGTTCGGCCCCCGTGCCTGCAGAAACCATGAAACGGTTTGAGGAGACATTCAATTGCCTCGTGATTGAGGGTTATGGACTTTCGGAATCTACGTGTCGCTCAACCTTCAATCCTCCAGATCAACGCCGTCGCGCGGGTTCTTGCGGCATTCCCATCGGTAATGAAATGAAGGTGGTGGATGATGAGGATAATGAAGTGCAGGACGGCCAGCTGGGAGAGATTGTGCTGCGCGGGGAGAACATCCTGAAGGGTTATTACAAGAATGAAACGGCGACTGCGACTGCTTTCCGAAATGGCTGGTTCCATACGGGGGACATCGGCTATCGGGACGCCGATGGTTTCTATTACATCGTCGATCGTAAGAGCGACATGATCATTCGCGGCGGAGAAAACATTTATCCCCGAGAGATTGACGAGGTTCTCTACCAACACCCTGCGGTAGCGGCGGCAGCAACGATCGGCGTTCCCGATTCGCTCTATGGTGAAGAAGTCGTGGCCTACATTGTTTTAAAAGAGGACGCCAGTTGCGACGCCGCAGACTTGATTGGCTTTTGCCAGATGCATTTGGCCGACTTCAAATGTCCCAAAGCAATTCGCGTTGTTAAAGAGATTCCTAAAGGTCCGACGGGCAAGTTGCTGAAGAGGGAATTAGCGAAACAGTTTGCGTCGCAGTAAGCCATTCCGGAGAAAAGAAAGGCGCGGTCTCATTTGACCGCGCCTCTTGTTTCGGATATCTCGCAGGTTTACGTTTCGCCCAATTGAACAGTCGCGTTGTGAGTCGGCTTCAAACGGTCGATGAGCCAACCTCCAAACAACCAGAGCCCGCAAACGGCAACCATCAAGAGGGAAAACCACTTTCCATACAGACCATCAGGCGAAAACTTTTCCGTGGCGGTGTGCAGTGTTTCGCTGTTTGGAAGCAGGCCTGCTTCGGAGAATTCGTGGAACGAATAGATCGCCACCTGGAGCATGAAAAGCAGTAGGAAAATTCCGGTAACGCGAAAGAACCGCTTAATGTTGATGAGGTGTCCGTAGCGCGCCCAACCCCAGGCGAACAACAATGCGGCGCATAACCCGAGCAGGGCACCACTGATCATTTGTGGGTCCCGCACCTGCAACAATAACAACGCCGTTTCCATGCCTTCGCGGGTGATCATCAAAAAGGTAAAGAGGAAAACGCCGGCGACGGCAGCTATTCGCGATTTGCGCGATGACATAGCTCCGAGCCGTGCCCTCATCTTCTCCTGAAGCTTTGGTCCGCTGCGCCACATATGCACGACGAGGGTTGCTACCATAACAATCGCTACGACGCCGAGGACGCCTTCACGCAGTGCTTCGTTTGCCAGGAACTGATTGACGTAGGGACCTGCGGTTGTGCCAAAGGTATTTAGAATAGTCGTTTCTTCAACGCCATTTTTTAAGACATACCCCAGCCCCGCACTAATGCCCAGGCCCAAAAGGATCGCGACATAGACTGCGGAGGTAAGCCACCGATGACCTGCCTTACGAAGATACGTCAGGATTACGGCTACAAGGAGGAAAGACTCAAAACCTTCGCGGAGAACGATTATGAAGGAATTAAACATAAGGGGTTTCTAAATTATCCTTTAGGGAGAACATCGACTCTCGACCACGGGCCGGAGTATAGCCGAATTGAAAACAGATTTCAATTTCAAAAGAGGCGGGGGATTCGAGACCAATTTGGGAAAAGCTAATCGCGCGGGATTATTGAGAGGTTAAGGGGATTATTGCCAGATCTGCGCGCACCGGACCAAGTTCGGTTACGGCTGTGAGCCGCAACGGCAAGCGGCGCCGGTCGTCGCTAAGCCAGCCTCTCAGCTGAAACTTGTCGGGCTGCGCGTCATCCGTCGTGAGTGAGACTTGAATTGCCGGGATGGTCTGCGAACCCAGCTGAATCGTTTCGCGCTTTAACGACGTGATGAAGAGAGTGGTAGGTTTGTTTTTCACGAGGATGGAAACCGCATTGCGTCGTGGTGGCGTCAGGTTAAATGTGCGCGCCAAGTAGAAGAAGGAAAGGTAGTCGTGCGTCCCTACCGGGATTTCAATCTTTTGGTTCTGGTCCGTGGTGGCCACGCCGTAATCCTGATTGATCGACAAAATTTGATTTGTGCGCGAACGGCCTTCAACCAGTTTCAGTTCCGTGCGAAAAGGCAAAAGCGTCTTCACATCGACGTACGAGGTGATCAGATCATTGGCTACAAACATTCTCTGGACCGCTGGAGTAGTTTGGGCTTGAACCGTGTATTGCAGTCCGTCTCTGCTGAAGTTGTTGGATCGTGCCCGTACGTGGAATGTTGCCGTACCCGCCGGCTGGGTCATCGATCCCAAGAAAACCTGGTAGTTCAATTGTTCGCCGACCTTGAAGGGTAAATTGTCGAGCGAATGATCTCTAACGGCCGTTTCCGGTTGGGGTGTGGGCGAAGTGGCTGGCCCCGACGTAATCACCGGAGGCGCGGGAGATGGTTGAGCTTCAAGCGGCTTGATCAGATCCGAGGCCGCCAGTTCCGCCCGAACCTCTCCTCCTGAGAGTCTTGCTGTTGCCAATACCGGCAAGTGACGCTCGTCTTCACTAAAGAAAACTCGAATATTGCGAACCGTTGAATTGTTGGTGATGCGAACCTGTGCAGCAATTGCGTTAAATGAGCCGGCCTTTGTCTTAACACTCTGGCGCCCGCTTACTTTTAACTCGACTTGATAATCGTCCGCTCCATTTCGAATCGACAGTCGTTGGGTTGAGCCCTCGGTCAGAGCCGTCGCGCGCACGCGATAGATCGCCGACAAAAAATCAAAGAGGCCAGCGCTGAGCTGCTGATTGCTTGCGGTGGCGCGCGGGCCTTCGTGAGTGGTCAACTCCGATCGAAAGGGCAGACCCGTTTGTGGGTCGACGTAGCTCACATAATCGTCGTTGATTGCAAACAAGGCCACATTGACAACCCCTGTAGTCTCGACGTGCCCTCGTAGTTGGATCGCTTCGTGTCCAAAGAAAGTCCCCAACGCCACAACTCTAATCTCTACATGAGCGGCGCTAATGAAGTTAGAAAAAGAAATGTCGTAGGTGAGCCGTTCCCCCACACGGTAAGGGGCGGGTGAGAAAGGAAGGGAAGCAATGTCGCCTTTTCGCTGACCTGCGGCGCTGGGATTCAGCGCCAGTAGTACAAAAAGAAGGATCCAAAGAGCGGGCTTCAAGCGTTGGTTCACCTACGCATCATAATTTTAATTTCCCGACAGAGCAATATCGAACTTCTCCCAGCTGTACACGCGCGACCCGGGCTAGAGTTCCTGCTTCGCACCCGCAATATCGTGGGAAAGTGAGGCAATCTCGGCCCCAATCCTCCGGGCAGCCCCCAGCGGATCCTTAGCCGCAATAATCGGTCGGCCGACAACGAGATAATCGGCGCCTGCTTGCACTGCCGCTGCGGGACTGGTGACCCGTTTCTGATCGTCGAGAGCGGTTCCGGCAGGACGTATCCCAGGAGTCACTATCAGGAAACCCCTCTGGGGAATCGCGGCTCGGAGCGCCCGGACTTCGAACGGCGACGCGACCAGACCATCCATGCCGTTCTCCGCTGCAAGCCTGGCGAGCTTGATGACCTGCTCTTCCGGAGTGTTTGCTACTCCAACTGCATTTAGGGTGGCCTCGTCGGAGCTGGTCAGCACGGTAACGGCAATTATCGACGGACGCAACAAACCCTCAGCGGACGATGCTTCTGAAACCGCGACGGCAGTTCGTCTCATCATCTCGGCCCCGCCCCCGGCGTGTACATTGAGAATCGTTACGCCCAGGCGCGTGGCTTCGACCGCTGCCGCAGCGACCGTATTGGGAATGTCATGGAACTTCAGATCAAGGAATACACGACCGCCGGAACGTACAATCTCACGCACGATCTCTGGGCCAGCCGCGGTGAATAACTGTGAACCGACTTTGAACATTCCAACTTCAGGTTGGAGAAGCTCGACGAGTTCGCGCGCCTCCTGCGCTGTCGGAACATCAAGCGCCACAATTAGTTTGTTTACCGGATCGTTACTCATTAATCAGTTATCAGTTTGCCGTGGCAAGTTCGTGAGCGCGACAGCCAACTGCCTCGTCGAGCGAACTCATTCCTTCGCGGGCAATGATCTCGAGCAAACCCTTATTAATCTCGGCGACAATTCCTGGTCCCTGGTAAATGAACCCAGTGTAAAGCTGAACGAGACTCGCACCCGCACAAATCTTTTCCCAGGCGTCATGTGCCGTGAAGATCCCACCAACTCCTATAAGAGGAATTCTGCCGGCGGTAAGTTTGTAGAGACTGGCGATCATCCTGTTTGAGCGACCGCGCAATGGTAAACCGCTCAGGCCTCCGTCACCACAAGCTTGAATCTCCGCTACCGAAGATCTTAATCCTTCCCGGGTAATTGTCGTGTTAGTGGCAATGATCCCCGCGATAGAAGTTTTGCGCGCGACCGCCGCGATCTGCTCAAGCTCTACAGCAGAGACATCCGGAGAGATTTTTACCAGCAGTGGCACTTCTTTGACCCGGTGGTTTTGTTCCGTTAATTCTATGTTCCGTTGCTGCAAAGCAAGCAGCAAAGCCTCGAGCTGATTTGCTTGTTGTAGATCTCTTAAGCCCGGCGTATTTGGCGAACTAACATTGACGGCCACGTAATCCGCAACTGGGAAAACGATTGTAAAGCTCTTGAGATAATCCTCAATTGCTTCATCGAGACCAGCAACTTTGCTCTTACCAATGCTCACGCCCAGGACATATTCACGCCGGTGTTCTGCGGTGGCAGCGACTCTTTGAGCAAACGCGGCCGCTCCCTTGTTATTGAAGCCGGCACGATTTATCAGCGCCTTATCTGTTGGCAATCGAAACAATCGTGGGCGCTCATTCCCCGGCTGCGGATGAAACGTCACTGTGCCCGCTTCGATAAAACCAAAGCCCAATGCGGCGAGACCAGGTAACGCAATTCCGTCCTTATCAAACCCCGCAGCGAGGCCTACCGGATTGGAGAAATTCAAACCAAAGCGCTCAAGCCTTCCGAACGGAGGTTTGTCATCGCGAGTACCGACGAGACGTTTGACGAGCCGCGGCGCCTTGGCAAGTGTGTGAAGTGCTAGTTCATGCGCCGTCTCCGGCGGTAGACGAAATAGTAGCCGGCGCAACAATGAGCGATAGAGCATTAAGATTGGCTAGTCACAATTATCTGGCAAGCAATACTCGCTGACGAAAAACCAGTGATGAGCAACAAGTGAAAGCAAGGCATTCTAACTTGTGACTGGTGATGTGTCACTTGTCACTCGTCCATGTTCTTGTTAGTATCGCGCGAAATGGAATTCATCGAGAAGGCGC
This sequence comes from Pyrinomonadaceae bacterium, assembly GCA_035697425.1. Taxonomy (GTDB): domain Bacteria; phylum Acidobacteriota; class Blastocatellia; order Pyrinomonadales; family Pyrinomonadaceae; genus PSRF01. Next base: position 4,348 of record DASSCX010000134.1, on the reverse strand, counting down.
GCATTATGGATGGGCCGCGAATCAATCGCGCGCTCGCCCGGCTCGCTTCCGAAATAGTCGAAGAAAATCATGGCGCCGGCGATCTTTACCTGGTGGGTATCAGGCGTCGCGGTGTTCCACTCGCCGAACGGATGGCCGATAAAATCGCGGACCTCGAAGGCGGCCGGCCGCCAGTGGGAGTTGTGGATATCACACTCTATCGAGACGACCTTTCAACTGTGGGCGCCAAGCCAATCGTTAACCGCACAGAACTTCCCGGAGACATTGAGAGTCGTAACATCGTCCTTATCGATGACGTACTGTATACCGGCCGCACAATTCGGGCGGCATTGGATCAGTTAATCGACTTTGGACGTCCGCGCCGCGTGCAGTTGGCGGTGCTAATCGACCGCGGCAAGGAGCATCGCGAATTGCCGATTCAGGCCGATTACATTGGCAAACTGGTGCCCACAAAGAAAAGCGAAATCATAAAAGTGATGCTGAGGGATTTCGATGAGGAGGAAGGGGTGGTCATAGTCGAACGACTACCGGCAGAAGCGGTTTCATGAAGCGGCCAGCGGGGCCGCTTTTTTTATATTCGAACAAGGACTTTAACTCTGGGTGTTGAAGGTTTTAGAACTTTGTGCTTGGAACTTTGTACTTTGTTCGTTAGCGTAACTGAATAGTTCTTTCCAAGATCGCTCAAGGCTGAAAAGCGAACTAAATACAAGGCACTAAATACAAAGCTCAAAAGATCCAAGGCCAAGACGAAAGTGATGCAATCATCCTTTAGTAGAAAACATCTCCTGGGAATTCGTGACCTTTCGGCAGAGGAGATTACTCATCTGCTCGACACGGCCGAGACCTTCCGAGACGTTTCACAGCGCGAGATCAAGAAAGTCCCTGCCCTGCGCGGCCGCACGGTCATTAACCTCTTCTTTGAACCATCGACTCGCACGCGTACGTCATTTGAAATCGCCGCAAAACGTCTGTCTGCTGACGCCATTAACATCAGTGTCTCAACCTCCAGCGTTTCTAAAGGTGAAACGCTGCTTGATACCGCACGAAACCTGGAGGCGATGGCTCCCGATTGCATCGTCGTCCGTCATTCAATGGCGGGAGCTCCGAACCATCTCGCCAGGATGTGCAATGCCCCAATTATCAACGCCGGCGATGGCGCCCATGAGCACCCAACGCAGGCGCTGCTTGATGCTTTGACAATCCGCGAGTACAAGGGGCGCATCGAAGGATTAAATGTCGCCATTATCGGAGACATTCTTCATTCGCGCGTCGCTCGTTCCAACATTTACCTGCTCACGAAACTGGGAGCAAGCGTTAGAGTCGCTGGCCCCGGCACCCTCGTACCACCTGATTTCGGTGACCTGGTTGAAAAGGGCTTGCACGTCGAGCGAAAGATTGAGGACGCAATCGACGGCGCCGATGTGGTCATGATTCTGCGCATCCAACGCGAACGACAGGACGCGGCCTTCTTCCCCTCGATGCGAGAGTATGCCGTTCACTATGGCCTGCATGCCGAACACCTGGAGCGCGCCACTACCGAAGCGATTGTTATGCATCCGGGCCCGATGAATCGGGGCATTGAAATATCTTCCGAAATCGCCGACGGCAGTCGTTCATTGATTCTCGATCAGGTCACCAATGGAGTGGCAGTACGCATGGCAGTTCTGTATCTACTCGCAGGAGCGCACGATGCCGATGGTAGTGGTAGAGAACAAAAGGAAACATAGGTGGGAAAGTAAACGAGAATGAAAACGCTGATTGCGAATGGGTATCTGATTGATCCGTCGCAAGGAATAAATACCGGAAAGAATCTGCTGCTCGAGAAGGGAAGAGTAGCGGGAATCCTAAATCGCGATGAATCGTGGCCGGAAGATGCGGAGGTGTTCGATGCCACCGGGCTACTGGTCACTCCTGGGTTCATCGACCTGCACGTTCACCTGCGAGAACCCGGTCAGGAATACAAAGAGACAATTGCGAGCGGCGCGGCCGCCGCAGTGGCGGGAGGCTGGACGAGCATTTGCGCTATGCCGAATACCGATCCGGTGAACGACAGTCCGGCGGTTACCCGCTTCGTAATTGAACAGGCACAGCGCGCCGGTTTGGCCAACGTCTTTCCGATTGGTGCACTCACGAAGGGTAGTGGTGGCCGCGAACTCGCTGAGATGGGTGAAATGAAGGCGGCAGGAATTGTCGCAGTTTCAGACGACGGCAAGCCTGTCGGCAGTTCCGAGATGATGCGTCGCGCCATGGAGTACGCGACCGGATTCGATTTAACGGTCATCGATCATTGCCAGGAGCCGTCGTTGAGTAAGAACGGCGTGATGCATGAAGGTCGCTGGTCGCTGATTCTCGGATTGAAGGGAATGCCGGCAGCGGCTGAAGAAGTTGATGCCGTCCGCGATTGCGTGCTGGCGAAGCTGACAAAGGCTCGTGTGCACCTGGCCCACGTCTCGACGCGCGGGGCGCTGGATGCCGTTCGTCGCGCTAAAGAGTTAGGTCTTCGGGTGACTTGCGAAGTCGCTCCGCATCATTGGACGCTGACTGACGAAGCCGTCGCTGATTACGACACGAACACCAAGATGAGCCCTCCGTTGCGCAGCCGAGATCACGTTGGCGCCTTGCTCGAAGGACTGAGAGATGGAACTGTTGACGCGATCGCCACCGACCATGCGCCGCACCATGCGGACGAGAAGGCACTGGAGTTTGATCAAGCCCCGTTTGGCATCACGGGATTGGAAACGGCAGTTGGGCTTGCCTTTGAACTCGTTCATCAGGGCGTCATTGATTTGGAACGTCTGGTGCAATTGTGCTCAACAAATCCGGCGCGTATCTTTTCTCTCGCGGATCGCGGAACCTTACGTCCCGGCGCGTGGGCTGACGTGACGATTCTTGATCCGGATTTTGAATGGACCTTCGATGTCTCGCATTCGAAATCAAAGAGCCGCAACACTCCATTTTCTGGTCGAAAGATGAAGGGTGCGGCTGTCGCTTCGATTGTGGCTGGCCGAGTGGTTTACCTGCATAAGGAGTTTGCACGGATTACCGCGGCAAAGAACCTGAACCTCCAACCGAAGTAACAGATCCAAATAACTCCAAGGCCGGCGTCATCCCTGTGCGCGGGCTAGAGCCGTAAACGGCGCTCTGAGAAAAAAGAAAACCCGTTGCGCTCTCCCCTTCGCAACGGGTCTCTTTGTAGTCGCCTGCTTACGTTAGTACTGGGGCGACTGAAACTGTTGGGAACCCGCCCGCGCTCTCCCCTTCGCTTGCGGGCCCCCAGCGCACCGACAACCGCAAGGTTGCCGATTCTTTGTGGTCAGCGCACGTTTGCCGCGGGCAATGAAAGCGTTTGGTTCAAGACCACGCCAAACTCAGTACCCGACTTAACAACTGCTTCATGACCTTTCGAGAACAATGCTCCAGCGGTACCCAAGCCGCCGCCTATGAGCGCTCCAATACCTGCACCCTTGCCGCCGCCGGCTATGGCGCCTATCAGCGCTCCGGTCGCAGCGCCTCCGCCGATGAAGACAACATTTCTTTTGGTCGCTGAGCGGCCGGAAACTTCGCCTTCATTGTCTGAATTCATCTCGCCGCCGGAAAGATCCGTTAAATCCCCATTGAGTGTGCGAGTGATACCAGTCGGCAGTCGCACGGCCACGAAGTGGACGCCAATCGATCCGGATTTGCTCTTGCGCGAAGCACGGTCGACGGTTGTTACCCGTCCGGTGACAATGCTGCCCGCCGGAATTACTTCGACACCGCCGGCATAGACCGGATCCACAACGGTAGTTGCAAACTGATCGCCAACTCGAGCCGTCTCGGATGAGATCGTTTGATTCATGCGCACACGCAATACTTCCCCAGCGTTCACGTTGTAATAAACCACGGCGGGTTTAGTTACCACCGGCTTAGTCGCGATCCTGCGCACTGGACGGCGAACGCGTCGCTTCTGCGCCATCACGGGCGCGACACTTGTTGCGCCCAGCGTCAATATCACCAGCAGGGCGACAGCCAGGCGTGTAAAGCGAGTGTTCAGTCGTGTCGTCATTTCGTTTCCTCCGTCGAGGCTCGCTTGGATTTCAGGGCTAACTTAATTCCGCGAGCCACCGTTCATTTGGCAACGACCGTGCCAATTGAAAACTTCTGGAAAAATTAAGCAAAGAGTTGGTTAATCGTGGGATTAAGCGGATTGAGGGTTTTTGGGTAAGGGTAGATATATGCGTTAGCTCGTGAGGTGTTGCACCATATGGAGTAAGTCTTGGCGTGCGTCGGCAGAGCGAAGCGGTGACTGCCCTTTGGTTTTTAATAAGGAAGCGGGGGCAAGCTGTGTCTCCCGACTGAGCATGACCAG
>DASSCX010000133.1:0-10401 GCA_035697425.1 Pyrinomonadaceae bacterium | reverse complement strand
GATGAAATACATGTTGCTGGTTTATCTCGACGAGCAAGCTATGACCGACGATGAGCGGGCACATTGTTACGTTGAGTCAGCACAACTAGCCCAGGATCTGAGCGCCCACAAACAATTTCTTGATGCCAGCCCGCTACATCCTGTGGCGACGGCGACGAGCGTGCGGGTGCGCGACGGCAAGCGCTTAATAACTGATGGTCCGTTTGCGGAAACTCGCGAGCAACTTGGTGGCTATTACGTAATCGAAGCGAATGACCTCGATGAAGCGATTGGCATTGCCGAAAGAGTGCCGCCGGCGAAATTCGGTACCATCGAAATCCGGCCGGTCATGGAGATCGAAGGCTTACCAAGGTGATTTCAGAATTGCCGATTGGCGATTGCGGAAGGTAAGCGCAGTCAGGAAGGCCGGCTTGCCGCCAGGGTTGAATGAATTCAACCAGCGGCGTAAACCACTCTTCCCGACTGAGCGTTCCCGACGATTCACGATTCACGATTAACGATTCACGAGAGTAAAGGAGAGGGAAGATGAGATTCATGGTGATTGTCAAAGCAAGTTCTGAATCAGAGGCAGGCGAGTTACCGACGAAAGAAATGTTGACCGAGATGGGCAACTACAACGAAGAACTGGTGAAGGCTGGGGTAATGTTAGCGGGTGAAGGACTTCAGGCAAGCTCGAAAGGCGTACGTGTGAAGTTCGAGGGGGCTAAGCGAACGGTTACCGACGGACCCTTCGCGGAGACGAAAGAACTGATTGCCGGCTACTGGATGTGGCAGGTAAAGTCGAAGGAAGAAGCAATCGAATGGCTGAAGCGCGCTCCTTTCAAGGATGGCGAAGAGGTTGAGATTCGTCAGGTCTTTGAAATGGATGATTTCGGCGACCAGTTCACTCCTGAGCTTAGAGAACAAGAGGAAAGAATCCGCGAGCAGGCAGCAGGCAAGCATTGATCACGAAATTTCTCGAACAAGTCGCGCAGCTGCAGCCACTGGAGATCTGAAGGTGCAATAATGAGCAAGGTTCTTTCTCTCGTTCTCGCCCTTTTCTTGATTTTCCCCTCCGCGTGTTCGCGAAGAAATGCGCCCGCCGTCAACGCAAACAACAACACCGGCAACATCAAGGTCGGCGTCTTTTTGTCTTTAACTGGGGCCACTGCCGCTTATGGCAGCTCTGCGTTGAATTCCTTCAAGCTTGCAACTGAGGAAGTTAATAGTGGGGGCGGCATTGGCGGGCGGCAGGTTGAGCTCATCGTCGAAGACGATCACTCAAACATCGGAGAAGTCGCCGGTATCGTCACTAAGCTAATCACCCAGGACAAAGTTCACGCTCTGCTTGCCGAGCCGATCAGCACTCGGGCGATGGTCGCGGCGCCCATTGCCCAGGAGCACAAGGTGGTGATGATTTCTCCAGCTGCGGTTAAACCCGAGTTGACGATGCGGGGTCCTTACATCTTTCGCGCTTGCTTCATCAGCCCGGCGGAAGGGGAAGCTATTGCAAAGTTTGCGTCCGAGAGACTAAAGGCTAAACGGGCCGCCGTCATTCTTGATGGGAAGAATGACTACGCGGTGGTGTTGGCTGGATTCTTCAGCGAGCATTTCAAAAAGCTGGGCGGCGAGATCGTAAACGAACAGAACTATGAAGCAAGCGATAGAGAGGTTGCCGCAAAAATAAAAGCAATCAACGCTGCCAAGCCCGATGTGATTTTTGCGCCCGGCTTCTACTCGACAGCAGCGCTGGTGGCGCGCGAAGTTAAACGACAAAACGTTAAAGCGATACTGATCGGAAGCGATGGTTGGGATTCCCCCAGTCTTTTAGAGGGCGCCGGGGATGCTTTTGAGGGAGTCTACTTCGCCAACCACTTCTGGGTGGGCGGTAACGATCCGGTGGTGCGTAAGTTTGTCGCAGACTATCAGGCCAAATTTGGTAGCGCGCCGGATGCTGGAGCGGCAACTGCCTACGACGCTGCACATTTATTGTTCGACGCGATTAAACGCGCGGGCTCAAGTGACTCGATTGTCGTACGTGATGCTCTCGCGAAGACGGCGGACTTTCCCGGCGTGACTGGCCGCATCACCATCGATGCCAATCGCAACGCGCTTGTGCCGGTATACATGCTGCGGATCGAGAAGGGCGGAAAGTTTTCGCTACAGAGCGGAGTCTAGAGCGGAAGCTTCTCGGGCTGACGCCAGGGGCGACCTCCTGTCGTCGCTGCGGCTGGTGAGATTATTCTCGCTGCTCGTGCCCGAACCATCTCTGTCGCGCGTTGCGCGCTCGTCTAGATAATGTTCCTTGGGCTACTGGTCAGACGCTTCAACTTTTGTCACTCTCTCGTGTGATCGCCTGAAACTTTAATGCGTCTTGCGTCATGCGGGCATTATTGAAGAAGACGTAAGGCGTCTGACTTCTCGGAGGGCTCTTGGCTAATATATCAGCCAACTCACGCAATTCATTCTCGTCGTATTCATAGCGCCAGCCGTTTCTGCCGTGGAGCCGAAAATAGCGGCGAGCCGGAGTCACGCTCTCGCTAACGAAAGGATCCACTGCGTGCCACAGCTGTACGTTATTGCAAATCCTTCTTATGACTTTTGGATCCCAATCGCCACGCGGTTCCCAACAGAATCTATAACTATCCTCATGATCTGTCCGGCGGCTAAGGGCGCCAAAAAACTTTTCCACGCTGGTAATGTTTTCCTTCGTCTGTTTAAAGCTCGCAGGACACTGAAACAAGATCGTACTTGCTTTCAAGGCCCTCGCTCCCGCGAGTGTTACTTCCCAAGCCTCCTTGACGATTGCCGAGTCTCTGAAATACCCGGCCTCCTGCTTCTCCTTTTCTGATAGTTCCCTCTTCAGGCGGCGATAGGTCGGACTCTTGCTGTCGTGAGTTATTAACTGCCACGCTTTTAGAACAAACTCAAAATCAGGAGGAGCATCCGCGCGCCAGCGTTCAAGGGTAGAAATTTTTGGTGGTTGGTAGAAGGTGTGCTGAATTTCGACGCAAGGAAAGGATCGAAAGTATTCGGCCTTCGCGATGCCAAAACCAGACGTGCCGAGGCGTATTTTCATCCTTGCGAGAGTAGCTTGGAGTGCACCGGCAAAGCGAAGCGGTGAGGGAGCTTTGTTTTTTCTACACGTTTCGTGTTGTTTCGCGGATTTCGCTTCTTAATGCGAGGGATACCGCAGGCACTCGAATCCGTCTCAATCCAAAGCGCCCTCGCCGCTTCGCCGTGCCGGCGCATTGCAAAAGCTTCGTTCTGTAGTCACTTTAAAGCTACTCGATATGGACGCCACGATTCATGGCGATGCCGCGCGCCTTCATAACGACGTCATCGTCGATAAGTGCGTCGGTGGCGCTCCACCCGGCTACTTCTTCAACGGGACGCCCTAGGGCAACAGCAAGTTTCTCATCGCTGGCGTCGAAAGCTCGATCACGCAATTTGAGCAGCATGCGGGCAGCTTTTTCCTGACTCGTTCCGCGATCGTCAACAATGTTGTCCGGTCGTTCCGGTCTCATCGCCGGTGCGCCGAGCGCCTTAGCGATCAAGTATGCGAGAGCGGAACCGAGGCCAACGCCGGCGGCGACAATACCAAACCGCATACCAAGGCGGCGAAATGATCTTTTTCCGGTAACGGGCTGCTGATCTTGCTCGGCAGTTTTGTAGTCCATTTTATGAATCTCCTAACCCTGTTTGTTCTAATCTGAGCGCCCGTAAAGAACCTGCCCGTTCGTTGCCCTAGCCAGTGTCATGAAAACATCCACGCCAGGTCGGCGTCTTGGCAAAACGAACCAGCTTCGTACGATTTTCCAATTGTTCTCCACGGCGATTGGCCTAAAGCAACTTGGCAGCCAGAAATAAAACAGGGGAACGGGGGAACGGGGGAAAGGGGGAAAGGGGGAAAGGGGGGACACGGGCACCCGGGGACACGGGGAAAGCGGGAAGGGGGGAAGGTAGTAACAGGGGAACTGGGCAACCACTACGCATCCGTCCGTGTCCCCGTGTCCCCCTTTTCCGCTGTTCCCCTTTCCCCTTTCCCCTTCCCCCATTGCCCTCACCGAACACATTCAATTAAAGTGTTGGCCTTCATCAAAGCGCAGAGCCGCGTAATCGTTCACGAGGATCATGAATTCCGCTGAGCCGCAACGGATGCTTTTGCATTACCGCCTGGTAAGCAAGATTGACAGTGGCGGTATGGGCGAAGTCTTTAGGGCCGAGGACACCAAGCTCGGTCGCTCAGTCGCCATCAAACTGCTAATTACTTCTGACAAACAGAAATCCACAGCTCGCCGCCGCTTTCTCCAGGAAGCTCAGTCGGCTTCAGCGCTCAATCATCCAAACATCGTAACCATCCACGCCATTGAAGAAGCTGACGGTCTGGATTTCATCGTCATGGAACTGGTGGAAGGCACGACGCTGAAGGGCCTGATTTACGGACACGGCGCCCTGCCACTCATGCGTCTACTGGACATCGGAATCCAGACGGCTGACGCTTTGGAGGCGGCGCACGAAATAAACATCATCCATCGCGATATCAAATCGGCGAACATTCTGGTCACCCCTCGTGGTCACGCGAAGGTACTGGACTTCGGTCTCGCGAAAACCGTCCTAACCCTCGCCGACAGAATCGACCACGACGCGCCCACGCTGACGAATCTGACTGACGAAGGTACTGTCCTCGGCACCGCCGCCTATATGTCTCCCGAACAAACCCGCGGTCAGACGCTGGATCGGCGTTCAGATCTCTTCTCGCTTGGGTGTGTGCTCTACGAAGCTGCGACGCGAACGTTACCCTTCACCGGTCCCAGCATGCTTGCTGTGATGCACGCGATCGCAACCTTTGCACCGCCGCCGCCAAGCCGCCTGCGTCCCGAATTACCAAAAGAGTTTGATTTGATCCTGGCACGGGCGATGGCGAAAGAAAGAGAGCAACGTTATTCGTCTGCAGGGGAGTTGGCTCAGGCCATGAGAAATTTGCGGGCGACGTTAACAGGCGAGTGGCTTGGTGGTCCCATCATTCTTGATAAGGATCTAATGGGAGTCTCCAGCGCCCCGTTTGTTGGCAGGGGCGTTGAGTTGGGCAGGCTCGAAGGGTTTTTGCGGCAGGCGATTGATGGTAGCGGGCGGGTCGTGTTCATAACCGGCGAACCAGGGATCGGCAAGACCTCGCTTGGTGACGAATTTTTGCGACGCGCGCGGGCTCGCTTTCCCGGTCTGTCTGTTTCTCGCGGGCGGTGTGTAGAACAGTATGGGACGGGCGAAGCTTACCTGCCGTTTCTTGACGCGGTGGGAGGATTGCTTGAGGGACCCGCGCGTGAGCGCCTCGTGGCGATAATGCGAACGTCCGCTCCCACCTGGTGCTGGCAGTTGCCCGCGGCGTTCTCTTCTACGGGCGCCATTGAAACCTTGCAACAGGATACGATCGGCGCCACCAAAGAACGCATGATGCGGGAAATGGGAGATGCGCTGGGACTCCTGGCCACAAATTCTCCGGTCGTCCTGCTGCTTGAAGACTTGCACTGGGCAGATCCTTCCAGCGTGGACCTACTGCGGCATTTGTGCCAGCGCATCAGCAATCAACGACTGTTGATTACTGGAACATTCCGGCCCGAAGACATCGAGCGAACCAATCATCCGCTCAAAGGTTTCAAAGCGGAAATGCAGGCCCACAAGTTGTGCGAGGAGATCCCGCTCGGTTCATTTAGTGAGTCTCACATTCAAGACTACCTGAACGATTTATTTGCCCCGCACGGGTTCCCGCCGGAGTTTGCCGGGCGCATTCACGATAAGACCGAAGGCCATCCGCTGTTTGCCATGAATCTTCTCCAGTATCTGCAGGAACGTGGTGACATTGCGAAGGCAAATGACCAATGGGTCTTAAGCCGGCCTTTGTCAGAAATTGAAATGGAAGTGCCGGAAACTGTGCGCAGCATGATTAGTAAAAAAATGGATGCACTCGCAGAGGAGGAACGTCGTGCCTTGCAATACGCCAGTGTCGAAGGACAGGAATTTCTGTCCACCGTCGTCGCTCGTTTGCTGGGCATCGACGAGGTTGATCTGGAGGAGCTGCTCGCACGCATTGAGAAGAACCATCGGCTCATCGTGATCGGGGGTGAGGAAGAATTACCTGACGGTTCGTTGGCGACGCGGTATCGCTTCGCACACGCTCTCTATCAGAATTTTCTTTACGACGGTCTGGTAGCAAAACGACGAACGATGCTGCACCGTCAGGCCGCCGAGACATTAGCGCAGCATTATGGGAAGCGGGCGCCTCAACTCGCCACCCAACTTGCTCTTCACTTCGAACGCGGGCGCGAGTTCTCACGTGCCGTAGAGTTTTTGATTCATGCCGGTGACAACGCCACCACGCTTTATGCCAATGCAGAAGCTGCCGAACACTACACCCATGCTCTGAGTTTGGCGGAGAAGCTACCTGAAGAGGTTCAGGCGGAGACTAAGGGAACTCTCTACGCCAAGCGCGGCGCCACCAATATGGCCTTGAGCCGTTTTGACGAATCGATTGACGATTACCGCAAGATGCTGAAGCACCAGGAGGATTTTGCCTCACCCGAAAAGCAGGCAGGTGGGCTTATTGCTTTGGCAACGACGCTGTTTTTTGCTCATCGCCTTGAGGAGATGGAGCTCCGCGTTAATGAAGCCCTCGACGCCGCTAAACGGGCCGGCAGTGAGAAATTGCGTTTGGACACAATGGGGCTGATGGCGCTGAAACACGCGGCGTATGGTGAGCTGGCGCTCGGTCAGCCCATCCTGGACGATGTAATCAAGAGTGCCCGCGCCATCGATCATAAACCGGCGCTGTTAACCGGGTTGGCTTGGCGCGGCTGTATTCACTTCTTCCAGACTGAGTATGAGCGGGCAATCGAATGTGAGCTGGAGGCGAGAAAGCTCGCCTCAAAGTTGCGAGATGGCTTTTTGCTTTTGACCTCGATGTTCTTTCTGGGACTCTCACAGGGAAATCTCGGAAAAATCTCCGAGGCAATTGCCACTCTCGAAGAAGCAATTCAGATGGCGGGACGCAACGGTGATGGTTTCTGGTTTCCCCGAATGCCGAATTGTATCGGCTGGATGCATCGCGAGCTTCAGGACTTTGAGGGGGCACTAAAATATGATCAGGAAGGATTAAGAGTTGCACGTCAGTATAACGTCCTTGAGGCCGAAGCTAATTCCTTAATTAACTTAGGAATCGACCATACGATAGGTGGCAGGCCTGACGAAACGGCATCCGCATTCAGGGAAACCCGAAACATCTTCGAGCACGACGCCTGGTTCCGGTGGCGCTACAACATTCGCCTTGAAGCCGCAACCGGTTGGCATTGGTTGCGACAGGGTGACGTCGAGAAGGCTGAAGAATTTTCTCGCCGTCTGCTCGACACCGCGAACGAACATGAAGTACATAAGTACATAGCTGAAGCTCACAGACTACGAGCGCAGATCGCGATCGTCAGAGGTGATTTTGATAGCGCGGTAAAGGAATTCGCCGCCGGCCTTGAAGAGTTGGAAAAATATCCCGCACCGCTGGTGGCGTGGCGTACGTATGGAGACCTGGGCCATCTGCACCAGAAACGTGGGGAGGCAACAGCAGCGCAGTCGGCTTTCAGTCGCGCTGCAGAGATTATCGACGCGTGCGCGGCAAGCGTCAGCGACGAAGCTTTGCGGTCCACCTTCTTGAATTCTCAGATAGTGCGCGAGGTGAAGGCCGGCGCCCGAAAAGAATAAGGGCAGCGACAGCGGCCACCCTCAACAAATGCGAAAGGTTTCTAACATGGCAGATTCGTTAAGAGCAGGGGCCAAGGTTTCAGCCGGCGTCTGGGCGATGCTTGCGATCGCAATTGCGCTCACAGGTTGCGCCGGCGACAAATCAACCACCAATTCTGAGTCTCCAGAATCGAGAGCATCAAAGTCTGATGGGGCGCAGCCTGAAGCAGGCGTGGAAAAGGCGAAGCCGGCAGCGGGAACCGGGAATGTTCAGGGCAAAGTCCTCTATAACAGCCAGCCGGTTGAGAACATCGAAGTCAAATTGTGCGAGACGTTCAACCGCTTCATGGGCGGTTGTACCGGACAGGCTTACACCGTACGCACCGACAACGCTGGAGAGTATCTGTTCACCAAGGTCGCGCCGAAAACATATGAAGCTTTGACGGCACGAGTCTTCGATACAGACTCTTATGTCTTCGCGACTTCAGGAATCGCGGGGATCAGCGCCGCGAAATACGACGTTGTTGCCGACAAGACTTTCTTCGTCGCGCCGATTCATCTGTTCAAAAGCGATCTGAAAATTCTCAATCCGAAGGCCGGAGCAAAGGTCAGTGCCCAAGGACTGGAATTAAAGTGGGAGTCCTATCCGGACGCAGCTTATTACAAGTTCAACATCCACCCTGACGACTCCAGCATCACCTCGCCTTATATCAACGAGCGCGTTGAGGCGACTTCTTTTGCGCTTGATAAGCCTTTGGAGAAAGGCACCTATCGTTGGCGGGTTGATGCCTTCAACAAAGACAATCGGAAACTTTCGGAAAGTGCGGACGACATCAAGTTCACAATTCAGTGATGAGAGCGGCGAACGGACTCCCTCCCTCACCATTGGGGCGCTGGTTCAGTAAGGCTCATAGAGTTTCATTCACACCGTGGCTTCAGCCCGGTGAAACCAGCCCCGTTCACTATCTAACCGTTTCAACGGTTTCTCTGCATTGTGCAGTAATAAGAAATCGTTAAACCGGTTCCTTTCAATTCGAACTGCGTCACCGGGCTGAAGCCCGGTGTGAATGAGAGTTCTAGACTGAATCATACCGACGAGTTGGGTTTACTGGCCCATGACGAGTAAACTGCGCAGAACCATCCGTTAGAAAAAGTTCTTCAAAGTGCCGCCAGTCTGTCGATCTAGCGTTTCTTCGTTCGACTTAGAGGTAGAAGCAAGGAGAGAAATTTGTGAGCGCGACCCCTGGTCCAAACATACTTCGCAGTATCGCTGCCGTGATTGCCGGCTTGCTCATTATCTTTGCTCTTTCTCTTGGCACCGACTTGGTTATGCATGCGACGGGAATTTTTCCGCCCTGGTTCCAGCCGATGGCCACGCCCTTATGGCTACTAGCGCTTGCTTATCGCAGCGTTTTTGCGGTGCTCGGTTGCTACATCACGGCACGGCTCGCGCCCAACCAGCCGATGAAACACGCGATACTACTCGGCGTCATTGGTTTGTTCCTTAGTGTGGTTGGCGTGGTCAGCACCTGGAACGCCGGACCGGAATTTGGGCCAAAATGGTATCCACTTGCGCTCGTTGCGAGCTCGCTGCCTTGTGCGTGGCTGGGTGGGAAACTCGCGAGAAGGTAGAAAAAGCGAAAAGGAGAAAACGGGGAACAGGGGAAAGGGAATACGCGAAAAAGGAGAAAGCTAATGGCAGCTGATAACCAAACACCCTCTATCTCGAAAGGCCGGCTCTGGGCAGGCCGCATCCTCGGCGGACTCCCAGCCTTGCTCTTGTTGGTGGATGCCATCGGGAAACTCGTCAAACCGGCGCCAGTAGTCGAAGCTACAGTCAAGCTCGGATATCCCGAGAGTGTGATCATCGGTATCGGTGTGGTCTTACTCATATGTACGATTCTCTACTTGCTACCCAAGACAGCCGTCCTGGGAGCGATCCTGTTGACCGGTTATCTCGGTGGCGCGGTGGCTACTCATGTAAGAGCCGGCGAGGGCTGGTTTCCAATTTTGTTCCCGATAGTTTTTGGTGTGCTTCTTTGGGCCGGACTGTGGCTGCGCGATGAGCGTTTGCAAAAACTGATTCCGTTACAGAGCTAGTTCGCAGGTCGAATACGGCAAAGGCCGTCAAGGAAAGAACTCATGAATATTGCGCTTTGGATCGTACAAATTTTATTAGCACTGCTCTTTCTGTTTGCGGGCGGTACGAAATTAATCTTGCCCAGCGAAGTGCTGCAGTCAATGGGCTCACCGAATCAGATCATGTTGCCGGGTTTGCTGCTTAAATTTATTGGTTTATGCGAAGTGCTTGGCGCACTTGGACTGATCTTGCCGGGACTACTGCGTAAGCGGCCCAGCCTGATCCCGCTAGCTGCTGCCGGACTGGTAATCATCATGATCGGTGCAGTAGTGATCACCATCGCCGGCGACGGTGTGGCAGCCGGGATTTTTCCGCTAATTGTGCTGATTCTTTGCGCGTTTGTTGCCTATGGGCGCTCGCGTTTGGTACCACATAGTGGAGCGTAAATCGTAATCGGGGAAAGCGCAGTCCGGAAGGGCGGCTTGCCCCCGCTCTTCGGGCACAGGGCGAGTTTTCTGATTTACTCACCGCTTGCCGCGGCCCAGCGCTCCATAACACCAGGTGTTAGTTAGTAAATCGATGAAAAAAAGCGGGGGCAAGCCACCCTTCCGGACTGC
>DASSCX010000132.1:0-7329 GCA_035697425.1 Pyrinomonadaceae bacterium | reverse complement strand
CCGGAGCTCCTGGCCGCTCTCAAAGATCAAACGCGCACAGTATCAGCGGGCCAAGGTACGAAAGATGTTCGGCGAATCCGCGAAGCGTCCGAGATTCTCGACCGTTGGGATCGTCGCAGTACTATCGATTCAGTCGCGATGACGCTATTTAGCTTGTGGCATAACCGCGTCTCGGGGAATCGCTCGCAAAGGCAAACGGAAAAGCAAAGTTACCTCGCGGTATTTGAGGAAGTGTTGGATACGTTGGAACGAGACTTTGGAACTTGGCGGGTATCCTGGGGTGAAATCAACCGCCTGCAACGTGTCGACGAGAGTAAAGATGAGAAGTTCAGTGATAACCGGCCCAGTCTTCCTGTGGCTGGAATCAGCGGGAACGATGGCGCAGTGTTTACGCTCTATGCTGCGCCGGAGCAAGGACAGAAACGGCGCTATGGAGTTGCCGGCGCCAGTTACATAAGTGTGGTGGAATTCGGCCCGCGCGTAATAGCCTTATCGGTACACACCTTTGGCGCGAGTGGAAATCCCAATAGTAAACATTACGCAGACCAGGCCGCACTATATGCACGTGGGGAATTCAAACCCGCATGGTTTACCCTTAGCGATATCCGCGCCAATCTTGAAGCCGCATACCATCCGGGAGAGGAACCACGCTAGAGGCTTTGCACAATAACCACAGGTTCGAACCACTAAGCTTCACGAAAGAACACGAAATAAGCGTTTGGTGAAAGTTTGTTGACTCGGCTTATTACGTCCGGACAACAACGTCAGACTGTGGAAAAGAATTCGACATGTTTTGCGGGTAACACTGCGATCATGTCGACTCCGAAGCGGAAACTTGAATCCCAAAACAACTCAGGTCGCAGTCTTCCGGCACCAGCCCAGAGATGCCGTCGGAAATTTCTGCGCTTCTTCCCGGGAGGTTTCTACGATGAGACCTACATCGATTGGGAACGCGGCTACAAATGGGAAGCACACCAGGCCTGGGATGAAACGCTTAACCAGCAAGTCCACGAGAGTTTGCTGCTCAAGAAAGAGTTCACCGAAATAGCGGCTCGGGCGGTCCGGATCGAATCTCGGACCAATCTCCTTTTCTCGTTTGAGAAGATGGCTTTGCGAGATGCGGTGAAATCTCGGGCAGGTGCCCGCCAGTTTAGTGAAGGACTCTATGAGTTCTTATATGGAGCTGCAGAACTTGACGCGAAATTTGAACGCTGGTGTGAGGTGGTAGCATCGCTGCCGCGCAAGCAAACGCGCGTGCTTACCTGGCCTTTGGTCACAGTGTTTGGTTTCCTCGCCCAACCGCAGACGCACTTCTTTCTCAAACCAAACGTCACGCGCCTGGGCGCACGTGAATACGGTTACGATCTCAAATACGCTTCTCGTCCGTCGTGGGAGATCTACTCCGGATTGCTGAAGTTTGCCGCAACCGTCAGCCACGATCTCCGCGACCTGCGACCGCGGGACATGATCGATATCCAATCATTTATTTGGGTGCAGGGTTCAGACGAATACGAAGAGTGAGTCTGGCGGTTCAACTACGGCATACCCGGTACAGTACGGGAGCGGTAGCGACCGATTAATGTAAGGGCACCACTCTACTTAGTGTCATGAGACTTTCATGATTGACTTGATTGAATCTCGCTACCGGTCACGTACCGAAGGCTCGCCGGGGTTTGAATGCGGTCGCGTATTTTACCGCGATCGCTGCCGCGGTTAATCCTGGATCTCGCCATACTTATAAGTGGCAGCAAGCGCTAGCAGTGCAGCGACAGCTAACGTCGCCGGCGCGAGTAGCGGGTTAGCTCCGCTTAGCGCCTCCCGCAGTATCCTGGTGAGCGGTGCTGTTGGCGCAATCTCTCGTTCGAAGGCGATATTGTTCGTCACATGTTCATAAACACCGAAAAGGCTGCCGGCTATCACGACTAACATCCACGCTCTTAGACTTAGCAGCGTCGGGCGCTTCGGGCGCAGCAGTACGGACAGAACCACCACCACACCCACGCCGGAAAGGACGAAGGGCAACCACTGCACGAGATCTTCCGTGTGGTTCACCAGCCATAATTCGACGAGCGTTCCACAAAAAAGAAAAGCCGAAAGCACTAACAAGAATCGCCGCAGGCGCGCGAGAACATCCGACGATGTCATGGCGTGCTCAGGTATGTTTTAGCGGTCTCGAGTTCTGGCGCCGATACGTATTCAGTGAGTTTGCCGATAAAGGCTTCGCGGGTCGCGTAGGGTCTTCCAGCAATTAGTTTTTCTGCCTCGGCGGCATCGAGACCAGGAATTTGCTGCATGGTATGAGCATCTGACTCGTTCACATTGATCGGCACATAAACGTACTTCTCGTATTCGGCAACCTGCTCGGGAGTTACATACTTACCAATCTCGCGGCGAAACTGTTGGATGCTTTTATAGGGCCGATACTCTTCAAACTCGCGCACCATCCTGGTACCAAACCCGGGAATTGTAGCCAGCAGTTCAGCTGCCGTTGCTGTATTCAAATTCAGTTTCGCCCTTGGTGGCCCCTGGGTCGCCACCGGGCTAGCGCCCGCCGTCGGCAAAGGGGTTGCCGTGTTGGTAGCGAGTTTGTTATCGGAGTTGGCGCAGCCCGCAAAAGATATCGCGAACAGAACTGTAAACAATAAGACCCCTAAACGAGTGATAGTTATCATCGTCTTCCTCCGCAGCTTGCAAATTGTTCTCAGGGGGTTGGTCTAAGTATACCTTTTTTATTTGGAATATCGCACCGCCGCAAAGTTGGTTTACGGGCTCTGGCACAATGAAGAATGCTTGGTTGTGGATCAGTGCTCTTTCGCTTTCCAATCAAACCAGTTCTGTTCAGTTGCGAAATAGGTCCACCAGATGACAAAAAACTGAAACGGCACTCTGACTAGTAAATAAGCCGGTCCGGCACCATGCCCTCCGAAATCAACGCGATTGATAGCTGAATAAATGTTCGCCGGTAAAAGACCGGTCAGCATCAGGATGAGAAAGAAGCCTGTCAATCGCGTCAGGCGAGGAATCCATACGCCTATGGCTCCCAGCAGCTCGAATACTCCAGTAAGATAAATAAGCTCAATCCGGTATGGGATAGAAGGAGGAACCATTGCCGCCATCTCTTCAGTTTTGATGAAGTGTCCGATAGCTGTGAAAATGAAGAAGAGTGACAGACCTACCCTCGCCCGCTTAGAAGAAATCAGTTTGAAACCGGCAGTCCATCTATCCAGCAGCGTAAGTATCAGATACGGCACTACGAGCAGTAACAGTAGAAAGACTAGTGTCATGAATTCTCACTTCTCGGTGGAACCACTTGCTTTCGGGGGCACGGGCTCAAGAAATATCTTCTGAAGCTCAGCCGCCATGAGCAGTTTCCTCAAGACAAAGCGATCGGGAACGAATAGAGCAGTTGGAGAAGACCGTAACCGCCGTAACGGACGAAGTTCAAACTTTGAAACAGCAGTTTGGAGAATTCAAGAAACAATTCGACTGACCAGCGGTCAGTTGTTCGTTGTTGATACTCGTACGCAGCTCATCTGCCGGCATCACCGCCGCGCAAACCTCGCAACCACTTAAGCTCACGATGAGAGGCATGATGCACCGCGGTCGGGTGGCTGCGGATGTTAGGGCCCTGTGGGCCAGTTTTTAGCCATTCGTGGGCTCCCATGAACTCCAAGCGACAATTGCAACCCGCCACGCGCCACTCACTGTCTTCCTCAAGATCCAGAGATGTGCCCCGACGGCCTCTTGCATCTCTGAGCCCGCTTCGACTACGAATCGAGAGCGGTAGTTGCTGGTGAGATAGACCAGCGAGCGGCTCCCGCGGATGACAACGTCTCCAACCCGGACCTCCTTCAGGTGCACTCTGCTGTCACTCAAATACCGCCCTATCGCTTCCTTCCCAACAAGCGGCGGGGCGTTCGGTGGTATCCACCTCACATCATCGGTGCAGAGTTCTATAACCCGAGAGCTGTTTCCTGCCAGTTCTTCCTTGATCCAGTAATTATGGATTTCTTCGATCGCTTCTACATCCTCGTCAGACAGTTCCGGCATATTCATTCAACACCTAACGCCGCGCTTCAGCTGGGCCGGCCCACACCTTCTTGCAACGATTTCACGACGCGTTTCAGTGGCCACCCCGGTTCAATGAAAACATTGCCCAACCCTGACGTGATTTGTGGCTAGGCAGCGCCGGGCCGCCTCGTGTGCCATTCTGTAGCTTGCTCGTAAGCGTGAGCGAGCGCCAGGACCTTGCCCTCACCGAAGCGCGGTCCGCTGATCTGCATGCCGAGAGGCAGCCCGGAACTTGTGAATCCGCAAGGGATCGAGATGGTCGGCAGACCGTAGACATTAAATGGTGCTGTGTTCCGGATCAGCTCTAGTTCAATCCCGAGACGCACGGCCTCTTCGATGGTTGGCGGCGGCACCGCCGTCGTGGGCGTGATCAGTAAGTCCACATTCGAAAATACAGCTCCAACCGCCTGTCGCGCCGCATCAAGTTCACGGCGCGACTGGATGTAAGCCGCGGCAGTCACTCGGGAACCCTGCTGTAGATTCCGGCGGATGGCAGCGTGATAAAGCTGTGGCGTCTTCACGAAGTAGGGCTTATGGAAAGCGTAATTCTCGGCGAGGACGATGTTCGGCGCAATCGTGTCCGAGATTGGCTGCAGGCTGACATCTCGGATGCCAGCCGTTAGGCGTCGAAGCACTTCTAGAGCTTTGCCCATCGCTGCATCAATCTCCGGATCAAGTTTATCGTAGAAGACCGCGCGAGGAATGCCTAGCCGTAGCGCCGAGACTTTGGCCCGCAGTGCTGCCGTGTAATTCGGTATGGGCGTGTTTACGCTGGTGCTGTCTTGCGGGTCGTGGCCGGCGATGGCCCAGAGCAGGATCGCGGCGTCCGCCACACTGCGGCACATGGGCCCGACGTGGTTCATCGACCACCAGCCGACATCGCCGGCGCCGCGCATGCTCACCAAACCATACGTCGACTTGAGGCCGACGATTCCGCAATAAGCCGAGGGGACGCGTATCGATCCGCCTGCATCCGTGCCGACTGCTCCGAAACAGAGACCGGCTGCGACGGCTGCAGCCGATCCGCCGGAAGAACCGCCTGCAATTCGATCAGGTTGCCACGGGTTATGGACAGGGCCGAAGTAGCTGATTGCGGCGGTGGTGCCGAAGGCAACCTCATGCAAGTTCTGCTTGCCGAGTAGGACAGCGCCCGCCGCCTTCAGCCGCCGTACGACTTCGGCGTCCACGGTGGGAACGCGGTCTTTAAAGACCTCGCTCGCGAGTGTAGTCCTTATGCCTGCCGTATCAATGTTGTCCTTGAGTGCGACCGGGATGCCATGGAGCGGCCCGCGCCACCGTCCGCGCCGCACCTCAGCTTCGGCTTCGCGCGCCTGCGCCATTGCCAGCTCGGCGGTCACGGTGATGAAGGCGTTCAGGGCGGGGTTCAGTCGCTCGATCCGCTGTAAGCACGCCGTCGTCAACTCGACTGGAGAGATTTCTTTGCGGCGGACCAGGTCGCCGGCCTCGCGGATGCTTAACTTAGTAAGATCAGTATTCTGTTTCCTGCCGAACAAGATTTGCTGAGCGGTCATGCGCCCTTCGGTGAGGTTGGAGCCCATGAGGAGGATGCCACCACTGCAGATACCAGCTGTAACAAAAGATCTTCGAGACCACACGTCTTGCGAAGAGATGGAGTCCCTAAGCACCTCATCCAGCTGTTGCTCTTTATCTAACACTTCACCCCTGACGCGCGTCATGAGCAGAAAAATTTAGCTCGCCCTGGTTCCACCGGGATTAGGCGAAGAAGTTCGATCTTCGCTTCAAACGAACGCAACTGAAAAAGAGCTGTGCTATTCCTGCCGAAATGGAAGCAAAAAATGCTCCATTAGTGTCTGCGTCCTGCCCTTTAGATCCTCGGCGCTGGGATCGGGCCAAGCGCCCGTTCCAGCGTCAACCCCAGCGCGAGCAGTTTGCGATCCTGGCCTGGCATTGCGTCGAATTCGAAACCAATCGGTAGTCCGGTTGAGCTCAAGCCAGCGGGCAGCACCAGACACGGCAAACCAGCACAACTTCCCTGCCCGAGATTGCGGCCCATGGCCGCACGGATCGGTACCTTCTGGCCGAGAATTTCGATCTCCTTGTCCTCGCCGATCAATGGCGGCGGCATTCGCACGCAGGGAAACGCGAGCACGTCGACGTCTTGATCCACGAAGTAACGCCGGACCTCCTCGCGTAACTTCCCAAGTTGAGCAAGGGCGGCTTCGTACTGTGTCTTGCTGACTGCGTTTGGAGCCCCGGGAACAATGCGATCGCGAAAGAGCGGCTGAAGATCCGGGCTCACCTGGGATACAAGATCCTCAAAGGTGACGCCAGACTCATGCTCCTTTAGAAAAGCCGACATGTTCGCTGCCGTCTCGTATAGATGAACCGTGCGCGTCAGATCGATGCCGACCTTAATATCCTTCGACACGTCCGCCCAGACGAGCTTCGCGCCCGCGAACTCCAGTTTTCGTAATGTCTCCTTGGTTACGCGTGCCACCTCCGGGTGCACCTCGCTCAGGAAGTAGTCGGCCAGACCGATTCGCACTCCGCGAAGTGGTTTTCTGGCTACCGCCGACATGTCACCTGTTACCACTGAGTCGAACAGGATTAAGTCCGCGACTGTTCGGGCTAGCGGCCCTCCAGTATCCCATCTGGGCGTGATAGGCATCAGTCCGGCGCCCGGATAACGCCCCACTGAAGGTCGCAGGCCGGCAATACCACAGAAGGAGGCGGGGACACGAATCGAGCCAAACGTATCTTCGGCAACTGCAAGAGGCGCCATATGTGCCGCGACCGCCGCGGCGGAACCGCCGCTGCTACCTCCGGGGACGCGCGACGTATCGTATGGATTCCGAGTTGGTCCAAAGGCAAGATTGTTAGTGGTATGCCCATAGGACAGCTCGTGGATGTTGGTCTTGCCCATCAGCATCGCGCCCTCAGCGAACAGCGGTTTTAGAATGGCAGCGTCTTCCTTGGGCCGGAAGTTCCTTAAAGCCAGGGTTCCGTTTGAGGTTGGCAGGGCTTTCGTGTTGACACTGTCCTTGACTGGAATGGGAAGTCCGTGGAGCTTCCCGAGTTTGACTCCACTTGCGCGCTTCTTGTCCGCGCCGCGCGCGGCCTCCAGCACCACCTCGCGGTCCAGCGCCCGGAAGACATTAAGCTTCTCGAGCGACTCGGTTCTGTCCAAGAGTGCCCGGGCATAGTCCTCTGCCTTGATCTCACCATTCCGGATTGCGGTCACGGCACCAACAGCGGTGAGATCAGTTAGAGCGCGCT
>DASSCX010000131.1:0-23316 GCA_035697425.1 Pyrinomonadaceae bacterium | reverse complement strand
GTGCAGTCAGGAAGGTGGGCTTGCCCCCGCCTAAAGTTGAATGGCGTTCAACCAGCGGCGGCAAGCCAGCCTTCCTGACTGCGATTTTCCAGATTGAGTGTCTAGCTAATGAAGCTTGGGAAGAGCGCAGCCATAGCCACGATAAACATCAATCCAATCACCCAGAAAAGCACAGCTGTTCCCCACGCTGCGCCTTTGCTCACTTTCTGACCACCGTGCTTCAGCCCGGTTGCCTTCAACCACAAGCCATAAAAAGAAAGCAGACCGATCGCACTCGCGATGACGAATAACACTGGATGATCAGCTGGAGTAAAAAGCACTCCCAGATTGTCCTGAACGAGACTCTCCTGGCCCATTATGGGATGGATGTCGTCAACGTCCTTGATGTAAAGCAGTAGGAGACTGATCAGCTTTTGAATCACTATGATCGGAATACTCGCGAAGACGATCACACACAACGACTGCCAGAAATTTATGCGCCCGCCGAAAACCAAAACGCCGAGCATGTAAACCGCGCCCAGGATACTCATGAATACGAAGGTGCCGACGACGCTCTTGATAGCGGTCCCGACGCGTTGCACCGGATTCTTCGCTTGTTCCAGACCCTGTTCACGCGTGCGCTCAACTGCCTCGGCAGGAATCATTGGCGTCTGGGCCATCTTCTCCGCGGTGAAGTTGACGATGCGCTCGGGCGTGAGCCGCTGCTGAAAAGCTACCGAGTAAGCAATGTTCAGGAGCACAATTACGAGCAGCCCAGCGAGCCACTTTGGATGTGAGCGCAGGTTATTGAAGACGCGAGAAGGTTCGTAGAAAACCCCGGCGATTCTTTCGAAAGCCGACATCGGTGGCGGGGCGTCCGGACCAGTTTTCGGCAAGCGAATAAAACTGAACGCGAACAGGAGCACTCCCCAGAAACAAACCGCACCACCAGTTTGTAGACCACCGGCAATGAACCCGGTAATCCCGCCAATCACGATCAGCAGCCCCACCGCAAACAAGATGATGGCCGGCGTTCGCAAATAGAGCGGCCGGGGCGGAGGTGGTTCAATCACGGGAGTAGCGGGTGGTGGTGGCGGAGAAAAAGATCCACTGGACGACGCGGCATTCTGCGGGGGGTTCATATCGCTCATTAGCATTTCCTCCTGGAGTAAGAGGACGGGGAAACACGCTTCCGTCCGCGATATTGTTCGGCTGGTGACACGGTCGTTGTTTGATACGTCGCTAATTACGTCTATGTTTCAGAGTTTGTAACGTCTATGTTTCGGATCTTGACGGCGCATTCTCCCAACCAGGCACTCGAATGCAGGCGACTTCATGACCGGGAGCTACCTCACGCAGCCCCGGATCGATGCGAGCGCACTCATCGATTGCAATCGGACAGCGCGTTCGGAAGCGACAACCTGACGGTGGATTGATCGGTGTCGGCACGTCGCCTTGCAGCACGATGCGTTCGCGCGTGCGAGTTGGATCCGGAATTGGTATCGCCGAAAGCAAAGCCTGCGTGTAAGGGTGGAGTGGCTGCACGTAAAGATCTTTCGCACTCGCTATCTCCACTATTCGCCCGAGATACATTACCGCCACCCGAGTCGAGATGTGCTCAACCACGGCGAGCCCATGCGAGATGAAAAGGTAAGTGAGACCAAACTCCGCCTGTAGCTCCTGAAGCAGATTAACTACCTGGGCCTGCACTGAAACATCGAGAGCCGAGACCGGCTCATCAGCCACGATTAGTTGCGGATTCAAAGCAAGCGTGCGCGCCACTCCAATCCGCTGCCGTTGTCCCCCCGAAAATTCATGCGGGTAACGCTTGCTGTAATCCGGATTGAGCCCTACGCGTTGCAGCAAGCTGCGGACGCGCTCGCGTCGTTCGGTCTTGGTGCCGATCTTATGAATCACGAGCGGCTCGCCGATGATGTCGCCGACGGTCATGCGCGGATTGAGGGAAGCGTAAGGATCTTGAAACACAATCTGCATCTCGCGGCGCAGCTGCCGCATCTCGTTTTTGCCTAAAGCCAAAACGTCCCGTCCGGCAAACTCAACTTTTCCCGCGGTTGGTTCGATCAAACGTAGCAGACAGCGGCCGACGGTAGACTTCCCGCAGCCTGACTCACCCACGAGGCCAAGCGTTTCGCCACGCAGAATTGCGAAGGAGACACCATCAACCGCGCGCACTACGTCGTCGCTGCCTTCAACTGGAAAGTGTTTGACGAGTCCCTTGACGGTTACGAGATGAGCCTGTGGCGTTTGGACAGCCGCTGAAGAACCATTTTCCATATATCATTTCTCATTTTTCATTTGTCATCGGAAACTGAAACCGCCAAGTCGCCAAGGAACGCAGAGTTCGCCAAGAAGAATAAACGAGCTTTGAACTTGGTGCTTCGAACTTTGCTCGGCCGATGAGATTTGAGCAGACGATCTTAGCACTGATGGTGCTGAATCAAAGTACTAAGCACGAAGTAACTAAGTTCGTTTTATTCTTTTGGCGACTGGCGCTTCCGTTTCCCATGAAAAATGAAAGATGAGAAATGACAAATGGAAAATGATTAGTTATTCGCTGTCGGAGTTCGATCTTCTGTAGCGTGATGATCGGCGGTGACAGCCGCTGCCAAATCAAACAACACGCAACGCACCTTCACGTCACCCTCCAGCTCATAGAGCGGAATTTCACCTTCCTCGCAACGCGGCATGCGGTATTGGCAACGCGGCGCAAAATGACAGCCGGGCGGTAGATCAGTGGGATTAGGAACCACGCCTTCAATCGTTTCCAGGCGCTCCTTCTTCGCAACGTGTTCCACCGTTAATTTAGGAACCGAACGCAACAGACCTTCGGTGTAGGGATGGCGCGACCGCGCAAACAACTCGTTCACCGGCGCTTCCTCTACGATCTTGCCCGTGTACATCACAGCAACTCGATCGGCAACTTCAGCAACGACCCCCAGGTCATGAGTAATCAGTAGCACTGCCAGTTCGCGTGTCTTGCGCAATTCGTTGAGCAGCTCCAGGATTTGTGCCTGGATCGTCACGTCGAGCGCGGTGGTTGGCTCGTCAGCGATCAGAAGTTTGGGATCGCAAGCGAGGGCCATCGCGATCATCACGCGCTGGCGCATGCCGCCGGACAGTTGATGCGGGTAATCATCCGCACGCCGCGCCGGATCCGGAATCGCCACTTCCCGCATCGCATCGATTGCCGCAGTGCGCGCTGCTTTGCGATCGAGTTTGCGGTGCAGACGCAGCGCTTCCGCAATCTGCTCCCCGACTGTAAAGACGGGATTGAGCGACGTCATCGGATCCTGAAAGATCATCGCGATGTCGTCGCCGCGAATCTGACGCATCTCTGAATCTGAAAGACCGAGCAGGTTCTTGCCGTCGAAAGTGATCTCCCCGGCGACTATTTTTCCTGGGGGTGCCACCAGACGCATGACCGAAAGTGCGGTGATCGACTTGCCACAACCTGATTCGCCTACGAGCCCGAGTAATTCACCACCATCGAGATGGAAGCTGACGCCATCGACCGCCCGGACGAGTCCCGCGCGTGTCTGGAAGTGCGTGCGGAGGTTCTTGACTTCGAGTAAGTGTGGCACGGCAAACGTCGCGTCCTTAGTAAAGGTAACTGTTAAAAAGAGCCCGAACGGAACTTCGTTATTACAATCCCAACTTATCCATCTTCGCGTTCTCGTACTCGCTGTCTTCGCCGGGATAGCGGAGCAGTTTGTCGAATTTGCCGGTCTCTTTCGCGAGCGCCCAGATAATGCTTTCACCAGCGGGCACGATGTTAGGAGATGCAGAAAACACCGGATCCTTGAAAGCATCCGCGGCGTCAATCAGTTTCCAGCCCTTGCTGCGAAACATATCCAGCAGGTCGCCGAGAAATAAGGCGTTGAGTAGATTGTAGTGCATCAGAATTGTGTGCTTGACCGGTCGTCCCAACACTTTGCGGGCGAGGTCGTCGTAATAAAGCGAACGCTCCCACATGTGGCTAAGATAGAAATCGCGATAAGGCCGGACATCCGCGGCCGGATCCTTCGCGAGGCGCGCGCTCAGACGATCTTCGACTGCCCAGTCTGAAGCATCGATCGTGACGTGACCGATTCGATAGCCCTTAGCTTTGAGATAGTTTCGCACCGCGTCCCGCTTGGCCGCAGACTCGCCCTCCTTCAAATACGGAAAGCGGAAACTCTTTTGAAACTGCGGAAAAGATTTTATTAGCTCGTCACACTTCTCAATGTCCGCGGTAAA
Organism: Pyrinomonadaceae bacterium; assembly: GCA_035697425.1. Lineage (GTDB taxonomy): Bacteria > Acidobacteriota > Blastocatellia > Pyrinomonadales > Pyrinomonadaceae > PSRF01. The sequence continues at coordinate 19,080 of DASSCX010000131.1, read as the reverse complement.
GACCTCCGGTGTCACCTTGCTGCTGTTTAGATACTTGTGCGAGTAAGAGTGGTTCCCGATCAAATGGCCGGCGCGATCCCAATCTTTTAGTAGCTCTTTTCCCTTGTCGTTGTCGGCGAACTTGCATGTAACAAAAAGCGCAGCCTTGAGATTGCCGTGTGAACGCAACGCCGCCAGCAATGCCTGATTCCGCTGATCGGGATCGAGCCTAACTGCTTTGTTCCAGTTAAAGTCGTCGATGGTGATTGCGATCTCTGGACGATCTTTTGGGAATCTCGAGCCCGCGGGGCTGGACCCGCGCAGTCCCAAAGCCAGCGCGCCCATCCCCAGAGTCGTGGTGAATTCTCTTCGGTTCATCCCGCCCTCATGTCGACTGTAAATACTCCAGGTCGCCCGGAAGCAGGCGGCCATAAACGGTAATTGAAAAGGCCTCTAAGCTGACTTTAGCATAGAGGCCTTTTCGCCGGAGAACGATGTAGTCAATTATCAGTTGCCGTCGCGCTCAGAAACTTTGTGCCTGGCGCCCCGCTCGTTAACGGCCTCCAAAATTGTCGGCTTCCTCCGGCTTCGCTGCGGTGTCGCAAGGGGAAGGTTCAGCGCCTCCACATTCACAAAGAAACGAAAGACACCTGTCTGCTGCACGCCGAGCAGAAAATGCATATCAATGCTGCTGCCGGGCGCGAGCGGCGTGGCCAGGGATATCGTGCCGGCCGAAAGGCTTGTGTTCAAGCCGCCGCCATTGAATTGCGCTGGTGGCTCTTCGCGCGTTACACCCTGAAGTGTCAACCCACCGCCGCCCGCCAGAATCACGCTGATTGGGGAAGAACTAAGCACGCGGATATCAGCGATGCCCGGGGGAACACCTGTGCCGCCGATGAGCGTCGTGATGTCCACAACTCGGAAGCGCAGGCGCGTGACGAATTGTCCGGTGTTGTTTGTGAAGCGACGTCGGATTGAAAGCGTTCCAAATGTCGATAGGTTTCCTGGATTGGGTGTAGTGTCGCGCACGCGGGCGCAAGCAAGGGTTGCGTCGGTACAACTAGCCGGACTCGCTGGATCGATGAACGAGGCTTTGATCTGCGCGTTGCGCTGGATAGGGCTCGCTAAATTTTCTGGTCCCGGCGCGCCGAGGACCGCGCCAAAGTCCGGGTTAGCTGACACCAGTACAAAATCGTTCTCGTTGTCGCCCGTGTCCCGCGGTAAACCCGTTACCAGGGAGCGCACCTGAAAGTAGTTGGTACCGCTTGAGCTGACTGGGAAGGTTGTTAGCCCGTTCTCGCGATAGAGCAATGGCACGTTGACAAATCCGACGGCGTCGAGCCTGTTAGCAAGCGTGAAGTTTGCCGGATTCGACGTGTTGAAGAGAGCAATACCCGCTCCAGCAGAGACCAACGGTATGTCTGTGGTGTAAGTTACGTCACCTGCAGCTGCGCCCGTGCCGCCGTAATTTGCCAGCGAGTAACCAAGCGTGTTGACTCCGAGGTAGTGTCCGCGCGCCGGGATGATCGTGCCGGCGGGCACAACAAAGCGCGTCAGTCCATCAGCCGCAACGAGGGCCCAACCAGCCGACCCGTCGGTCGTTGCGACAACCAGCGGCGCATCGGTGTTGTTATATAACTCAATGTATTCGTCCAGGTTTGCGTTTGGCGCGGTACTGTCGACGCCGAAGCGAAACTCGCTAATGAGCATGTTACTGACGGGTGGACAGCCGAAGCCGCTAACAGTCAGCGAAAATGCAGGGCATGTCTGGTTTGTGTTTACCTGATAGACCACCACTTGAAACTCTGAATTTGCGGGAACGTTGAAGGAGTAGGACCGGCTTGGGTTCGGACTAGCACCGATGTCGGCGAGATAATTGGCGCTGATGTCGGCCGGGTTGTAGCCCGCATAAGCAGCGCTGAAGAGGCCCGTCGCGCCCACGCATGAACCCGCATCTAGAGTGACAGTAATACAAGCGACGGCGTTGGTGTTGTTGACAAAATTGTAGACCTTCACATTGCGGAAGTTTGTATCGGCCACTCCGGGAAACGTTTTGGGACCGTCGCAACTGCTGGCGACGCCGTTCAGTGTCAGTCGCCCCATCTGCGGAAACCCTGACACAGTTGAGTCATTGATCGTGCTTGTGCCTGTGCACGACTGGCTTTTGACGATTGCGTGAGTACCTGTGATCAAGCACACAGTTAAGATGAGCGTTGCGCGGGCGATACCGCGGTAAGCGCGAGGTAACAGCATACCCAAGGCCTCCGGATGGTTCTTCAAATTTCAAATGATGTCCTGTTGGGGAAAGGAAAGGAGGACGCTAGGATATCATCAACCCCCGGCGGGGATACTACCATCACTCCAACTCGTGGTGACCGGTTTTTTGCACCAAAAGATCTTCGCCGGTCTAGCGGCGAGCAACGCAGGCTACTGGAGGCAACTGAACTCGTGAGGGCGTCTACGCTGGTCTACAAGCTGACGGCTTCACGATATTCGCCCCAAACTCTTCTGAGGCAGTTGCCAATCTCGCCGACAGTTACAAAGGCCTCAACGCAGTCGAGGATTCGTGGTAACAAGTTCTCTGTTCCTCGTGCGGCTTCTTCAAGTTTCGCCAATGCGTGATCAGCCGCAGCCGCATCGCGCCGCGCGCGCACAGCGCCAACCCGCTCGACCTGCGCGCGCTCAACATCCGGATTCACTCTCAGGATGGGCACGGCTGGTTGTTCATCCACCTGATATTTGTTGACACCGACGACGATCGCGTCGCCGTTTTCGATGGCTCGTTGATAGCGATAAGCAGACTCCTGTATTTCGCGTTGTACATAACCACTCTCGATTGCGCGCAGCATGCCGCCCAGTGCATCAATCTTGTCTAAATACTCGGCCGCCTTCGTTTCAATTTCAGTAGTCAGTTGCTCGATGGCGTATGACCCAGCTAAGGGATCGGCTGTGTCGACGACGCCGGATTCATGCGCAAGCACCTGTTGCGTGCGCAAGGCGATCTGTGCCGCTTGCTCAGTCGGCAACGCTAAAGCTTCGTCCATCGCGTTGGTGTGCAACGATTGCGTGCCCCCGAGAACGGCGGCGAGTGCCTGTATGGTCGTGCGCACGATGTTAACCTCAGGCTGCTGCGCGGTTAGGGTCGAACCGGCGGTCTGCGTGTGAAACCGCAGCATGAGGGAACGTGGGTCGCGCGCCTTGAACCGGTCCCTCATAGTGCGCGCCCAGAGTCGCCGTGCGGCGCGAAACTTGGCAATCTCTTCCAACAAGTTGTTGTGTGAATTGAAAAAGAATGAGATGCGCGGAGCAAAGTCGTCCACTGCAAGGCCCGCTTGCAATGCAGCATCGACGTAAGTGATGCCGTCGGCAAGGGTGAATGCGACTTCCTGAACTGCCGTAGAACCGGCTTCACGAATGTGATAGCCGCTGATGGAGATCGTATTCCAATTGGGGACCTCATCCGCGCAAAAAGCGAACGTGTCAGTCACAAGGCGGAGCGAAGGGGCTGGCGGGTAGATGTAAGTGCCGCGCGCAATGTACTCCTTAAGAATATCGTTCTGCAGCGTCCCTTTCAATTTGTCGAAACCGATGTTCTGTTGCCGGGCAACCGCCAGATAAAGACAGAGCAATGTCGAAGCTGTCGCATTGATCGTCATCGAAGTCGAAACGGTATCAAGCGGAATCTCATCAAAGAGCCGCGACATATCGTCGAGCGAATCTATCGCCACGCCAACTTTCCCCACCTCGCCCGCTGCGAGCGGATCGTCTGAATCCAGACCGATCTGGGTGGGCAAATCAAAGGCTACGGAAAGTCCGGTAGTTCCCTGAGCGAGCAGAAATTTGTACCGAGCGTTTGATTCCTCGGCCGAGGCATAGCCGGCATACTGCCGCATCGTCCAGAAACGGCGGCGATACATGTTGGCGTAGATGCCGCGCGTAAAGGGAAACTCACCGGGCCCGCCGAGATCCTTATCGTAGTCGATTGGCGATGTGTTCTCGGGATTGAAGTCGGCTGGCAACTCGATTCCGGAGGAGGTTTCAAACCGCTCGCGCCGCTCGCTGTCTGTCTTCGCTGCCATTTGTCGCTAGTTTATCAGGAAAGTAGGTGGTGTGTGGAAAGTCCAGGGTCCAATGTCAAAGGTCGAAACGTACGTTAACCGAATTGACATTGGACTTTGGACGTTGGACATTGGGCTGCTAATGCAAACAGTCACCGTCACAAAGCGGGGCGCGGATCGTCTGCGCCAGGGACACTTGTGGATCTATCGCAGTGATGTCCTCGATATGACAAACGCCCCAGGCGGCAGCATCGTCGCCATTAAAGACCACAAAGGAAATTTTGTCGGCCAGGCGCTCTTCAGTGATTCTTCGGAAATCACCCTGCGCCTGCTGACGCAGACTGACGAACTCGTTGATCGGGAATGGTGGCGCCGTCGCCTGCAAACCGCTGCCTCCAGGCGTAGTGGAATCAGTGTCGACACAAATGCTTACCGGCTCGTCTACTCCGAAGGCGATCTACTTCCTTCATTAATTATCGACCGTTACAACGATGTCCTTGTAATGCAGAACCTGGCACAAGGCACTGAAGCAATCAAGCCGTCTTTGGTTGAACTGTTGGTGGAAGAATTTGCGCCGCGCGCAGTGATTGAGCGGAACGACGTCAAAGTACGGTCATTTGAAGGATTGGAGTTGGTTTCGGGTTCTCTCTTTGGTACGGCACCGGAGGAGCTGGAAATCCTGCAGCACGGTTTGCGCTTTTTGGTGGCGCCTCTCTCTGGACAGAAAACCGGTTCATTTCTAGATCAGCGAGAGAATCGCCTGGCTGCACGCGAGCTCGCGCGCGGACGTGGCCTGGATTGTTTCACGTTCAATGGGTCCTTCGCACTGCACCTCGCCAGTCGCTGCGAAAGCGTCACGGGGATCGACATTTCAGGGGACGCGATCGCCATCGCGGGGCGCAACGCAGAACTTAATGGCATCAGCAACGCTGAGTTTCGTGAGGCGAATGTCTTTGATGCCTTGAGAGAATATGAGCAAAGCGGCGAGCGCTTCGACACGATTGTTCTCGACCCACCCGCCTTTGCCAAGAATCGCGCCAGTGTTAAAGCCGCAGCGCGCGGCTATAAAGAAATCAACTTGCGCGCGCTCAAACTACTAAACCCTGGCGGCGTGCTCGTGACCTGCACTTGTTCCTATCACATGTCTGAAGAAATGTTTTTGCAGTTGCTAGCCGCCGCTGCTAACGATGCTCATCGCCGCGTCCAGATAGTCGAGAAGCGAACGCAGGCAAGCGATCATCCGATCCTGCTCGGAATGCCCGAGACCTACTATCTGAAGTGCGTGATTGCGCGGGTAATAGAATGAGGGATTAGCTGCGGGTGCTGCTGCCGCGCACGCTTTCCGCAAGACGCTTGGCGTCCGGCAGTGCTTCCAACGCGCGCAAGACCTGTGGATCGCTGTCCAACAGGATGCGGGCGCCGGCATCGTTGGAAAACGCGGCGGTGATGATCTCTTCGCGCAGTCTCAGCTTCACGAAGTCTGCTTCTTCTTCAAGCTCTGCCGGCGTCAATTGTGATTGCGCATCGAGTCTGACCCAGGCGCGAAACGCTTCCAATACACGTTCGGTAATGGCGAATTCAGAAGCTTTCGGATTTCGTCCGTACTGCACCTTCTCCACTTTGAACATCTCCAATCCGGGCAGCAGACCTGCGGCGAGTTGGCGCGTGAATTGGAACGCGGCCTCAGCGACTCTTGCGCGTTGCGGTGTGAAGTTCAAAGGTTTCTGTTCAATATCGGGACTGATACCGCCACCGCCATAGAAAGTACGACCAGCCGCCGTCTTCACTGCGGGACCGGCATGCGACATAGCCACGGGCGCTACCGCGGCCGGTGGGGCGCCACCGTTTGCACCCGGCTGCGGAGGCTTGTTTTGCTCTTCGTTGTGTTGGACGAAGTAGTCGTAGAAGGAACCACTTGCATACTCTCTTTGCAGCGAGCGGCCGAAGGGGGTGTAGTAACGAGCCGTGGTTAGCGTGAGCCCAGTATTAAAAGGCAGTTGGTAGACGCGCTGCACCAGGCCCTTCCCGAAGCTGGTTTCGCCGACCACAAGTCCGCGGTCATGATCCTGAATTGCACCCGCGACAATCTCTGAAGCTGACGCCGTACCGCGATTGATTAGCACAACGAGCGGTACATCTTCTGGTTCAGCGCCACTTGATTTGTAAACTATCGGTTCGTTGTAATCGCCGCGGCCCTTCACCGACACAACCACCTGGCCACGGGGCAGAAACTCGCTGGAAACGTCGATTGCCTGATCAAGCAGGCCGCCAGGGTTGCCGCGCAGATCGAGAATCAACTGGCGCATGCCCTGCGTTTTCAGTTTAGTGAGCGCTTCGCGCAACTCTTCGCCGGTTGTGTGTTGAAAGCCGCCGGTTAAACCAATGTATCCGGTTCCGGGCCGGACCATGTAGGCATTGCGAATTGAAGGCAGCGGCACCGCATCGCGAACCAGCGTGAAATCCAGTGGCGCCTCAGAACCAGCACGATCCACCTTAATTGTCACTGGCTTGCCTAACCCGCCGCGTACATTCTTGGACACCTGTTCGCTCGACCAATCGCGCGCGTCCTTGCCGTCGACTTCCAGTATTCGATCGCCATACCGCAGTCCCAGGCGCGCCGCCGGCGTGTTCTCCACCGCCGACTGAATATAGACCCCGTCGCGGTGCTGCACGATGGTTACGCCGATGCCATAGAAGCGTGAATCCTGATCCTCTCTCAGTTTCTTGAATTCATTAAAGGGAAAGTAAGTGGAGTGGGGATCGAGGGTGGTCAGCATCCCCTGCACGGCAGCCTGCGTCGCTTTCTCGTAATCTATTTCGCCAACGTAGTTGGCAGAAACCGTCGTCACGGCCTCGTTGTAGTCTTTTTCGATCTCCTCCGCTGGCCGGTCATTTACCGGGCCGCCAATGGCCACGGTGCGGCGTAGGCGTTTCGAGCTGCCAATCGTCCCGCCCATAACCGCGGCGAGTAGAATCAGCGCACCCGCAATGATGAAGAATCTTTTTCCCATCTCGGTTTCAGTCGAATTAGATGCCGCAATCGCCACTCTGGTAGTAGCGACAGCAGAAATATTAGCACAGTGCTCCCCGATCTCCCCTGACCCGTCTGGCATCTCCCGCTATGATATATTGCCGTCCAGCCTACTTAATTCGATCAACTTAATGCAGGCAACTGTTTCCATCGTCGTCCCGGCCTACAACGAAGGCACACGGTTGCGCGAGTCGCTCCCTAGAATTCTTGCTTACCTGAATCAGGAGTTCCCTGGTTCCGAGCTCATCGTTGTAGATGACGGATCGACAGACGATACGGCGGCAGTTGCCCGGGAAGCCTTAGCAAGTGCGGCCGGCGTACGCACCGGAGTGCTCAGTTACAAACAAAATCTGGGTAAGGGCCGGGCAGTGCGGCTGGGTTTGCTGGCGTCACGATGTGACGTGGCGCTGTTCACTGATGCCGACCTTTCGACGCCAATCACTGAGACTCCGAAACTGGTAACGCCGATCTTCAGCGGCGAGTGTGATCTAACCTTTGGTTCACGCGCCCTCGATCGCAAACTGATTGGCGTTCATCAACCGTGGCGCCGCGAGCAGGGAGGAAGAGTCTTCAATCTCGCCGTTCGGCTGGCGACGGGTCTGCCTTTCTGGGACACTCAATGCGGCTTCAAAGCATTTCGCATGCAGGTTTGCCGGCCGTTAATTGAAGGTGCAACCATCGACCGCTTTGGATTTGATGTAGAGCTGATTTATCTCGCGTACCGCGCAGGACTACGATTAAGGGAAATACCGGTACGCTGGGACCATTACGAAGGTAGCAAGGTGAATGTGTTCAGTGACAGCTTTAAGATGTTGAACGAAGTCGGATTGATCCGGCAGCAGGCGCGTCGGGGTGTTTATGATCAGGCGATCAAAGCTGCGCGTGACTTGAGTGGCAACTGATTTTCTGAGGCCAAAATTTTTCGCTTATCATTTCTCATTTTCATCTTCCGTTAGGTGCCGAATTCACGCAGAGGCGAAGGCGCAGAGGGCAATGGAAAACAAGTCAGCCGGAGGAGCCACTCCTAATGAGAATGACACCACTTGGTTCGTGTTGTTTCGTGTGTCTTAGTGGATCGTATCTCCTGCCGCCACCGCGAACGATCCACGAAGTGACACGAACCCTCACGGAGGTTGTTAAGCTTCTTTGCGGCTCTCCCCCTTTGGGTTTCTGTGCTTTGAGTTTTGACACTCAATGAAAAATGAAAAATAAAAATGATACATGGAGACTGTTAGTAATTGAGGACTGTAGTTAATGATTCGCTTAAACGTAAACATTGATCACGTAGCCACAGTGCGCCAGGCGCGGCGGGCGCCCGAACCAAGCGTGGTGGCAGCGGCAATGATCTGTGAACAGGCAGGAGCGGACGGCATCACCGTCCATCTTCGTGGCGATCGGCGACATATCCAGGACGGGGATCTGCCAATCTTACGCAACTCAGTCACGACCTATCTCAACCTGGAGATGGCTGCGACGGAAGAGATGTTAAAGATTGCCCTGGAAGCACGGCCCGACGCAGTTTCACTGGTTGCGGAGAATCCTAACGAGATTACAACCGAGGGTGGTCTTAACGTCGTCGCCAATATCGCCATTGTGCGCGCTGCTGTTAGTAAGTTGCGGCAAGGGGAAATGCTCACAAGTCTTTTTATTGATCCGGATCCCCGGCAGATTGAGGCGGCTCATGACATCGGGGCGCAACAGGTGGAGTTGTGTACAGCCGCTTATGCTGAAGCAACGTTGGGCGGCCGCGGTATTCACGGTGAGGGCGCAAGCGCAGCCGCCAAAGAGTTAAGGAGACTGCGCGACGGTGCGGGATTGGCCGCACAGTATGGTTTGCATGTGGCAGCCGGTCATGGACTCACCTATCGGAATGTCGGTGCGGTGGCCTCGATTCCGGAAATAACCGAATTCAATATCGGCCATAACATCATTGCTCGATCGGTCTTTGTCGGGCTTGAGCGCGCAGTGCGTGAGATGAAAGAAGCAATTGCCGGTAGCAGCTTACGCAACGGCGCCCGCCAGGATTCTTTTTAAGGTTAAGTACTTCACCCGCCTCCGGCTCCCCTGATTGCGGTTAGCCGAAAAATGAAAAAGGGCGCTCGTGACAGCGCCCTGCTTTGTTTCGTAATACGGTCGCTAACTTTTTCCCGAAGCCAATTGCATGCGAACTTTCGCCCGCTCAAAATCAATGCGCGCCTGTTCGAGCTCCTCTTCAGTGCCTGTCCACGCGCTTAACTGTTTTTCAACACGTTCCCGAGTGGAGCGCGCCTGAGTGGCGTCGATCTCTTCAGGACGTTCAGCGATTTCTGCCAGCACCGAGACGTGATCGTCTCTTACTTCAACAAAACCACCGGAAACATGCAGCTGAGATGTTTTGCCGTCTTTGCTATAGGAAAGAATGCCAGTCTTGAGTTGCGAGATGAGGGGCGTGTGTCCCGGCAAAATGCCCAACTCACCATTCAAGCCGGGAATAGTGGTGGTATCGACCGCCTCAGAAAGCACCCGCCGTTCGGGTGTTACGACATCGAGTTGTAGCTGTTGCGCCATATCAAACGAATGATGAATGCGGAATGATGAATGCGGAATGTTAATGCGCGCGATGAAAGCGGATTGACTTAATTCATCATTCCGCACTCACCATTCCGCATTCCCATTATCCCACCGCCACGGTCTTGGCCTTCTCAACGGCTTCCTCGATAGTGCCCACCATGTAGAACGCCTGCTCGGGAAGATCGTCATGCTTGCCCTCGACAATTTCGCGGAAACCTCTGATGGTATCTTCCAGCTTCACATACTTCCCTTCCAGACCTGTAAACTGGGCCGCCACAAAGAACGGCTGCGAGAAGAAGCGCTGAATCTTGCGCGCGCGCGCCACAATCAATTTGTCTTCGTCGGACAGTTCGTCAAGACCGAGAATGGCGATGATGTCTTGCAGATCCTTGTAGCGCTGCAGGATTCGCTTAACGTCCTGGGCGGTATTGTAATGGTCGTCGCCGATGATGCGCGGATCCAAAATGCGCGACGACGAAGTAAGCGGGTCGACGGCGGGATATATTCCGAGTTCGACGATTTGTCGCGAAAGCGCGGTGACCGCATCAAGGTGTGCGAAGGTCGTTGCCGGCGCCGGATCGGTGTAGTCGTCCGCGGGAACGTAAACAGCTTGAATCGAGGTGATCGAACCAGTCTTTGTCGACGTAATTCGCTCTTGCATCTCTCCCATCTCGCTGGCAAGGTTAGGCTGATAACCTACTGCAGAAGGCATGCGGCCCAGCAGCGCCGACACTTCAGAACCGGCTTGGGTAAAGCGGAAGATGTTGTCGATGAAGAGCAGCACGTCCAATCCCTGATCGCGGAAATACTCAGCCACCGTCAATCCCGACAAGGCGACGCGCAGACGCGCTCCCGGCGGCTCGGTCATCTGTCCGTAAATCAACGCCACCTTCGACTGCCCTATAGTTTTCATGTCGACTTTGGTCAGGTCGAATTCGCCCGTGTCGTGCATGTGCTTATTAAATGCATCGCCAAACTGGATAACTTGCGACTCCACCATCTCGCGCAGCAGATCGTTGCCTTCGCGTGTGCGCTCGCCGACACCGGCGAACACTGAGTAACCGGAGCGTGCCTTGGCGATATTATTAATCAACTCCATTACAATAACCGTCTTGCCCACGCCCGCGCCGCCGAACAAACCAATCTTGCCGCCCCGCACAAACGGCTGAATTAAGTCGATGACCTTGATGCCGGTTTCAAACATTTGCAGCTCAGTCGATTGCTCTTCGAAACTGGGAGCATGTCGATGGATTGGATAGCGTTGCGTATAAGTAACTTCGCCGAGCGTGTCTACGGGTTCACCAATAACGTTCAAGATACGGCCAAGAGTTCCTTCGCCGACAGGCATCGTAATAGGTCCGCCGGTATCAATCGCCTTCATGCCACGCACCATGCCGTCGGTAGCCACCATAGAAACCGTGCGCACGCGTCCTTCGCCGAGATGCTGCTGCACTTCTGCTATCACATCAATGGGGGTCGGAACATCGAAACCCTCGGAAACAATTCGCAGCGCCTGGTAAATTGGCGGCAACTGTTTCTCATCAAATTCCACGTCGACTACCGGTCCGATAACCTGAACAACTCGGCCTGCCACCTGGCCATTGGTAACATTCTCACTGGGCGTAGCCATACTGTCTTTGAACTCCTCTTACGAGCCCGAACAGGGCAAAAATTGGGTTGGATAAAAGCCAGTCAAGATAACATAAGGGTTAAAGATGCGCCAAATTAGGGATAGAAGACAGAAGACAGGAGTCAGAAGTCGGGAGTGCTGATCACCAGTCGGGGAGTCAGTAGCAAAGACTTCTCATGTCGACACTCTTCTGACTCCTGACTCCTGACACCTGACTTCTGTCTTCTGTCTCCAGCAAGAATCTGGAAACTAAACTTGTACTAGCATCGTAGTACAAGTCGGAATGAGCCAAACGTTCTACATCAATCCGGCCGACCCTACACCGCTTTACGCACAGCTCACACGAGCAATCCAGTTCGCAATTTCAATTGGCAAGCTTGGCATTGGGGAACAACTACCCACTGTCCGGCAGTTGGCTGTCGAACTTCGTATCAACGCCAACACTGTCGCCAGGGTTTATTCCGAACTTGAACGTACGGGTGTGGTGGAGACCCGGCGCGGTGTCGGAACGTTTGTATGCGCCCGCCATTTCGCGGTTAGACAAAGGCGACGACACGATTCGGAATTACGAGATTTTGCTGATCGCGTTATCGCCGAAGCAGGGGCCCTAAACTTCTCGCTGGACGATCTGCTCGACCAAATCGAGAGGCGCAAAAAGGAGTTGAAAAATAATGGCTAACAATGTGTCTTTGGACCAAATCCGAAGCGGACTGCCTACTGCGAGCGGATCACACGCCAACGTTATTTCCGCCCTGGCTTTTCTATCGCCACTAGCCCTTGGTTTACTGGTTTCGTTTCTGATGTGGAACGTCGGCGCCATCATCGCCGGCCTGATCCTCGGCCTGATCGCAGCGCAGGCCCCCCAAGTCGCTAAGCAATGGGAACGCGCGGTTGTGTTGCGACTGGGACGCTACATAGGACTGAGAGGGCCAGGTCTATTTTGGATCATCCCCTTCGTTGATACTGTTTCCGCCTGGGTCGACCAACGCGTCATCACCACGAGCTTTGCGGCGGAGGAAACGCTGACCTCGGATACGGTACCCGTCAACGTGGACGCTGTGCTCTTCTGGATGGTTTACGATCCGGAAAAAGCCGCCCTCGAGGTGCAGAACTATCCGCAGGCTGTCAGTTGGGCGGCGCAGACCGCTTTACGCGACATCATCGGCCGCACTTCCCTGACTGACTTATTGCGCGGCCGCGAACGTATCGAAGAAGAGCTGCAAAAGCTGATTGATGAGCGATCAAATCCCTGGGGGGTGACGGTGCAGTCAGTTGAAATGCGCGACGTGATTATTCCCGCCGCGCTTCAGGATGCAATGTCGCGCGAGGCGCAGGCTGCCAGAGAAAAACAAGCGCGCATCATTCTTGCTCAAGCCGAGGTTGAGATCGCAAGCATGTTCGACACCGCCTCTGAGTCCTATCAGGACAACCCCACGGCGTTGCACCTGCGTGCCATGAACATGCTTTACGAAGGCTTGAAGGAAAAAGGTGCGCTGATGCTGGTTCCTAGCACCGCGGTTGAATCAATGGGGATGGGAGGCTTGATCGGCGCCGCGGCTTTGCGGCAAAAGACACTAACAGGAAGCGAAGAAACTCCCAAATAAGTTTCTGGTTTCAGGTTTCAGGTTTCAAGGATTCTTCGGAACCGATTTTTTCAAACGCCACTTGAGACTTGAACCTGAGACCTGAGACTTGAGACTTAAGATCTGAGACTTGAGACTTGAACTAAGGATTTTCTTCCGAGTCGATTCTGATCTTCATGCGCTGCAAGATCTGCACGTCTTCTTCAGTGAGATTCAAACCAGCATCGCTCTCGTCACCCTCGTCGGTGTGGGGTCGAAGGCCAATTTCGAGACGTAGCGTTAACTCCATTTCGTAGCCCGCATCGCGCAAGCGCTCGATCGCTTCCGCAACCTTTGTCGAGTTCTCCACGGACTCGTTGATTGCCGTTCCAATGTCCCGCACAATTTCTTTGGCGTGATCGTCAATTTCCAAAACTCGATGACCTTTCCCTTCGGACTAATTTTGACTTCACAAAGTATGGCAATAATCCGCATGCTACGCCACCCGACAAAACATGGTCAATCTTGAGACTTTCGTTAGCGGCAAGCTTGAAATACCCTCAAGCGTCAACTATCTTGGTGTCACCCCCATTTCGAAATCAGCGAAACCAAGGAGGACTTCTCTAATGCCTGAAGTTGGAGATATGGCTCCGGATTTTGAGCTGCCAAGCAATCTCGAAAAAGGAAAGAAAGTAAGGCTCTCAGATTTTCGGGGTAAGAAAAACGTAGTGATGGCCTTTTATCCGCTCGCGTGGACACCGGTTTGAACCGCCCAGATGCCGGCGTACGAGGCTGACCTCGAACGCTTTGAAGGCTACGATGCCCAGGTCTTGGGCATATCAGTTGATAGCGTGCCGTGCAACACGGCATGGGCAAAGAGTCTCGGAGGACTCTCTTACGATCTCTTGAGCGACTTCGAACCGAAAGGTGAAGTGGCCAGACTGTTCGGCGCCTACCGGCAAACTGATGGTATTAGCGAGCGTGCGATATTTGTCGTAGATAAAAACGGCAAGCTGGTCTTTAAAGATATCCACGATATTTCCGATCAGCCGGACAACGAGGAAGTGTTTGAAGTACTACGGAAGCTTTGACGGATCTCGGGTCTCAGGTCTCAGGTCTCAAGTTCTCAAGACTTGGGTCTCAAGAGTTGGAACCGCGGTCTCGCAGACTAGTGTTTGGATTAACGATCGCCGAAAAACTTGAGACCTGATCACCTGAGACCTGACACTTGAGACCTCAAACTTGAAACCTGAGACCTGAGACTTCCGACCGAAACCTATTCATGACCATTTCCCGAAAGTGCGTTCCGTTCACGCCGTTCGACGGAGAGTTAGCGAAAAGTACCATCGCGATCGTCACGGCCGGTGGTGTCCATCGACACGATCAAGAGCCTTTCAACATCGCTGATGAATTGGGCGACCTCGGATATCGAGTGTTCGCTGAAGATGTTGAGTCGACTGATCTGAAAGTTACACATCATCACTACGATCACTCCGACGCTGATCAGGACATCAACGTGGTGTTTCCCATCGACGTCTTAAGAGATCTGCGAGCTGAAGGCTTCATTAGGGACATTGCTAAAAAGCACATCGGCTATATGGGCTACACAATGCAGCTCAAAGCGATGTACGAGGGAACGGCGCGCGAGATTGCGAATGAGATCGATAAGGGCTCACGAGCCGATGCGGTGGTTCTTACTGGAGGTTGACCGAGCGTCTGTCACCGCACGGTCGTCGCGGTCCAGCGAGAAATTGAAATGAAAGGGATTCCCACGGTCTTGATCACAGTAAGTCCGGAAGTTTCAGCCCAAATGCGTCCACCGCGGGCGTTGTATCCAAACGGTTTCAAGATTGGCAACAGTCTCGGTAAACCGGGAATGCGTGATCTCCAAAAGACAGTCCTGCGAGAAGCGCTGACGCTGCTGACGACTGATACGCGGCCTGGGTCAATTATCACCCGCGACTTTCCCGATTATGGCGAGTATCACGAACCTCCGCGCGTAAGAAAGTAACTACAAAAAAACGATGCAGAAAACAATCGGAATTCTCACGGGCGGCGGCGACGCGCCGGGTTTGAATGCCGTAATTCGCGCTGTCGTAAAAACCGCGACTGGCGAATTTGGCATGCGTGTGATTGGAATCGAAGACGGATTTGAAGGACTGCTCGGAGAAACCCAGACGCGTCCGCTTTCGCAGGGCGACGTGCGGGGTCTCCTGCCGCGCGGTGGCACGATTCTGGGTACACGAAACCGGGGAAGATTCGTAGAACACTCGGCTACCGGAGTCTCGTCAACCTCGGAAGCGGTCTATCAGGAAGCTACTGAGAATATCAAACGACTGGGTATCAGCGCTCTTTTGGTTCTGGGTGGCGAAGGCACGCTAACTATCGCCGTGGAATTCGATCGTCGGGGCACTCCGGTGGTTGGAGTGCCCAAGACTATCGACAACGATCTAGCCTGCACCGAGCTAACATTCGGTTTTGTCACCGCGCTCGACATCGCGACCGAGGCCCTCGATCGACTGCACACAACAGCCGAGTCGCACGACCGCGTCATGATTCTGGAAGTAATGGGACGGAATGCGGGATGGATAGCATTACACTCGGGTATAGCCGGAGGTGCTGATGTCATCCTCATTCCTGAAATTCCTTTTTCAATGGAATCGGTCGCCAAAAAGATTCGCGCTCGTGAAGAGGGTGGCTCGAATTTCAGTATTATCGTTACCGCTGAAGGGGCGATCGAGAGCGGTCATCAGCAAATTTTTCAGGACAGCGGCGACCTGCAACACGCGCCCCGCCTCGGCGGCATCGGTCAGTATTGTCGTAGCCACCTTGAGGGCCTGACTGGGAAAGAGACCCGTTGCGTGGTCTTAGGGCATTTACAACGTGGCGGCAGGCCCAATGCTTTCGATCGCATGCTGGCAACGACCTACGGCGCTTGCGCCGTGCGGGCTATTGCTGAGGGAAAACGTGGTGTGATGGTGGCGTTGCAAGCCGGCGATGTGGTGACGGTGCCTATCTCCGAAGCAGTTGCGAACGTAAAAACGGTTCCGCCCAATGGCCAAATGGTGACGACGGCCCGCGATACGGGAATCTCATTTGGCGCTCCCGATGAGGCCAAGTATCACCGTTTGGTCTAGAATATGTTCCTACTAACACCAGGGGAGAGGTTTCGTTGCCCACTGACATAAAGCAAAAACTTCAGACCGAACTTGACGGACTGGAATCGGAGTTACGCGTTCACCTGCCGAAGGAAATTAAGCGTGCGCTCGAATTTGGTGATTTGCGCGAGAACTCGGAATATCACGCCGCCCTTGATCGGCAGAACATGGTTAAGGCACGGATTGTGGAACTGCGTCAGCGCATCAGCGAGATTGCCTCAATCGATGTCACTAAGGTGCCGCGCGATAAAGCATCCTACGGATCAACCTTAATTCTTTACGATGGCGAGCGTGATGAAGAAGTTACGTACCGGCTCGTAACCCCGGAAGAAAGTGATCCGCAAGAAGGGTTCATCTCTACAACTTCTCCCGTCGGCCGGAGCTTGATGGGAAAACAGGCCGGGGATGAGGTTGTTGTGCGTACGCCGGCCGGAGCGCGCAACTTTGAAATCCGTCAGCTAACGACTCTTCATGATGAGCTGACTTCTGGCAGTGCCGAATGACAAATTAGACCGTGCCATTTAGCAATAAGAGGCGGTCCGGTAAACCTTGACACCGCACTGCCCTGCTTCCTAAAATCCGCCGCTTATTCCCTGCGGCTTGTTTAGTAATCAAGGAACGAATAAGGAGACTTTCCAGCAGATGTTTGTCGATGGTATCGGTCGTGGCGCCCAGCGAATCATCGATGCGATGGTTCGCTGGCTGGCCGTCGGTCATATCAACCCGAACATACTGACCCTGATCGGCGTTTCCCTTAATGTAGGTTGCGGCCTTCTGTTTGGCTTTGGCGAATTCTTCTGGGCCGGAATTGTTCTGATCGTCGCCAACCTGTTTGACATGCTGGATGGCCAGGTGGCGCGCCTGTCAGGCCGCGTAACCAGGTTTGGAGGGTTTCTTGACTCATCCCTGGACCGGCTCTCTGACATGGTGGTCTTCGTTGGTCTAATGGTCTTTTATGCGCGCGATACGGCTTTTCACTCAACCCTAAACGTTTTTCTGGCTGGCGCCGGACTAATGGGCTCAGTTATGGTAAGCTACGCCAGCGCCCGGGCGGAGAGTCTGATTCCCAAGTGTGACGTGGGCTTCCTGCGGCGCCCGGAACGAGTGGTTCTTTTTATTATAGGCGCTTTAAGCACTCATCCAGGTTCGAACAATTTTTTTGCTAACCGAATGCCGGCCGTTCTGTGGGTTTTGGCCATCGGTTCTTATTGGACATTCGCGCACCGCATGTATCACACGTGGCGGGAGTTGAATAAAGTCGCAACTGAAGCAGAGACAAAGACCGCCACAGCCTCGCTTTCTGCATCTAACACCGGCTCTGATCGACGAGCTGAGCAGCCGTTAACACACAAGGCTGGTTGAACCGAGACCCGATTATGGTGACGCAAGACCTGAGACACATTACTCCGAGTTTAAGAGACAAACTGATGACGATTTGCCCGTGCTGTGGTTTTAAGTTTGCCGGATCTCTGGCTCACGGTTGCGGAAGTTGCGGTGCACGGTCCATCGGTGAGGCGCTTCCCCGTCCCGAAAACGAACTTCCCTCGTACGGCCGCTCGTTGCTGTTGGCCGTTATTGGATCCTTGATGGTTATCGCTTTCCTCACACAAACATTCATCGCCCTGGTTCAGAAAGCTTCAGGCTCGATCGGTTTGTGGAGCGTGGTTGCCGCAGCGGAAACCGCAGCTTGGCGTTTGAAGTGGGTTGCGATTCCCGTCACAATTTTGGTCTTGTGGGCCGGTCGAAAGATTTACCGCTCAATGCTGAACGAGCCAGAACGTTTTTGCGGTCTGCGTTATGCTCGGTCGGGTTTGCTCGCAGCGGTAATGGTTCCCGCATTGATTGCTGTACTGATCGGTGTGACAGTGCCCGATCGCCTTCGCCAACGGCAGGATCGCTTGAACGCTGAAGCCAATGCTCCCGGTCTGACAATGGGTCGGGCTTTTTACGAGTATCAACTTCAGTTTGGAACGTTGCCTACAGTCGCGAAAGACGTCACCCGGCTTCCTGACAAGGACGGTTCGATCGCTGCCGCACTGCAGAAAATAGACGCGAACGGGTATAAGGCCACGGCTGATGTGGCAGCACTGCCGACTAAGAAGCCACGCCCCTTGCGTGGCGCCGTAATCATGAATGCTTCCCTCAATGGGACCACCGACGATTTGTCATCCGAAGGTATCTCGTTCACCAATTACGAATTGCCCCTGGCCGGCGCAGACAAGCTGTTTGGCACCGAGGACGACCTGATTCTTATCGACGGTGTTATCAGTAAGGCGTCGGAAGTAGTCCGCCGCAACTCTGCTGCAAAAGCCGCGCGCCCCTAGCATTCCTGGCCACACGGATAGTTCCGCGATCCTGATTTCCATTTTCCATCTCTCATTTGTCAGCGAGTGCTGCGGGGGCAGCATTCGCAGTGGCGGTTTTTGGGCATTTCGTGTTAACTAGAACGCCTGACTACTGACTAGCGACTACCGACTACTTACTACTGTCTTCTGACTCCTTCCACCCTTGTTCAAAAAGATCCTAATCGCCAATCGGGGAGAAATCGCGGTTCGCATCATTCGTGCCTGTCGCGATCTGCACATTGCACCGGTGGCGGTTTATTCCGAGGCGGACGCGGGCTCACTCCATGTCAGGCTCGCTGACGAAGCCGTCTGCGTTGGTCCAGCGCCATCCAATCAAAGTTATCTGAGTATCGAAGCAATTATTGCTGCGGCGCAGCAAACCAATGCTGAAGCAATCCATCCGGGTTACGGCTTTCTTGCTGAGAATCCCGAATTCGCTCGTGCCGTTTCTGCGGCGGGCCTGATCTTCATCGGACCCGAAGCGGCGGCGATGGAAGTGATGGGGTCAAAAACTTCGGCTCGCCAAGCTGCAGTTTCAGCGGGCGTTGCTGTCGTGCCCGGTACGGTTGAAGCGCTAACTTCGTACGCCGACGCGAGCACTACAGCAGAAAAGTTTGGCTATCCCGTGATGCTAAAAGCCTCAGCCGGCGGCGGCGGCAAGGGCATGAGGCTGGTGACAACACCGGCGGAGTTGCGCTCGGCGTTTGAAACAGCGCAATCGGAAGCGGCGAGCGCTTTCGGAGATTCGGCGCTCTATTTGGAAAAGG
>DASSCX010000130.1:0-5507 GCA_035697425.1 Pyrinomonadaceae bacterium | reverse complement strand
CCCGCAGTCCGGTTCGTAACTAAATACATCCCTATTGAACGACACTATGTAGAGCAAAAATTTTTCACGCGCAAGAACGGCAGACTGACTGGGACGCTCTTGTTGCTGGTGCTTGTGATTGTGGAAATTACGGACTTGGTCTTTGCAGTTGACTCGATTCCGGCGATCTTTGCGATTACGACCAACACCTTCATCGTCTACACCTCTAACGTATTTGCCATTCTGGGTCTGCGTTCAATGTACTTCCTGCTGGCTGGAGTAGTGGAAAAGTTTCAGTATCTGAAGATGGGACTTGCCATCGTGCTCACCTTCATCGGCACAAAGATGCTGGTGGTCGCGGTTGGCATTCACATTCCGATTTGGGCCTCACTTACGTTTGTGGGAGTTGTCTTGTTGAGCTCCGTAGCCGCATCCTTAATCTGGCCGAAAGAGTGTGAGACAGGAATCGAAGTAGATCTGCCTGAGGACTTTGATTCTCCCTTCGAGGACGAGGAGTCCGAAGCGGTCCCCTCTGAAGAAACGGTCCGCTCTGAAGAAGCGGTCCCCTCTGAAGAAGCCGCCCCATCTAATGAAGAGGACTCGAAGCGAGAAACAATCGGCGCGGAACGGCTTTAGAAAGGCCAATATTTCGTCATTGCACCAGAATCGACAATCTCAGGGATCCTGCGCTAATATGCCGCCGTTCGCGGATCTCTTCGATCAATTTGCTATGACTGGTTTCAAGCCACTTACCAAACTCCTCCTTACGGTGCCGCTTTTGCGCTGCGCATCCTAGCGCGTCGGGAGCGGCGAATCTCTACATTTTGTTGCGGCGCTTCACTTGATTCGGGTGAGGCTTTGTCCGTTCTGCGGAACGATAATTCAGCATAAATTACGTCAGGGAAGATTGAGATGAACGAAAAGTATTTTCCTGAAGTCATAGAAGCGAAGTGGCAACAGCATTGGCACGACACCCACGCTTTTGAAGTTAAGGGTGGGGATCAACGTCCGAAGTTTTATTGCCTCGAGATGCTGCCTTACCCCTCCGGCTTCCTGCACATGGGCCACGTACGCAACTACTCCATCGGCGATGCACTCGCCTGGTACAAGCGCCTCCAGGGGTTCAATGTACTTCATCCCATCGGTTGGGACAGTTTTGGCCAGCCCGCGGAACAAGCGGCGATTAAGCGCGGTGTAAATCCTCGCGCCTGGACCGAAGAAAACATCGTGCACATGCGCGGCCAATTGCAGCGTCTGGGCGTGAGCTACGACTGGTCGCGCGAAATTGCCGCGCATCGTCCCGAGTATTACAAGTGGGACCAATGGTTCTTTTTGAAAATGTACGAGCGCGGTCTTGCTTATAAAAAGCTTTCCCCGGTGAACTGGTGCCCAAGAGAAGGAACCGTACTTTCGAATGAACAATCTTCCGGTGGAGTTTGCTGGCGCTGTGGCGCGGCGGTCGAAAAACGAGACTTGCAACAGTGGTTCTTGCGCATCACGGACTACGCCGAACAACTGGTTGCCGATACGGCCGAGATCGAAGCTACGTGGCCCGAGAAGGTTATCAAGCGTCAACGCGACTGGGTGGGTCGTAGTGAGGGCGCCTACATCGATTTCACGGTCAAGGATAGCGATAAGAAGATCCGCGTTTTCACCACGCGTATTGATACCGTCTTCGGCGCTACCGCGATCGTGTTGGCCCCTGACCATCCACTGATCGATGAGTTGCTGAAAGGCTCGGCTCTGAGAGGCGATGTTGAGAGGTTTGCTCAGAAGGTTGCTGCCGAACGTAAACGTCCCGCTGATGCCAGCGCGGAAGAGATTAAGGAAGGTCTAAACACCGGGGTACTGGCGGTCAATCCTTTCAGTAGAGAAACAATCCCCGTTTGGGTCGCCAACTATGTGCTGATGGATTACGGCACTGGCGCGGTGATGAGTGTTCCGGCTCACGATGAGCGCGACTTTGAATTTGCGCAAAAGTATTCGTTACCCATTCGCCAGGTAATCGCCCCTGTGACACATCGTCAGATTGCTGCGGAACCACAATCCGTCACTGGGACGGATCAATCTGCGGAAATGCGTCATGCCTTTACTGATTATGGCGTACTGATTAATAGCGGCGAGTGGGGCGGCAAGCTTTCTGCAGTCGCCATTAAAGAAATGGCACAGCACGCCGAAACCAGCGGCTTCGGCGGCGGGGCGGTGACGTACCGCCTGCGCGATTGGGGAATCTCGCGGCAACGCTTCTGGGGCGCCCCGGTTCCGATTATTGACTGTGCCAAGTGTGGTTCAGTAGCTGTGCCTTATAAAGACTTGCCGGTGCTGCTCCCCGAAACAGCGGAGTTTACCGGCAGTGGTGAATCACCATTGTCGGGCGTGCCCGAGTTTGTGAACACTACGTGTCCCCAGTGCGACGGTCCGGCCCGGCGCGAGACGGATACGATGGATACGTTTGTCGACTCGTCCTGGTATTTCTTTCGTTACTGCGATCCGCGTAACGAGGCAGCGCCCTTTGACCCGGAAATCGTCAAACAATGGATCCCCGTCGATCAATACATTGGCGGCGACTCTCATGCGGTATTGCACCTGATCTACGCGCGCTTCTGGAATAAGGTGATGCGCGACCTGGGTCTAATCTCATTTGCCGAACCGGTGAAGAAGTTGTTGACGCAAGGCATGGTGACTAACCGTGTGGAAGGCACTGATGAATGGAAGGCGATGTCCAAGAGTTTGGGGAACGGTGTCGATCCAGACGAAATGATCGAAGCGTTTGGCGCCGACGCGGCGCGGCTTTTCATCCTGTTTGCAGCGCCGGTTGAAAACGAGTTGCGTTGGAACGAAACAGGCATCGAGGGGGCGGTCCGTTTTCTGCGCAAGGTCTATACGATGGTGTGGCGTTGGCACGAACGACTCGCCGATCCGGGGCAACGAGTGCCAGCAGCGCAGGCCGGGGAGTTCAGCGCCGGCGCGCGCGCGTTGCGACGCAAGACTCATCAAACGATTGCTCGCGTCACGAACGACTTCGAACATCTGCACTTAAACACAAGCGTGGCAGCCTTGATGGAACTGTTCAACGAGCTGACTGATCTTGAGGTTCAGCCTGACACCGCCTCGCCCAGTGATTTATTTGCCGTGCGGGAAGCGCTGGAGTCGCTCACGTTAATGCTGGCGCCCTTCTGCCCGCATATTGCCGAAGAACTCTGGGAGAAACTGGGACACAGCGGTGGTTTGTTGGCACAAGCCACGGTAGCGGCGGTCCCAACCTGGCCACAGGCTGACCCTGAATGGGCACGAAAGGAAGAGTTGGAGATCCCGATTCAGGTAAATGGTCGCTTGCGTGCGCGCGTGCTGGCTGCACCGGACGTAAGTGAAGAAGATCTGCGCGCTGCTGCGCTCGCCGATGAAAAAGTGCGAAGCTTCATTGATGGACACGAGGTCGTAAAAGTAGTGGTGGTTCCACGCCGTCTCGTGAACATAGTTGTCCGTTAGTTGGGTAGTCGCTCCCAGCGGGAATGATTTCAATCGCTGTTGCGGCTCGGGCAGAGTGTTAGTTAGAATCAGAAAGCGCGTTTGCACCATTCAGCCGTGCGGAAAGCGCGTGGGCTACTGATCAGCTTCCGGTCCCCAAGCGGGTAGTCCCGAGAAACCCTTCGAGCCTTTCAATGAAAGAATGTCCAGCCTGCAGGCGCTGCTTCCCCGATGACATAAATCATTGTCCTCAGGATGGCGATGCCACCACCCAATCGCTGCTGGGCGAACCTATCCTCGACGCACGTTATCAATTGGAAAGACGACTTGGTCAGGGTGGCATGGGGGTCGTCTTTCAAGCCCGCCATATTTTCCTTAAGACCGCGCACGCCATCAAAGTGATCTTGCCGGATCTTGTCGGCAACGATCCGATGCTGGTTACGCGTTTCCGTCAGGAAGCGCTGGCCGCCGCCGCCATTCGCCATCCAAACATCATTGCCGTCACCGACTTCGGTGTCGTGCGGGGCACCATGCCTTTCCTGGTGATGGAGTTTGTGAGCGGCAGGTCGTTGCAGGAGTTGCTGGCCGAAGAGGGAGCGATGCCGCCCCGCCGCGCGCTCGAGTTGATGAACGCGATTGGGGCGGGTGTTTCCGCCGCCCATCGCATGAACATCGTGCATCGAGATCTGAAGCCGCTGAACATCATGACGCAGGACAAGATGTCGATTGCGGAAGGTGTAAAGATTCTCGACTTCGGGTTGGCCAAGATTAAATCCGGCGAGCTATTGGGATCATTTGTTCAAGCCAAAACCACTGGGCTGATGGGTTCACCTTTTTATATGGCGCCGGAACAGTGGTCAGATGAAGAGCCGGATGCGCGCGCCGATGTCTACAGTTTGGGGATCATTCTGTATCAAATGCTCGCGGGCGACGTGCCTTTCAAAGGGACGTCGATTCCGTCGATCATGAAAAAACATCTGACGCTCCCGCCCCCCAGCTTTCAATCAATCGGAGTGCAAGTGGATCCGGCGATCGAGGCAGTGGTGCGCCACGCTCTCGAAAAAGATGTGGCGGCGCGCACACCTTCCGTCGGTGAGTTTTTGATAGAACTCCGCAACGCGGTTAACGCTACTCCCGACACCAGGACCGCTCCTCTTCGCGATACCGGCACGGTCGATCCGAATCGAACTTTGGTTTCACCCCTCTCCGGTACCGATCCCGAAGTTGAAGTTGGCCAAAAAACCAATGTTCAGGCGCCCACCGAGTCACTCTCGGCCCTGGGAAACAAAACCGCTCTCGGCGAAGACGGAAGGACCGGGCAGGTGACGGCATCCGAGACGCAAGATGAACAGGAGGCGCGTGAGCGAGCCGCGCGTGAAGAGTTAGTGCGTGAGGCCGAAGCGCGACGGGAAGCGCAAGACGCTGCTGCGCGCACGAGAAAGGCCGAAGAAGATCGGTTGCGCAAAGAGCGCGAAGAAAAGGAAGAGCGCGAACGACAACAGCGGGAACAATTGGAACGTGTGGCGCGCCAGGCGAGTGATTTGGAGGCCCGACTCGCGCGCCTCTCCACCAGCATGACGCCAGCCGCGGAAGCGATAGATCCTGAGGCCACACAGTTGCACCAATCCAGCGCCAATGCGCTTTCCGGGACTGCTCCCGGACTAGCGGATCGGGCCGGACGAGTTCATGTTGATATCTCGCCGAAACCGCGAAACACAGCTCTCTATGTGGGCGCTGCTGCCGTGGTGGCTGTCCTGATCTTGGGCGGTGCAATCACCGCGTACGTAATGACGAGATCGGAACCGATTGTCACCGACCCCGATCGGCCCACGCCTTCACCAACCGTCACCACAACCCAGACGTTCAAAGCGGACCTCGTCGAGATTCCCGGAGGTAGTTTTCAAATGGGCCGCAACGATGGACCGCTACAGGAACGTCCCGCTCATTCAGTTGCAGTTAAGACATTCTTTCTCGATCGAAATGAAATTGTGAATGGGGAGTACGCGGAATTTGTCCGCGAGACTAACAACGCCGCGCCGTCTCATTGGCCTAATGGCAAA
>DASSCX010000129.1:0-6000 GCA_035697425.1 Pyrinomonadaceae bacterium | reverse complement strand
AAGAGCTCTTGACGCTCGCTCCTGCGCGGGTCGGAATTTCTGTAGCGTCCATAGAACGCACATAGCGTTCGAATCCGGGCAGATCCTCATCGCCAAAAATCATTCCTGGGATGCCGTTCATGATCACGTATCTCGGAAGTGCAACCTGTATCTCGCGGCTCACCTGCTTTGTCGCATTGCAGTTGTGAGGACAACGCCAATAGTCGAGCTTCGCAGTGGGCGCCTGCTCCCCCACGGCGTCATTGAAGGGTTGCCATCTCTCTTTACAATCATCGCACTCCAGAACGGGCAGCCAGCCTTTTAGACTGACCTTCACTCTCTTAAGTTCCTTCTCAAGAATTGATCGGTTCATGACAATAAACTCCTATCGGGATTTGCTGAGACTAAACAAAGCGTTTCACAGCGGTCGGACAACTCACTGCTGGAGACCCATCCGCCGCAGGAGCCCTGTAAAACGCGGATCACGGCGAAGTTGATCGAATCGTGGATCCGCAATGAGGTAAGTGAGATTCGCCGACCGACCCTCGACAGCTCTCTCCAACCACTCGAAAGCCTTGTCATTTTCGCCGAGCCGCGCGTAGAGCATAGCAAGTGAATAAGGCGAAACGTACTCTCGCTTTGAGTACTCCAGAAGGTCATCAATCCGAGCTTGCCAAACGCCCCGAATGCCGGAGGTGGCGTAAATTTTCTTAACATCGGCAATCACTTCGGGCGGCTCCCCGACTAAAGATACGTCAAGCGCCTTTTCGTGCATCCCTTCCACTTCGTAAACCTTGGCCAGGGTGTCGTGCGCCACCAGAAAGTTCGGATCCAGCTCGAGCGTTTTGTAAAGTTGTTGTTTGGCCTCATCGTAGCGCCGCGCCAGAAACAACATGTCTCCAACGTTCTCGCTTATGATCAGCGATAACGGATCAAGCTCCTGCGCTTTCTTTGCTTCGGCAACCGCTTCCTCTAACCGGCCCATAATGGGTAGAAACAGAGAGTAACGATGGTGCCCGGTGGCGTAGTTGGGATTTAACTCAATGGCGAGTTTGAATTCCCTCTCAGCCTCAGACCAGTTCCAATCATAACTCGCCCTGATCATCGCAAGCGAAACGTGTGCTTCAGCCAGCTTCGGATCAATCTCCAAAGCTTTAAGCGCGGCTGACTTCGCTCTTTCGTATGCGTCTTTGGGAACGGCATACCTATACCAGCCCATAACGAACCAGGAATCCGCAAGACCAGCATAGGCCAGCGCGTAATTAGGGTCGTGTTCGATTGCCTGATTGAAATACTCAGCTGACTTGTTGAGTCCCTCACGAGTGCGTTTGTTCCAATGAAAGCGACCCTTCAAATACAGTTGGTAAGCCTCGGCACTCCGTGAATCCCGCTCCAGAAGTTGTTTCTGTTCTTCACCTGATATTCTGAGCCTCAGCTTCTCTGTAATTTCTCGCGCAATATCCTGCTTGACCTCCAGCACATCGGAAATCTTTCTTTCATACTCCTCCCCCCAAAGCTGAGCCCCGGTGGCAACATCGACTAAATCAACCTGCACGTTCAAGCTGTCGCCGGATTGCCGCACGCGGCCGGTCAACACCGCATTTACATTCAATTCACGTCCGATAGTTTGCGGATCAATTTCTTTGCCCTTGTAACGAAAGGCAGTCGTGCGGGCCACAACGCGCAGGTACTGCAGCTGCGTCAGGCTGTTAATCAGCGTTTCAGAGATACCGTCCGACAGATATTCCGTATCTGAATCGCTGCTCGTGTTGGCGAAAGGAAGGACCGCGATGGACTCAATTGCAGGTTTCACATTACGCGTGTAGAGAAAGACGCTAACACCGGCAGCAGCAATTACCAGCGCCAGAACAATCATCAGGGTGGCGATCTTGTGCTGCTTAATTCCGGAGACGATGTACTCGGCACTCGATGTCTGCTGAACGCCACCCGATCTTGTCGCAGCCCTTGTACCTGAGGCGGTCGAAGCTCCGCTCTGGAGGCCGCCCGTTGAGGCAACACCGCGAAGCTCCGGAGGCACGGTACGATCTATCTCAGCGTCAACTTCAAGCTTGCGTCTCAGATTACGCAAATCAATAAGCAGATCCCGGGCAGTCTGATATCGCTCTTCGCGGTTCTTTGTAAGTGCTTTAGTGACAATCCGCTCCAGTTCAGCCGGGACTTCATTTGCATAACGTGTGAGCGGGGCTGGTTCTTTCTGCAAGATGAGAGAAATGGTTTCGGTGGGAGTCTCGCCCACGAAGGGCAAGTGGCCGGTTATCATTTCGTAGAGCATTGCCCCGACGCTCCACAAATCCGTGCGGTGATCTAGCGCTGTTCCTTTTGCCTGCTCAGGGGACATATAACTCGCAGTGCCCATCACTGTGCCGGCGCCGGTATTGACCAGAGCTTGGGTTGGAGCCTCGGTATCCGGGATCGCACCAGGTGGCTGGCTCAACTTGGCGAGACCAAAGTCGAGGACCTTTGCATAACCGTCACGTCTAACCATGACGTTTTCAGGTTTGATATCCCGATGCACGATCCCCGCAGTATGTGCAGCTTCGAGGGCGCTTGAGATCTGAATCGAAATTTCGAGGATCTCTTCGAGCTTCATTCCCGACCCGATGCGGTGTCGCAGAGTATCACCATCGATAAACTCAGTAGCTATGAAACGGGAAGCCCCAGTTGTACCGATCTCATGAATGGTAAGGATGTGCGGATGGTTCAAAGCCGAAGCTGCCTTTGCTTCCTGAATGAAACGCTGCAGACGCTGTTGGTCCGCAGCGAGGGTTTCGGGAAGGATCTTGATCGCCACCGTGCGATCCAGTTCTGTATCAACGGCCAGATAAACTTCACCCATGCCGCCGGCGCCAACCAGGGAACGGATTTCGTAGTGGCCCAGTTTTGTTCCGGAGGAAAGTGCCATTTGTATTCAGGCGGGACGATTCATCCTCATTCACTCGGCGTTTGCGGTGTATTTCGAGCTCAATGCGCGCCGGGATGTTACGAGCCTTGCTGGCAGCGAGTAAAGAGCATTCGGTGAAGCGGTTAAATTCGAAGGTTTGCGCCCTCTGTTTTGTCAGGCCGGTAGGACAGCTACGAAGAAACGCGTTGTGCTCCCACGGCGCTGATTTTTGTATGGTTACTCGCGACCAGGGTCGAGTCCAATCACGCGAGCAATCACCGGCCACATTTCCTTCGCCCAGAACTCATAGCCGGCATCAGAAGGATGAAAACCGTCGCCGGAGAAAAACTCGGGATGTGAAGGCAGTTGATCTCGCGTCGAGGAATGCACGTCAAACAGTGTCACCTCGTAACGAGCGGCGATTACTCCGAGCCGTTCATTGAAAGCAACTATCGCTTGTTGATACTGGGGCCGCGCAAATTCTGGAATCCTTGGTGCGCTGGAAATATCGGGGATGTTTGTCACGACTATTTTCGCGCGCGTACCTTTTCTCAGCTGGCTGAGAATTTCCTCGTAGTTGCGGGCGAACTCCTCCAATCCCATGCCGTGGCCGATGTCGTTAATGCCGATCCCCAGTGTGACTAAATTAGGATCGGTGGCGATGCCACGATGCAACTGATTGCGCAGGACATCTTCGGTCGTCGCCCCGCTCACACACAGATTCGTCAACTTGGATCCCGGGCGCTCAGAAACTATGTGCTCGAATAGACGCGCAACATAACCTCCGTTGCGCGCGCCCACGCCGATTCCGGTTGAATCTCCCAGTGCGACATAATTGACCGGACCTGAAATCGGAGTAGTCGTCATTGATTCTGATTCTTGTTTGCCGATTTGAGGCCCGAGGTTTGGATTATTGGATTGGCAGGCGCTGAAGAGCAATAGAGCAAGAAGCACTGTGGTAACGCCAATCTGCTTTCCGCTTGTTAACATGAGCAACCACTTAGCCCGGTCGCTATCGCTCCCCGTTTTGATTTTGTCGTCCCATAACATTCGGTATTCACGCGCGCCCTGCGACTTCGCCCGTTTGTGTATTCACGCGCACGAGTTCACCTTCCTTGATGAACAATGGGACGCGTGCTTGCAGTCCGGTTTCGAGCGTCGCCAGCTTGGTGGCGCCGCCGGCCGCGGTATCTCCCCGCAGGCCCAGTTCCGTAGAAACAACAGCCAACTCAACGTACTGCGGCAGTTGTAAAGAAACCGGCGCGCCGTTGTATTTCAGGACCTGAAGCGAAACGCCTTCCTTCAGATAATTTCGATCATTGCCAATCTCTTCGGTCGGAAAAGCGAACTGTTCATAACTTTTTTCTTCCATGAAGTGACAGCCGTCGGTATCGCTGTAAAGGAACGAAGCGGGAGCGAGTTCCACGTCCGGTTCTTCAAATTTCTCGCTCGAACGAAAGCTCTTCTCCAGTACGGCGCCGGTTATTAGTTGGCGCAAACGCGTGCGCACCATTGTGGCCGCGCCGCGCGCTGTCGGTGATGCAAAAAAGACCTCGAGGACAACATACGGTTGGCCTTCAACAGTAATCAGCAACTTGCGTTTAAGTTCATTGGCGCCAATCAGGGCCATTAATGCGTCTCCTCATCGAAAGATTCATCGACGCGTAGCGTCGCTTTGATTTAGCCCGGCGTTTCAACGCCGGGTTTCGCAGGATCAGCCCGCGTCGCGTCAGCGACGACTGAAAATCATGGGCGACGCTACGCGTCTACCTCACCGGATCTCTCAACACCGATTCCGCGGCGGTCCGTGCCACGTGGGCTGCCTGTAAATGCGCTTTTCTTAAACCGGCAATCTGCAACAAGGCCTCCCCGGTTCGCGAAAGCATGCGAAACAAATCGCCTTCCTCGGCGCGTGTCTTCTGCACCAGGGTCGACCATTCCATTCCCGCTGCCCAGCGTGCCGCAGCTCCAGCTGCGGAAAAATTTAAGTCTGGCGCGGGCTCGATTCCCTGTTCCCATTCCGCAGTCGCCACGCCAAATCCAATTTCTTCAAACTGGCCCAATGTGGTTACTACAGTATCGTCCAACTCCAACTCTCCGTAATCGCGATCTTCATCAGCAGTCAATGCAGCCAACACCGCAGCGAGACGAGTACTATCAATGGACGCAAACAAACCTCGCTCTAAGGCTTCGCCAACCAGCAAAGGCCTGTCAACATGCAGATCGGCGAGCCAACGCCCCCGCTCCGTAACCTGCTCAGATTCAAAGTCGAGGTATCCAAACTTCGCCAGCACGCGCGCGCGCTTCTCGAATGGCTGCCAAACTTCGTCGCGCAGAACTTCGCTGCGGCGCACAGCGTTCTGGAGCGCCTCGGCGTCAGGCAAGGCAGCCCATAACACTTCGGCGCACCGCGCTTGCTCTGGTCCTTTATCGCCGCTTCCGGTCAGCGATTCGATAAAACTCTCAAGTGCCTCAAACGCGTCAGACTCTTCATCTTTGACATCACGCAGCCGCGGCTCGGCCAGCACGAGGTCCTTGCCGCGAGCCTGCACCTCCGCGAACGCGTCCGCAATGCTCTCTTCACGCAGCGGATAGATCGGTTCGTAGACTCTACCGATCCGCTGCAGAGTCAAACTCAGGCTGCGACCGTCCTCGCGAACCCCGAGCACGTTGCTGTTTCGTCGTTGTGTAACCATGACGAGACGTTTGCCACTCCGTCCGATTCCGACGACTCGACCTGGTTGCACCACTTCATCGAGCCAGCGTAACAAGACTTCGACTCGGGTTTGTGGTTTTGTCTGTTGCAGACGGTCGCGAGCACTCAAGAGTCGCTCGAGGCCCAAAGCATCACCAACTTTCAACCCGCAGTTCGCTATCTCGATCCTCTCGCGAATTCGCGTTTCCGCAGCAACGCGCTCAACCTCAAGGTGAGTTATCTGCTGCGCCGCGTCTCGATGGGCAAAGCTTTTTTCCGCGATTTGCCGGACTTGTGCAAAGTTTCCATAAGCATCGAGCAGATTCAGAAGCGTCGAATAGGTAGCGCGAAACTGACTCACAAGAGGATCGGGTCGCGCTTTTAGTAGTTCGACGATGCGCTGCGGATCCTGATGGATCCCCGG
>DASSCX010000128.1:0-17699 GCA_035697425.1 Pyrinomonadaceae bacterium | reverse complement strand
CAGTTGTGGTCCGCGAACGTGAAGCCGAAGCACCCGCATTTGCGAAGGTGTTCGCTGCACCCATCAGCGATCCTGCTCTGCGCCGGGCGTTTCCTCCGGTCGACTTTACCGGTAGTGTTAACAATCTGAGCGAAGCACAGATTGAAGTAGTAGAGACTTTCCTGCGACGGCGTTGGGAACTCGGCGACGCGGCGCGGCAGTGGATGGCCTGGCGGGTCTCAATCCCTTTGCTCTATCAAATGCGGCCGGGATACGAATTATCGACGTTCACCTATGAAGGCTTTTTGGAAGAACTGCTACATCGTTACCGCGCCGTGCATCGCTTCAAGGAATGAGCCCGGAAGACTGGCGATTGCCAATTAGTATTTAACGACACTCGACTCACGATCTCGATTCTTGATTGGCTCCTTTACCAATCGGCAATTGCCTAAGGTTTCTCCCACAGGATTGGGAACATCTTCCCGGCCCTCTCAGGAGCCATCTTCACCCCGAGAACCTCGAACGCTCGGGCCATCACCACATCACGCTTCGCGGTCAGGTCTTCTCCGGTGGGAAGTAGTAATTCATCCGGCTTAACTCCGACGTTTTCCAGGCTCTGTCCGTCTGACATGATGTAATCCGCATTAGTCACGTTCACGTAGAAGGACACGAGAGTTTCTGCGCCCAAATTATGATCATACGAGCGACTGCGCATCACCTTGCCATCAGACAAGTCGCCGATGATTACGGCCCGTTTCTCAAGTTGCATCAGCCGGGCAAAAAGTTCTGCACATGAAGCTGAATTGCTATCAAGCAGCACGACGAGCTTTCCCGTGAAAGGCGAACTGCCGCGTGTCTTGGCTATTTCCGGCTTGGTGGCCTTCCGCTCTTTTGCATCGGCCAGCTTCATATCTTTATCGAAGAAGTTTCCTATCAAACGTTGCAACGTCTTGACCGCACCGCCTGGGTTGTTGCGCAAGTCCAGGATCATGGCGTTCTTTTTCTTCGCCTTGTCCATCATTTCATCCACGCCTTTGTCGGTTAAATCAAACTCGGGCATCTTCCACACAAACACGCCTTCGACGTCTTCGTAGTACCGGTGTCGACCGAGCATGTAATTGTCTTCGACGTTTCGCAGGACGTCGAAAACCTCGAGGTCATTAGTGAGATCCTTAATGACGGTACCGGGTTTCACCTTAGCCTTGAGCTCCAGCTCTCGAGGCTCGCCGCCGGGACTTTGAACTACGGCAACCAGCGCCGGCCGGGGACTAATAAAGTTGTAGTAGTAACGCACCTTCCAAAACTCTTTCCGAGTTGGCTTGAAGCCCATCACCGAGATCACCTGATCGCCTTCTTTCAAACCTTGTGCAGCCGCATCGCTGCCGGGCTTAACAGCGACCACGTAACACTTATCCCCAACCATTTGCATCTGCCATCCGTACGTGATCGTTTCCGGACGTCGCGGGGGGATAAAAATAGTGTGCGAATCATTTAGGTCAAGTAAGGCTTGGGCAATGATTCCGAAGGCCTGGCCGAGCGATGTTGCTGCCTTCACCTTTTCTTCCGCCGTCTTGAAACGAGCGTCAACGTCCATCCCGCGAAACGCCGGATCGTAATAATTGCTCTTCAAGTCACTCTTAACGATGTTAAGCATCGACAGCGCGCGTTCACGCTCGATGCGATCAAGAGACTGCGAACGTGCGGAAACGGGGACCAGAACAAGAGCAATCGTTGCCGAGGCAATTGCAGCAAGGGCGCCGAGGGAAACGGGCAAGAATCTGCGAACTATCATGGGATGACTCCTGGTTGAGAATCAAAGTCTGGGAAATTTCTCTGCGGTGGGACTCGCTCGAGCACAGACCCCTTCGTGAGAGTGGCAGATCTTGACAGATGCGATACTGCGTTTGCAAGGCAAAAGACAGCCGACTAGCTCCCTGGCGCAGTAAGCCTGTCACACCCCGGGCGGCTAATCCGTACAAAATGAACTACTGGTATTTACTTGCCGGTTTTAGGTTCAGCGATATGGTCTTCAAGGAGCTTTTGCGCCCGTTCACCCGGGCTAATCAAGGCGACCTTTTGCGACCAGTCGTATCCGCTGAATATCCCCACCAGCTCAGCTTTCTGATTGTAGACCGGACTTCCCGAGAAACCATCCCGGCTTTGAATCTTAACAGATAAGTATTGGAGCCCGCGCAAGGCATAAGCACCGTGAAATACTCCCGAGGTAACAATCCGGTCCCCGTGTGGTCGGGCAATCAGGAATAACTTTTCGTTGTTCTCTGGCAGGGTCTTGAATGACGGTATCCTGGTTTGTTTCCGCAGTCCTTCAACCGCAAGTAATGCCAGGTCCGCATCCTTGTCGATCCGAATCACGGTTGCCTCGCGACCGTGCACCCAGACTTTTACGTCGAGTGCATCATCACGCGAGAAGCCAAGCACGACTTTCTTCGAGTCACTCAGCTCTCCTGAGACAACGTGATATGCAGTCATTACCAAACCATCGCCAACGATAAAACCTGTCGCGAACCCGTTAGGCCCTGAATCCAGCAGGAAGGAAACTGCGCGCTGCAATGGCTTCTGGTTTTTCCGGGAAAACTGCAACTCCAACGGCAAGGTATAACGCTCTTGCTGTTTGAAAACCTGCTCGAAGTCCTGGCCCGAGCATTCCGGCGCGATTACGACGAAAAGCGCCAGCACCAGAGCGATGCTCAACATTCTAATGTTCATCTAAGCCTCCCCTAAAGACACGTCGGTGGACTTACGAAACGCCGTTCGCTGCAACGGCGCCAATTACAAAAGACCCGTCTTCATATAAATGCGTGGAGAACGCCTCCGAACAAGCTCAGTCTGATTGGTAAGTGAGATCCGTTAGTCGCGAATCTTCGAGGTTGCGCTAAGCGCAGTGGTCGATGTTTCCAAAAGGTTGCAGTCTTCTATCATAGAAATCGGCGCAGTGGTAGCAATTTGACCCTCACTGGTTCGTTTGTTAGCCTCATCTTTTCCAAACGATAAAAAGAGAAAGGCAAGCTAAATGCCAAGTGATGTTTTCATATTGGGTGGGAAGCGTACGGCGATGGGTCAATACGTCGGCGCTTTGAAAGATATTTCGGCAATTGATTTGGGCGCCACTGCGGCGCGAGGTGCATTGGAAGCAACGAATGTCGACCCGCAAGAGATCGACCACGCGATCATTGGCAATGCGCTGCAGACTTCGGGCGACGCGATCTATGGTGCGCGGCACGTAGCCTTGAAGGCAGGCGTGCCATTTGATCGGCCGGCCCTAACCGTTAATCGACTTTGCGGGAGCGGCATCCAGGCGATCGTTTCCGGCGCACAAATGATTCAACTTGGCGAAGCACGCACCGCTCTGGTTGGCGGTATCGAATCCATGTCTCAGGCTCCGCATGTTATCCGCGGTGCGCGATCAGGTTTCGCGCTCGGCGAGGGAAAACTCGAAGACAGTTTGATGGTCGCCTTGCTCGATACCTACTGCAATACGCCAATGGCCGGCACCGCTGAAAACCTTGCGCGTCGTTTTGAGATTTCGCGGGAGGAACAGGACGCTTACGCTCTTCGTTCGCAGCAGGAAGCCAAGCGAGCGCAAGATGCTGGGATTTTTGCTGAGGAAATCGTGCCCGTGGAGGTGAAATCGCGCAAAGGGAGTTTCAGCTTCGAAAAGGACGACCATCTGCGTCCCGAAACGACTCTAGAGGGGTTGGCAAAGCTACGGCCTGCTTTCGCCAAGGATGGTTTTGTTACTGCCGGCAATGCGTCAGGGATAGTTGATGGCGCCGCGGCGCTGGTTATTGCGGGAGGAGAATTCGTGCAGGAGAAAGGTTTGAAAGCACTTGGTCGAATTGTTAGTTGGGCTTATGCAGGAGTGGAGCCTGAAATAATGGGTATCGGTCCCGTACCTGCAAGTCTCAAAGCTTTGGAGAAAGCCGGCCTTAAGTTGGCGGATATGGACTTGATTGAAGTAAACGAAGCTTTCGCGGCGCAGTACCTGGCCGTGGAAAGCGAGCTTGGGCTTGATCGCGCAAAGACGAATGTGAATGGCGGGGCGATCGCTCTTGGCCATCCTTTAGGAGCAACAGGAACGCGTCTCGTTCTAACCGTGTTGCATGAATTGCACCGGCGCGCGGGCCGTTATGCATTAGCAACTGCTTGCATCGGAGGTGGACAGGGCATCGCTATGATCGTGGAACGAGTTTAAGGTTTAGTTCCCGATGCACCAGACTCTCCAGCTTTGTATTTCCTGAATTTCCGATAAAATCCAAATTCCTAATAAAAAGGATTGTCGAGAACTGCGCGCTCGTTTCAAAGTCAGCGAAAAAAACGAGTCTTCTTATCAAGTCAGCTCACCACAAACAATCGGCACGACTATTGCGAAAAAATCTTGCGCTGAAGTTTGCCGCTTTACCGTTCGGCCCCAGGCACGAGGAAAGTTAAGCTGGAATTTATTGGATAATGCTTGCGCAAGGCCCTTGTGACATGGTAGAAGGTCGAATTCCACCTTGTGGTTTTAGTCGCCATTGTCTTCTTGATTGCATAGTCCCTTTGCTCTCGAAATCCAAATTCATTTTGTGCGCTGTGCGCTCAGGCGCGCATGCAACACTCAACGTTACTACTTGCTGAAGGAGTTCCCTCTATGTCGAAAATTCTAAGTCTCACTTGCGTGCTCTTCTTGACGCTCGCAATCAGCGCGACCGCCTTTGCCCAGTCCGCAACCTTGGGTGCAATTGGCGGCGTCGTCACCAATCCGAATAAGGAAGTGGTGCCAGGAGCTACAATAACCGTCTTGAACACGGAAACTAATAAGGAAGATACCGGCACTGCCGACGATCAGGGATCCTTCCGCATCGTGAACCTCCAGCCCGGCAACTACTCAGTCACAGTTAACGGGTCAGGATTTAGTCCTTTCACCCAGAATGTGGTTGTGGAAGTAGGACGCGTGACAGAGGTAAACGCTGCACTTTCGATCGGACCGGTGTCCGGCACGGTGGAAGTCACCAGTGAAGCTCCGGTAATCAATACCAGCCAGTCGGATTTTACTAGCAACCTCAACCAGACATCGATCAACGAGCTGCCGATTAACGGGCGCCGGGCGTCGAATTTCGTCCTGCTCACTCCGGGCGTCGTGCCTGATGGCAACTTCGGCTTAATCAGCTTCCGCGGAATTTCGGGGTTGCTAAATAACAGTACCGTGGATGGCGGCGACAACAACAATGCTTTCTACGCAGAAGAACGTGGCCGCACGCGTATCAGTTATGTTGTCAGTCAAGCGGCAATTCGTGAGTTTCAGGTGAATACCTCCAACTATTCCGCTGAATACGGGCGTGCCGCAGGCGGCGTAGTTAATACGGTCACCCAGAGCGGAACCAACTCATTCCATGGCAGCCTGTTCTTTTACCTGCGCGACAACAAGTTGGGTGCAACAAATCCGACCACGACTCGCACTGTCTTGGTAAATGGGGTTGGCGTTGCCCAGACCTTTAAGCCGGAGGATGTTCGTAAACAGTTTGGCGGTTCGATTGGCGGTCCAATCGTAAAGGACAGGCTTTTCTTTTTCTTCACCTACGATGAGCAAAAAAGACGGTTTCCCGGCGCTGCGGTATTCCCCAATGCCACCTATCTCAATCTGAGCACGGCTGATAGAAACACTCTCAAGTCGCGTAACCCTGCGGTCATCACCGATGCCCGGATTGATGCAGCTTTGAACTTCCTCGCTGGTTTGACCGGCCCGGTGCCGCGCACTCAGGATCAGCGAATCTTCTTTCCCAAGATTGACTGGGTCATAAACCCCAACCACACGCTAACCGGCTCGTACAATCGCATGCGTTCGCAGTCGCCCTCTGGTATTGAGACGCAGCCGACGACGATTAAAGGCATTGCGACCTTTGGTGATGACTTCGTGCAGACGGACAGTCTTAATCTGCGATTGACTTCCACTCTGACTCCGACAATTTTGAACGAGGCTCGCTTCCAATACGGTCGCGATAATTTGTTCGCCTTCAGTAATGAGCCGTCGCCTGGTGAGGTCATTCTCGCTACCTCCAATGGTCGCCCACCGCAAATCGGCGTAAATGGTTTTACCTTTGGTAAACAGGACTTCCTTGAGCGCTTTGCCAACCCGGATGAAAAACGGTGGCAGTACGCCGACACGATGACGGTTACAAGGGGTCAGCACACGCTCAAATTTGGCGGGGACATTAATCGCGTCAATGACCTGCTGGACAACCTCAGGCTGGAGAGTGGCAGCTACAACTACAGCAACCTCGGCGATTTCATTATTGACTACACGAACCTGACAACCAGCGGTGGTTTGGCCACGAGCCAGTGTTTCGGTATTGCTGGTGCCCGCGCTGCGTTGCGCGGAGGCCGCTGTTACACCAGTAACTACCAACAGGCATTTGGTCCCACGGCATTCAGGATCAGGACGACGGACTACAACTTCTTCGTTCAGGATGATATTCGTGTGACACCACGCTTGAGCGTCAATCTCGGCATGCGTTATGAGTACGAGAAACTGCCTGAGCCGCAAATTCCCAGTTCTTTGTCGAACTTAACGGGTCAACTCGTGGGGCCAGATCAAACGAAGTCGCTTCCGGCCGATAAGAACAACTTTGGACCGCGGTTTGGCTTCGCTTATGACATAACCGGTGACGGCAAGACTTCGGTTCGCGGTGGCTACGGCATTTACTACGGCCGAATTATCAATTCAACAATTATCAATGCCATCAGCAACACTGGTACGACTTCTGCACAGCGAGTCTTCCAGCTTTCCGCAACAGCCGCCGGTTCTCCGATTTTTCCGAACGTCTTCGCAGCTCCGCCGAGCGTCAGCACGGCCGCGCCGAACATTGTGGTCTTCTCAGACCACATGGCGAGTCCGCAAATCCATCAGGCTGATGTCGTGTTGGAACGGGAAATTCTGCCTAACACGATGATCTCCGCTTCGTTCCTGGTGAGCCTCGGTCGCAGACTACCAACCTTTACTGATCGGAATCTGCCGGCTCCGGTTACCAGGACCTTCAACTTCATCAACGGCGGCCCGCTCAACGGCCAGAGCATTACTGTTCCGTTCTTTACCGGTACTCGACCAGACACCCGTTTCGGTGCGATTACTGAAATCACCAGCTCGATCAAGACCGAATATACGGCGCTGGTCTTACAAGCGAACCGCCGCCTCTCCAAAGGGCTGCAGTTCCAGGTGAACTACACGCGCTCGCGTACAACTGACACTGGCCAGAATTCTGCGACCTTTACATTCACCAACGGACCACTTAATCCTTTTGACCTTAGCCTGGAAAAGGGCCGGTCGAATTTGGATATCCCGAATCGCTTCGTCGCGAGCGCAGTCTGGACCCCGGGATTGCCGGGAGGGTTGAAAGACAGCGCGGCAGGTCGGGCGATCTTTGGCGGCTTCACTATCTCGCCCATAGTTTTGGTTCAGGATGGTACTGCCTATTCAGCCAACATTAGCGGGTTTGGACCAAGCTCGATCGCGGGCGGCATCACGGGCTCAGGAGCGCTGGGCCGCATTCCGCTCCTTTTTGAGCGCAATGCCTTCCGTCAACGCAAGATTGTGAACGTTGACCTGCGCGTTTCTCGCCGTTTCCGCTTTACCGAAACGGCCAACCTTGAGATTTTGGGAGAGGCATTCAACCTCTTTAACCGTTATCAGGTCACGAGTGTGAATTCTACTCTCTATACATTCTCCGGTTCCAACCTTAGCTTCACGCCTAATGGACCGAACTTTGGCGTGCCCAACGGCACCGGTAATTCGCTCATTCGCGAGCGTCAAATCCAATTTGCTGCTCGGTTCCATTTCTAAAAAGAGCAGCAAGCAAAAAGCACCGGGTGGGCCGTCAAGGCTCACCCGGTTTTCTTTTGGTCCGAGAATAGTGCAGGCAAGCTTAGATCAGACGATCACCCTCCAGTACTGCCGAATCCTGACGATAATGACAGCCACGACTTTGCCGGTTATGTAATGCAGCTTGCGCCACTATCAGCGCGACTTCAACCGCATTGCGCAGCCCAATCAAGCCGTCATCTAGCCTGGTTGTTCGATAGAAGGTTTCGATCTCATTCCAGAGGTGTCGCAGTTCACGAATCGCGCGCGAGAGCCTCTCGTTACTGCGCACCAGTCCCACGTAGTGCCACATGATGTTTTGGATGTTCTGCATGTCACCCTGAATCAATGCCGGGTCGGCATCTGCAGTTAGTCCGCTCTCATCCCAGGAAGGAATGTTGCCGAATTCAGTTTGCATCGTGGGATTCCGCTCCAGGCTTGTTTCGATTTGTCGCGCCGCGCGATCGCCCCACACGAGTCCTTCGAGGAGGGAGGTAGAGGCCAGGCGATTGGCCCCATGGACCCCGGTGCAACTTATCTCTCCGATTGCGTAGAGATTGCCAATGCTTGAGCGGCCCCACTCGTCCACCAGTACACCGCCGCAGAAGTAGTGGGCGGCCGGCACCACGGGAATGGTTTCACGGGTGATGTCCACGCCGGCTTGTAAGCACTGTTCGTAAATATTTGGGAAGCGTTGCCTGATGGCATCCGCGGGCATGTGTGATGCGATATCAAGCAGAACGTGAGCATAGTCGTGCTTCTCCATTTCGCTGTGAATCGCCCGTGCCACAACGTCACGTGGCGCCAGATCCTTCCACTCGGGAGAATATCTCTCCATGAACGGCATGCCATCCGAGGTCAGTAACACGCCGCCTTCGCCCCGAACGGCTTCGCTAATAAGAAATCCCTCCGCGGGGCCGGGAACCGCGAGCGCCGTGGGATGAAACTGAACGTATTCTGCATTTGCTATGCGAGCCCCGGCGCGGTTGGCCATGGCAAGTCCATCACCGCGTGCTCCCGGCGGATTGGTGGTGTTGCGATAGATCCTTCCTAAGCCGCCTGTAGCCAGCACGGTAGTGGCAGCAAGGTAACGATGAACCGTGCGCTCCTGCCGATCGAACATGTATGCGCCGTGGCAGGTGATCGGTCGATAGTTTGCCAGTGGATCTCGAGAGTGATGCGGGAAGGTTATTAGGTCGACCGCGGTGACATCTGATTCGATAGTGACATTAGGACAATCGCGCAAGGCTGCGATTAGCCCCGTCATGATCGCCTTGCCGGTCGCGTCCCCAACATGAAGAATGCGCCGCCGCGAATGCGCCGCTTCATTCGTGAAGAGAGCCTGTCCGTTGGCATCCTGGTCGAAATTTACGCGCGCTGTTTTTTCCAGAACTTCGTTAAGTAGCGACGGGCCCTCCGTGGCCAGGATTCGGGCTGCTGCCGGTAAGCTCACCCCCGCGCCTGCCTCGAGAATGTCAGCCTCAAGCAACTCCGGATCGTCGTCGATGCCCCGACCGACGATTCCACCTTGCGCATAGCGAGTATTTGACTCGTGAGGATCATGCGCGCGAGTAACGACGGTGATCTGGCGTTCAGAATTGCGAGCGAGTCGGAGTGCGGTTGTGGCGCCGGCGATGCCACAGCCGATGATCAGCACGTCGGTTCTGTTCAATGGGGTTCTCTTAGCGGGTTAACTACCCGATGGCGATCATTCTTTGTACCGCTCGCGCCGCTCGTTCCAGGATGTCCGGAGCAAGTTCAATGACGTATTGATTCTTCTGAAGCGCCTCGAGCGTGTCTTCTAGTGTTATCTCATTCATGTGCGGGCAGCGCACGCTGCACAGACGCAGCATGTCTTTGTCCGGGTTTGCCGCCGCGATGTTATCGCCCATTGCGCACTCGGTCAGCAACAGATAGTGCGGAGCGGAACTGTTTTCCACAAATCTGATCATCGCCCCTGTACTGCCGGAAAAATCTGAAGCTGCAACCACTGCCGGACTGCATTCCGGGTGCGCCAGGATTGTCACATCGGGAAACTGTTTCCTAACGTTCGCAATGTCTTCGACGGTAAATTTATCGTGCACTTCGCAGCGGCCGAGCCAACCAATCATTTGGAAGTTCAGCTCACCATCAGTGGTCTTGCGCGGATCGGTCGTTGGGAAAATGATTTCTTTTCCCGTTTCCTTGGCGACGTTCCGCGCTAGATATTCATCCGGTATGAAGATGACTCTATCCGTGTGCAACGATTCAACTACAGCCACCGCGTTACCGGAAGTGCAACAAATGTCTGACTCAGCCTTCACATCGGCGTAGGTATTCACGTAAGTGACTACCGGAACGCCGGGGAACCGCCTCTTCAACTCGCGCACGTCTTCCGCAGTAATGCTGGCAGCGAGAGAACAACCCGCCTTCTTAGCCGGCAGCAGCACGGTTTTCGTGGGATTCAAGATCTTGGCTGTTTCCGCCATGAATCGAACGCCGCAAAACACGATGATGTCCTTATCAGTTTCCGCTGCCCTTCTCGCCAGCTCCAACGAGTCGCCCACAAAGTCGGGGACCGAGTTGAATAGGGTCGGTTCCATGTAATTGTGACCGAGGATCACGGCGTTCTTCTCAACCTTGAGACGGTTAATCTCCGCAGCAATTTCCGACTTCAACTTCAATTCAAAGTCAGGAACTACGTTGGACAATTTTGCCTGCATTGCCCGATACATTTTTTCCGGATCTGTCTCTTTAATCATTCTCTTACAATCTCGCTTATCAAATCAGATAGTTTTCACTATTAGACTGAAATCAAAAACTCTTGCTGAATGAGTCAACTCTCCTACGGAAATAAAATCGACTCCGGTTTCGGCAATCTGCCGAACAGTCGTTAGATTTACATTCCCGGAAGCCTCCAGGCGTGCGCGCCCGCGAGTCATGCGCACGGCCTCAGTCATCATTTCAAGGCTCATGTTATCTAATAAGATGCGCTTTACGCCCAAATCGATCGCATCTTTAACGTGCTCAAGGGTGCGGGCCTCAACCTCGATTTCGAGATCGCGTCGTGACGCGCGGGCAAGTCCGACGGCGCGTGCCAGACTCCCCGCATGGTCGATGTGATTGTCTTTGATTAGGATCATGTCGTAGAGCCCGAAGCGATGGTTCTGCCCGCCGCCGTAGTGCACGGCGAGCTTGTCAATCGCTCGCAGGCCGGGAGCCGTTTTGCGAGTATCAAGAATCTTTGCCGAAGTTCCCGCCACCAGTTCGACAAACTGCCGCGTGAGGGTTGCGATGCCCGACATACGTCCCAGGAAGTTAAGCGCAGTCCGTTCGGCTGTTAGGATCGAGCGGGCGGATCCGTAAATGGAAGCGACAACCGCGCCGCTCTCAACTAATGCTCCCTCTTGAACTAAAACACGGAACTCCACGTGCTGATCCAAAGCGTGGAAGACCGCGGCGGCCACTTTTAATCCGGCTACCACGCCCGGTTGCTTCGCTTTGATCAAGCCCTCAAGGCGAGCATCCGGTGAGACAATCGAGTTCGTAGTAGCATCGCCATCGCCAAGATCTTCAGTCAGGGCGCGCTGGATCGAGCTTTCAATATCAGCAGCCACAAGCTGATCAAGGTCAGGCTTGGTCTCTGACTTCACTTCCGTCGACATGCTGCTGAGTTTACAACGTGACAATTTTCGGTGCTACCCGCTGGACCTTCGCCGGAAAGTTACCTTCGCCTGCGCTTTAGCGACCTTTGGACAATAAACAGGTGAGGTTTTGACCGTTCAGAAAAACTGCTGGCCTCGTCCGGCGCGGATTTGCTAGGATGGATTTGCCTGCCGGGACCCCTGCGCCCCTCCGCCAATCCTGAAAGTCAGTAATCCCCATGGACGAGAACAGCCACGCAACTTATCTGGATGACTCTGGGCCTGCTGAGGCTGTGCCAGCTCATGCCCTGATGAGTTTCTGCAATTCGCTACCTGATTCAATCTTTACGTTTGACAGTCGGGGCGTGCTGATAACTGCCAATAACAGCGGCGCGTTGTTGCAAGGCCAGTCCGCAACCTGGTTGCAGGGCCGGCGTTGCTGCGAAATGTTCTGGCGCGTTGAAGGTGCGGAAAACTGTATCGTCGAGCGAGCGCTTGAGGCCGGGCAGCGTGTTGAAGTGGAATTGCTGGCAGGAGCAGAAGAAAAACCGACGCTCGTAATCGTACAACCGGAAACGGGTGCTGGAGCGACTCTTCGCGGTGCGGTTGTAATTGCCCGGGATATCTCTGAGTTACGAAGTGCCGAAGCTGAGGCGCTCGCCCAGCGCTCATTCATGGCAAGCATTGCCGACCGCAGTCCTGATGAAATCTACGCGCTAGATAGCAACGGTCGCATCACCTGGATGAACGAACGCGATGAAGCAGACAGCTCACTAATGTTGTCGGGTCGCTACTTGATCGAATTTGTCGCTGAAGAATTCCGAGAGTTGGCAAACGATAAACTGCAACGGGCGTTTGCTGGCGAGAACGCAGAGTTCGAGATGCGGGCGGTGCGCGCTGATGGCACGATTCGTGATGTGGAAGCGCATACCTCACCTTTATGGAAAGACAGCGAGGTAACAGGCGTTCTGGTTTTTCTTCGTGACGTCACCGATCGCCGGCGGCACCGGGAGCTGCAAGCACAATCCGACAAACTGCGAGCAGTAGGCGAGCTGGCGGCGGGAGTCGCGCACAATCTTAACAACTCGCTTACGGTGATCCAGGGACGGGCACAGCTCCTGATGATGCGGACTAGTGATGAGGCTGTCGCCAAGAGTCTTAAGATTATTACGAGCGCTGTCGAAGAAGGCGCTCAGACCCTGCGTCGCATTCTCGAGTTTGCGCGCCGCGACTCCGCAAAAGAGTTCGCGCCCGTCGACATTTCTGATTTATTGATTTCAAGCATCGAGATTGCCCGACCAAAGTGGCAAAGCAAATCTGCCAAGGCCACAATCGAAGTTAAGACCGAGTGCAGCGGGCCAGTCTACGTGATGGGTGAGTTAGCCGAGTTGCGCGAAGTTGTGCTCAATCTCATTTTTAATGCTGTGGATGCGATGCCGGATGGCGGCTTGATCGAAATCGGCACCCGCGCCGAAATTGAGAGCGGCTGTTTCTGGGTAGCCGATAATGGATGTGGCATGCCGCCGGAAACAGCAGCCCGGATCTTTGAACCGTTCTTTACCACCAAAGGCAAAAGCGGAACAGGCCTCGGCCTTTCTGCTTCGCATGGCATCATCACGCGGCACAATGGCGAGATCCTGGTGGTGAGCGAACCGGGCGAAGGAACGCGTTTCGAAGTGCGGCTTCCTTTGTGCGAAAAGAGCGAAAGATTTGTGAAGAACTCTCCTCCAGTTTTCGACGAGCTTCACGATTCCAGCGAGGATCTGATGTCTATCAAGTGATCACTGACAGTTGCCTTGACCGTTCCAAGTTAGACCACTGCACCAGTCTCCGAAACGTACACTCATGTTGCCTTATTTGTCTCCGGCGCTGTTTTCGTTGCGCTAAATCCTTGTTGAGAGTCAATCGGCGATTGATTAGGCGCAGGCATGCCCGTTGCTCTGAGTCTTGGGTAACGGAGGCCGCCCGTCATTCGCTGCGGCTCTGATTTCAATAGGGAGGTTCAATTATGGGTTTACCAAACAGAGACGAGCTTGAAGGAAAGTTTGACCAGGCCAAAGGAACCGTCAAAGAGAATGTCGGCAAGGCCTTGAATGATCGCGACCTCGAAGCAGAGGGTGATGCCGATCGAGCAGGTGGCAATA
This sequence comes from Pyrinomonadaceae bacterium, assembly GCA_035697425.1. Classification (GTDB taxonomy): domain Bacteria; phylum Acidobacteriota; class Blastocatellia; order Pyrinomonadales; family Pyrinomonadaceae; genus PSRF01. The sequence continues at coordinate 4,101 of DASSCX010000128.1, read as the reverse complement.
TTCAGGAAGGCTTCGGCACCGCCAAGCGGAAGGTCGGAGAAGCAGTGGAAGACATCGGAGACGCAATCAAGCGATAGTTTTTCACCTCAGCATGAAACAGGGCCTGTGACGACATCGCCACAGGCCCTTTTCATGTTTAGTTCACTTCGTAACTATTCGGTGCGCACATGTGCGCCGCCCACGTCGTCGAGTAACTGTTCGAGAGTTTCAATATCCTCTTTGGTCTTAGCTTCGACGCCAATCAGGATGCCACCCTCGCGCAAGCCGGTTTCATAAACTTTGGCGCGATACTCCGGAATCCCGGCACCCACAAGAGCACCGATTACTCCGCCCGTCACGGCACCGGCTCCAGCGCCTGCAAGTGCCGCCGCGATCGGACCCGCGATCACAAGGTTAATGCCGGGAAGTATGATAGTGCTGCCAACTGCTACCACCGCTGCCAACACCGCCCCAACGGCAGTACCCACTGCCCCGCCGATGCCGGCCCCGTCCGCCGCATGAGATTTGGCCTGAACTGCAAACTCCTTAGTGTGAGTCGCGTCAGACATCAACACGCTAATATCATTTCGCGAGTAGCCTCGTTTAAGAAGCGTATCAACCGCTGCTTCCGCAGCAACTCGATTCTTAAATAGACCGGTTACCAACGCTGACTTTTCCATAGAATGTCCTCCTATTTGAATGAAAACTGGCTCAAACCCCTTATCTGTGTATAGTTCATTGGCAACAACCGTGCCTGACGTCATGTGGCAAATCTTTTACCCGATGTCTCAAATCCGGTTTTGCCCCCGTCGTTAAGCAAACACCCGCCACCGGATATGTTTGAGTTCAATACGGGCCAAACGAATCTGATGCCGGCCGCGATTACACGAGCTTAACCACTCAACTCAACTGTTTATGCTTTCTCTGCGTCTTGGCGTCTCCGCGCCTTGGCGGTGAAATGTTGTAATGTGGAATCGTCCCGGCATACTCTGCGGTTCGCGTTTCCTTTCAGTTGTAGGGTTAACATTCCTTGAAGATTCTTCAAATCAGTTCAGCGCAGGCGTTTGGTGGCGGGGAACGTCATTTAGTGGATCTCGCCAACTCGCTCTCCGCTCGCGGTCATGAAGTTCACGCAGTGCTGCGTTTCAACTCTCCACTTCGCGGCGAACTGAAGCTTGCCAGTAAAAATGTAAAGACCCTGCCGCTGCGGAACGCACTTGATGCGCAAAGTGCGAATGGCCTCGCAAAGCTCGTGGCGCTTAATGGGATCGAGATTGTTCATGCGCACATGGCGCGCGACTATCCTCTCGCGGCGTATGCGGTGCGCAGAAATCCGGGCGCGCGTTTAATTGTCACGCGCCACGTTCTGTTTCCTTTGAACCGTTTGCACAAAGTGACGCTCGCTCACGTTTCGCGAGTGATCGCCGTTTCGCATGCGGTTGCTCGTGAGCTGCAAGCGCAAGCCCTCGTCGCTCGAAACAAGATCACGGTAATTCAGAATGGAGTTGATGTGCGGAAGATTGAGGACGCACGGAATCGTTTCGATCGCTCAGAGTTCTGTCGCCGCTGGGACCTGCCGGCTGAGGGCGCGTTAGTAGGGAGTGTCGGCACGTTAACTCTCTTGAAAGGTCACGAAGACTTTCTGCAGGCTGCTGCTAAGGTTCGCGATTCCAACCCGTCCGCCTTCTTCATCATTTCCGCGCCTGAAAGCGCGGCCACTCAAGAATACCGGCGACGTCTCAAACACCTAATTCAACAACTCGGACTTTCAAGTCGGGTGCGTCTCATGGGTCGCATGGACGACATCAGTGAGTTGTATTGCGCGTTAGAGGTTTTCGTCTCGGCTTCGCACAGCGAATCGTTTGGTTTGGCAATTGTAGAGGCAATGGCGGCGGGTGTAGCTACCGTTGCAACCGACACGGCGGGTGCGCAGGAAATTATAGAAGACGGGAGTAGCGGAGTCTTAATTCCAATCGGCGCGATTCCCACAATGGCGGAAGCAATACGACAGTTGCTGATTGATCCCCAGCGACGTAAGAAGTTAGCCGAGGAGGCCCGGAGGCGGGTTCGCGAACGTTTCAGTCTTGAGAGAATGGTCGATGAAACAGAAAGCGTTTATGCAGAAGTGGCTTTGCCTCAAAAGTCCTGAGGCAGCATCCGGCGGCAAAGCCGGACGGTGTATTGTCGCGGAGTTCTTGTGAGTTTTAGGCTACGTTAAGTGAGGTTAAATCAACGATGGGCAGTTGATCCTCAAGCAATTTCTCCTGGGCCTTGACTGCTTCAGCATATTTAGTAGTGTCATGACGCTCCTGAGCGTAGACGCCACGCACTCCAACCACAAGTAAGACAAACACTTCTGAACTCATATCAGTATTTCGCATCATGGAAATAACTTTAGAGAACATTCAGATCTGATCAATCTTCGCCGCGAGGATGAAATCGCTTTCGGTGAGCCCATCAATTTTGTGAGTCCAAATCGTGATTTCGACACGGCCCCAGCCAAAACAGAGGTCGGGATGATGGCCCTGTTGTTCCGCCAATTCACCGACTCGGTTCACGAAAGCGAGTGCTTCCGTAAAGTCGCGAAGCTTGTAGACCTTTCGGAGATGGTGTTCTTCAACGACTGACCAACCCTCGATCTCGGCGCTGAGGTTTTTAAGCTCGTCCCCTTTCAGCGGCGGGACACCACCGCGACAGGGAACACATTCCCGACTCGCCAACTCACTCATACAGTTTCTCCGGTGCTAGCCTTTTTCAGAATGGCGATCTGACCAGCGTGATAGAGATCGTGTTGCACCACGCCGTGCAGCGTCGCGTAGATTGATCTCATGCCTTCCAGAATTGGCTCTTCAAGGCGTGCGTCAGCGACGGCTGCGATCGCCTCGCTGAGGCGTTGATTGCCTTCGCGCAAATTATTTAGAGTCTTTTCCCAAGCTTCATCACTGGTGTCGTTAATCACAGTCCAATCTTCCTCGTCAGGAAGTTCGGCGCGGTCACCTTGCAGCCGGCGACGGCAGGCACCCTCCCAGGCTTGAATGTGTACGACTAACTCCCAGATGTTGTGAGCTCCGGCAATCGGGCGAGCGGCAGCCTGGCTCGCCGTTACATTTTCGAGAAGTTCCAGTACACCAGGTCCGTGCCACGCGTCACCCTCGAAAGCTCTTTTTAACTGTTCGCGAATTCTTTCAGTCTCTTTCATTCTGTTCCACCTTTCATCCTGTCCAGTTCGGTTTTCAATGCTTCGCGTTGGGTGTATAGCCTGGCCAGGGACGTCGGCAATGCGACGTTCTCAGCCTGATCCGGCTCAAACCCTCGTTGGCGCATCTCGCGCACGAAGGCCTCCTCAACACTTCGAAGCTTCTCTTCGAGGGCACTGCGCCGATCGCTGTTAAGGTCTGCCATTAGCGGATATCTTACTCTTTTCCATGATCCCTCACCCTTCAACTCGGTTCGGGTCGCGGCTTGCTAAGATCGCGCCTGACCGGATAGTCTTGCTTCAAGCCATAGAAATCAAACCAAAAGAGAATCGGGCCAGCACGGTCTTGAAGCCGCAGTTTTGTGCGGCCCGACTAGTTCCAGGAGGAATTTGGTGGCGGTCATTCATCCTTTCAATGCCTTGCGCCCACCCCCGGAGAAGGCCAAGCAGGTCTCCAGCGTTCCTTATGACGTGGTGAACAGCGAAGAAGCGGCGGCCCTGGCAGCCGGCAATCCATTGAGTTTTCTGCACGTGTCGCGTCCGGAGATCGATTTACCCGCTGGCACTGATATTTACAGTGATGCCGTTTACCGCAAAGCCCTCGAGAATTTTCAAAAACTGATCGTCGACTGCCCGTTACAGACTGAAGAGGTCTCGAGTTTGTATCTCTACCAGTTGAAAATGGGAGACCACGAACAGCTAGGTTTGGTCGCTTGTTGCTCAATCGACGAGTACGATCAGGATTTGATTCGTAAGCATGAGCGTACGCGCCGCGATAAGGAGGATGATCGGACGCGCCACATGATGGTGCTGCAAGCGCAGACTGGTCCGGTCTTTCTCACGTATCGTGCGCGGCCAGACATCGACAACATGGCACTCGAGACGACGATGACAAAGCCGCTCTACGACTTCACGGCCGACGATGG
>DASSCX010000127.1:0-5898 GCA_035697425.1 Pyrinomonadaceae bacterium | reverse complement strand
CTAACTGAGCACTTCAAGGTTATTGCGTTGCAGTTTTAGCTTCCGGGACCCGGTCGATAATTGTTCGATTCGACGCCACCAGGTATTTAGCCGCGGCGGCTTTCACTTGGGCCGCAGTTACATTCTCAAAAGACTGCAACGAGGTATTGATCAAAGCTGGCTCATCGCGAAACAAAGCAAAGCTCGCGAGCAGATTTGCTTTGCCGAATCCCGACTCCAATTGATCGTAATAGCTGGAACGAAAACGCACCTTGGCGTCGGCTAGTTCTTTCGCCGTTATGCCCTTAGCCACAATGTCAGCGACTACGGCATCAAGTTCCGCGATGACGGCGTCGGCTTTGACACCCGGCTTGTAAGTGGTGCGCGTCGTCAAGAGCATCGGGCCGTCATAGTCAAACTCGTTACCTAAACCGAGGTTAACGCCGCCAGTAAGATCCAGCGTCATCTCTTTCTCTTTGACGAGACGCTGGTAGAGACGAGAACTGTCGTCGCCCTGAAGGATCAGATTCAACAGCACCATCGGCGCGAAGTCGGGCGACTTTTGATCGGGGAAGTGGTAACCAATTGCGAGTGCGGGCAGGTTGGCAAGCTTGTCAGTTTGGGCGAGCCGCTTTTCTTTCGTCTGCGCCGGCTCGGTGACATCGGGTTTTGCCGGAACGTTGGCGGTAGGAATGCCTGCGAAGTGTTTCTCGATCATCTTCTTCACTTCTTCAGTATTCACGTCGCCCACCACGGTCAGCACCGCGTTGTTGGGCGCGTAATACGATTTGAAGAATGAGCGCACATCCTCGAGCGTCGCGGCTTCGATCTCCGTGAGATCGCCGTAGAAGTTGTGTCCGTTGAACCAATTCTGATTTGCGTTCATCCAGAGGTCGAGCCACTCGAAGGCCGCGTAAGGCTGATTCAAAACATTGACGCGAACTTCTTCACTGACGACGTTCTGCTGGTTCTTGAGATTTTCTGCGCTGACGTCCAGCGACCGCATGCGATCCGATTCCAGCCAGAGTCCCATCTCCACGCGATTGCTGGGGAGCGTTTGATAGTAGTTTGTGTGATCGAGCCGCGTTGAGCCGTTGAGGCTACCGCCGTTTGCTTCGACCAGTTTCGCATGCTCAAACTTCTTCACGTTTTCCGAGCCTTGAAACATCATGTGCTCGAAAAGATGCGCAAATCCGGTGCGGCCCTTTGGCTCAACGCGAAAGCCGATGTTGTAATAGACGGCGACGGTGACTACCGGCGCAATGTGATCTTCAGAGATGACAACCTTGAGTCCGTTCGGGAGTTTGTAATAGACGAAAGGAACATTAACTGGCTTTGGTGGCGCGATCGTGCGAGCGAAGGCTGGGGTAACAAGTGCCAGCAGCATGACGGCAGCGGTCAGTTTGGATAGGCGCATAGAGAGTTGACCTCGGTTTTAAATGACTCTTGAATTGTGAGCTGAGACGCAGAATAGCTGTGCAGACGTAACTTCGAGCAGACTAGTACGAAACGAGTTGTATGAAAGTTTCTGACGGTTGGTAAATTTTGTCGGACTTTTGGGTAGAATGAACGAGCAATCGTTTTTAAGTTGGAGAAGCTGAAGAGGCCTACAGTCAAATTGCCGTTCAGGGATGCGAGAGTATTCGGCGCAGCCTCCAGTTCGCTTTCATTCTCACCGCGCTTCAGCGCGGTGTTGGAGGCGGCCAAGAACTGAAACCGTTTAAACGGTTTCACCTCAGAATCCGTACTCGACGGCACCGGGCTAAAGCCGGGGAGAATGAGAGCAAGAGTGTTCTAGACATCAAGCAGGGGCGGGGCATGGGCATGATTAATCGCACAGTAGCGAGAAAGTTTTTGATTCGCGGTGACGTGCAAGGTGTAGGCTATCGATTTTTCGCCCAGCGGGCCGCCGCACGCCACCAGGTTGTCGGTTATGTACGCAACATGTCGGATGGCAGTGTGGAATCGCTCGCAGAAGGGACGGCAGCCAGTGTCGAAGCTTTCAAACATGATCTGACGACTGGACCGCAATGGGCGGCAGTATCTCAAGTTGAAGAATTAGTTCTTGAACCATCGAATTTGTATTCTTCGTTTCGAATTGAAAGATAGACTTCGGACTTTGGTCTTAGAACTTTGTACTTAGAACTTTGTACTTAGTTTGTGTTATGAATCTTGAGTCGCACAACGATAAGTTCAAAGTTCCAAGTTCAAAGTTCCAAGTTCAAAGCTTATGAATCACCTAAGAGAATTGATTAGAGAAGTCCCCGACTTCCCGAAACCTGGAATTAACTTCTACGACATCACCACCCTCCTGAAGCATCCTGATGGATTGAAAGGCACTGTCGATGCTCTGGCTGCTGAATACGAAGGCATGAAAGTGGATGCCGTGATCGGCGTCGAAGCGCGCGGCTTTATCTTTGCTCCCGCGCTCGCCTACCACCTGGGCGCCGGATTTGTTCCGGTGCGCAAGCCGCGCAAACTCCCCGCCGAATGCGCTTCGATTTCTTACGATCTTGAATACGGTCAGGATACGCTCGAGATTCATCGCGACGCGATCGGAAATGGTCATCGCGTCTTGATTGCCGACGACCTGCTCGCTACCGGCGGCACCGCGAAGGCGGTGGTTGATCTGGTCGAACAACTCGGCGGCGAAGTTGTGGGCCTCGTGTTTGTGGTCGAGCTGGAATTCTTGGCAGGCCGCAAGAAGCTTGAGGGCTATGAAGTGAAGTCGCTGATAAAATACCAATCCTAGTTATTATCACTTCGCACGCAGCGGCAGTTCACCGTTAATGCATAAGCGGCTCGAGCCAAAAATCCTCGCAGTTTTCCGCGAAGGTTATTCACGCAAGCAGTTCTATTCAGATCTCGCAGCCGGGACTACCGTTGGAGTTGTGGCGCTTCCTCTCGCCATAGCGTTCGCGATCGCTTCCGGCGTAAAACCCGAGCAAGGCCTGTACACGGCCATCATCGCTGGTTTTCTGATTTCGTTGCTGGGCGGATCGCGCGCCCAAATCAGTGGCCCGACCGGCGCATTCGTAGTGATCATCTACGGTATCGTTCAGCAGTACGGTTACGACGGGCTCGCCGTAGCAACTCTAATTGCCGGATTGCTCCTGATGTTGATGGGGCTCTTCCGCATGGGCGCGCTGCTCAAATTCATTCCTTATCCGGTTACAGTCGGCTTCACAACGGGCATCGCCCTGATCATTTTCTCTTCTCAGATCGGCGACTTTCTTGGACTTCATTTGGTTTCACCGCCGGCTGGCTTTATCGAGAGGCTAGCTGCCTACCGTGAACACTTTTCGGAATTGAATCCGTACGCGTTGCTCGTAGGGTTGTTATCGCTTCTGGTGATCGGCCTTTGGCCCAGGATAACTCATCGCGTCCCGGGAATGTTGATTGCCATTATTGTCGCCACCTTGGCCGTCAAAATTTTCCAGCTTCCGGTTGAGACAATTGGAAGTCGTTTTGGCGCCGTGCCAGATCGTCTACCCGCACCACATCTTCCCCTCGTTTCGCTCTTCCTCGTGAAGCAGATGTTTGCTCCCGCCGTGACCATTGCATTTCTTGCCGCGCTGGAATCGCTGCTTGCGGCAGTCGTCGCTGACGGCATGCTGGGAACACGCCACCGCTCGAATATGGAATTGATTGCGCAAGGCGCGGGCAATATCGGGTCGGTAATTTTCGGAGGGATTCCGGCAACCGGCGCCATTGCGCGGACTGCGACGAACATCAAGAGTGGCGGTCGAACGCCCGTGGCGGGAATGATCCACGCTGTCGTGCTGCTGCTGATCCTCTTATTTTTGGGAAAGTATGCCGCTCTCATTCCCATGCCTACCCTCGCAGCCATCTTGATCGTCGTCGCCTACAACATGAGCGAATGGAAAGAATTTCGCGATCTATTAGCGGGCGGACGAAGCGACGCGGTTGTCCTGGTGGTTACTTTTTTACTAACCGTAGTTATCGATTTGACTGTCGCAATTCAGGTGGGAGTTGTGCTGGCCGCGTTCCTGTTTATGCAGCGCATGTCGAACACGACGGAAGTCACGAAGGTAACCGAAACGCTTATTGATGAGGATGAATCAGAAACGCGCGACATGTCGAAGCTTGAAGTTCCGAAGAACGTGGAAGTGTTCGAGATCTATGGATCGCTTTTCTTCGGAGCGATCGAGCGCTTCAAGGACGCGATGCGTAGTGTTGAGAAACGTCCGCGCGTTTTGATATTGCGCATGCGACACGTGCAGACGATTGACGCCAGTGGCTTACATAGTCTGGAGGAGTTGCTGGAGAGTACTAGACGACGAGGGATAGTGTTGATTATTTCGGCGGCGCGACCCGGGGTTCGGGCGCTAATGAAGCGCACCGGTTTTGCTGCAGCACTTGGGGAACAAAACTTCTGTGAGGATATCTTTTGCGCTCTTGAACGAGCCCGTTCGGTCATTGCGGATCGAGGGGTTCACGCCACCGATAGTTAGGCCTCAGGAGCGTGAAGATTTAAGGAGTTCAAAGTACAAAGTTCAAAGCCCCAAGTAGGGCCTTTACCATTCACGATTTACCATTTACGATTCAAGAGTTCGTGCTCCCGTAGCTCAGCTGCATAGAGCGTCCGCCTCCTAAGCGGAAGGTCGCGCGTTGGAATCGCGCCGGGGGCACCATAAAATCGATAGTTTAGAACTGACAGGATAGTCGCTTCGCTCGCTCAAAAGGTACTAGAGAGCATTCAGGCGCGCTGAGGAAAACTGCCTGTTGTGACTCTTAATCAGCGGGTCGGAGGTTCTCGCCCTCCAATATGTTACGGGCGACGATCCGTCGCCCTTTTTGTTTCGAAAACGCATTCGCATACTCAAAAAGCTCTGGCGCTCAATTCTGCGGCAGCCCCACGCGGCGCAGCAGGTCAGCGAAACGCGGGTCTGACCTTAGCGGATCCAGGTTAGGTGCCACTTTGACGTACGTGATCATGAGGTTGTGCTCCGCGTGAGCTTTCTTCAGCCACTTGAATGCGCGGTCTTTCTCTCCGAGCTGCGCGAGTATCTCTGCCATATCGAAGGGAGAAAGGCGTTCTTGTTTGGATTCTGCGATCTCCTGCTCGAGCCTTTTCTCCCAGTACACTTTGCTGCTCGTAGCAGACGCCGCGGCACGCAACGCAGCGGTGTCTCGCGCATCCCTTCCGAGGATCCTTCTCCTCGTCTGCCGGGCTGCTATTGCCTGCCTATACATTCCTTTCTGATCGTAAGAACGCTTGAGATACTCATAAGCCTCAGCGAAGTTGGGGTCCATTTCGATCACGTTCAGACATTTCGCTATTGCCCTGTCGTAGTCATGGGCGAAGTAGAGTATCCAAGCTTCAACCGCGCCGATAATCAAAGAGACAGGGTCGAGCTCTTCGGCCTTTTTTACCTCGGCGAGCGCCTCTTCGGTACGCCCCATCGCGGATAGGTACTCAGCGTACCACTGGTGTGCGGTCGCGTAATTCGGGTTCAGTTCGATGGCCCTCCTGAACTCCATTTCTGCGCCCGCCCAGTCCCACTCATAGAAGGCCTTTATGTACGCGAGCGAGGTGCGCGCTTCCGCGAGTTCCCCGTCGATCTGCAGCGCTTTGGCCGCGGCCATCTTCGCCTGCGGATAGGTTTCTTCCGCGGGCAAGGCCTCGTAGTCACTAAGAAGACTGTACGAGTCTGCCAACCCAGCGTAGGCGAGGGCAAAGAGAGGATCCTTATCTACTGCTTCCTTGAAATAGACGATGCTCTTCTCCAGATCACCCGCGGTTCTCTTGTTCCAGAAGTAGCGCCCTTTGAGGTAGAGCTGGTAAGCCTCCGTGTCGTCGGTATACTGCTTCGCAAGGCCCCGCTTTTCCTCGCCTGTCAGGTTCACGGCCAGCGCGTTCGCCAGCCTCTCAGCTAGTTGATCTTGCACCGTCAG
>DASSCX010000126.1:0-2450 GCA_035697425.1 Pyrinomonadaceae bacterium | reverse complement strand
GTGGGTTGTCAAAGATCAGTTCAAGATTAGGGGACAATGGGGTCGGCCTTAACACCGATACAATCTTGAACGTAGTTCAAACCAACCTGGGAGGAGCTAAAGGGGACAGGCTACTTTTCGATTGGGCCGAAGTCAGCCTGTAATGCGCCGCTGCTAGCTGTCAGTTTTACTAGATCAACGCAAAGGCACCTCCTACTGGCGCGGCGGCAATGCGCTTGTTCCAGAGAATTTTTTGAACAGCTCGATCGTTTCCGCGTCGCGCGGAATGTCCCGTACAACTTTCGCCTGCTCGTCGGGCATCAGCGGCGTCGGAATGTCGCCGCTGGTGAGTCTGCGGTACTCGGCGATGAACGCCGGATCTGTGTGGGTCTTGCGCACGGCTTCCTTCAGAATATCCACCCGATCCTTCGGCACGCCCGGGGGGAACAGCAATGCCGTACCCACGGATCGCAAGTTTCGCATCATGGCCAGAAGTTTTTTTTCGCTTTCCGTTTTCGCAAAGCTTTCGAGATCGGGCAGATTGAGATGGGAAAAGCGCGGGTCTTTCCAGCCCCGTGGATATTCGATGCCCGCGTGAAAATGCACGGCCTTGTTTTTCAGGAAGTCGTGCTGGCTAATCGTGCCCATGGACGCGACCTGGGCATCGACCTCGCTGCGCGCGAAGGCGACATCAAGGTCTTCATTTTCATAACCCGGAATGATCCGTGAATTCCCTAGGTCGAGAAAATAGGCGATCATTCGGCTGTGCAGGTACCCCGTATGCCCCACGGGAGCGCTGCCGATGCGCAAACCGGCGGCCGGGCGCAGCTTTGTCAGGCTGTCGTGGCCCAGCGCGGCGCGCGTCATGAAGACATAATAGAGCTGATGCTCGGTCGTGCCGAGGTAGATGAGTTTGTCGACATCGTACTGCACGCCGGTTTCGCCAAGCACCGCGTAAGAAACGATGCTGCTCGAGATGCGGTACAGAGTAAGGCCGTCGGGACGCGCCGTGTTGTAGAGGTGATTGGCCGCTCTTCGCCCCCCCGCCCCCGGCATGTATTGAAATGTGATGGAGGGATTGCCGGGAATGTTCTTCGCGAGTACCGACGCGAGCGCTTTGGCGCGCAGATCGCCCATGCCGCCAGGACCTGCGCCGACGATCAGTGTGATCGTCTTGCCCTGGTAGAACGGCGCTTGCGAAAGGGCCGGGGATGCTGCGAGGCTGGCGAGCAACAGTGCAACAAGGACTGTGAAGACGACGGAACTGGATTGAAACCTGACCATGGGAACTCCTCTGATTAAATTGCCCGCACCAAGCAAAGGTCTGCTAAATCCTTATTTGGAATTCATCGTTGCGTCAATGCCTTACGGCATGACACTTCAATCGGCGCTGACGATATGACCAAACGTGAGGACCTTGCATCCTACAACGAGGAGTACGCGAAGTATTTCCCGACCAACAAACCAGCCAGGACCACCGTGGAAGTCATGTTGAACGCCCGAACTCCTTGTCGAGATAACCGTCACTGCTTGTATTCCGGAATGATTTAAATAGGCATGAGGCACGAGGCATCAGTAAAAGGAGATCGTTCAACCGTTTCACTCAGTTCAAGCCGTTCAACCGCTTTGCTCCGTTCAAAATGTTAATCGGATAAACGCTCGTTCAAATGTTCAAGGTTCAACAGGTTAACGATGGGACTAAGAAGGAAGTCGTTCAAATGGTCAAGCGTTCAACGCCGGAGATAACTCGTTCAAGCTGTTCAATTAGCCTGCCTGAGTCTCTCGAAGGGTTGAATCCGCCGGCTTCAGTCGGGTGGCTCGGGTTGGGCACTGGGCTATACTCCTATTCCTTCGACTCTCAGACCGCGCCGTTTCGCGGCTTTACACTGACGCTCGTCGGCAGAAACGAATAGGTCAGTCGCCCATTCCGAGGCGCAGGCGATAGGTAACGCATCGGCACTACGGAGCGAGAACTGCTCAAGCAGTGCCACGCCGTGAGCGATCACTTCCTCAGTAATGCCAACCACAGTTGCGTCATCGAGATCCGTAAGAACCGATGCCTTCGCATTTCGGTACTCTTCCGTTGAAAGTTTGCGTTCGCGCCGAAGGCGGCACAGAGCGGAGACGATTTCCGGAACGCAGATCACCGAGACGGCTAACGCTGCAGCAGGAGCGAGAATGGCTTGAACCTGATCGCTTCCTTTCTCTTCGATGTATCGTTTAGCGAGGGCGGAAGAATCGAAGAAAACGTTCAACGTGACTTCCACCTTTCCTCCAAAATCACCTTGCTGAGGGATGCATTGGGCCGGACCAACCTCAAACCGGGTCGCTTCCATGACGGAAAATTCTCCTCGGTTTCAGCAGGAACGATTTTCGCCACTGTTTTGCCGTGACGACTGATACTAACCGTCTCACCCTTCTCAACAAGAGTCAAAATTTCTGACGCTCTCTTGCGGAATTCAGTGAATGAT
>DASSCX010000125.1:0-36535 GCA_035697425.1 Pyrinomonadaceae bacterium | reverse complement strand
TACACAATCTACGCGCCGCCCAATCACCGAGACGGCGTTGTCCACCATACCCGCGGGGATGCGGAGGCTGACAACGAACACTTTGACGGCAAGACGACGGAATGACTTTCTGGGTTGCGGCGCATTTCTGTAAAGGCGATCAGGCTGAGTCCTGCGCTTGTCACGATGAGCGGTCGGGGAGATAGGTAACAAAAAAGCGCAGGGACATGGGTTACAGTTTTTGTTTCCTCTTATGGCGCCAGAGGCTGCCGTATTCATCTTCAATGCGCATGTGTTTTTCGCTGAGACGGCCGAGTCTTAGCGGGCCAAAGTAAACGTTCCAGATCTGGCTGTCGACCGCTTCTAGTCCCAGGTACTCTCCGGCGCAAGTAAGGCTCACGTGAACCCAGGCAGACCACTTGTAACCGGTCTTGCGACTGATCTGGTAGTTACAACCCAGAGCTCAGAAATCGAGAGTGTCTGTCGCAGGTAGTCGGCGATAAACTGGGTCTTGAGGTCCATGGGTGATGAGTCTCTCCAGGGCATCGGGGCACCTCCTTATGTGGTGCCAACTATGCCGGAAAGTGTTACCCATGTGCCTGCACTAACCTGTTACCTATGTACCCGGACTATACCCGAACGGCGCCTAACAACCGGTTGCAGCGGACGGTCCGCTGCGCGGCCCGCCGCTGAACCGGAGCGTTGGGCGGCTACCGTGTCGCAGTGACGAACATAGGGAGAATAGGAGCGATTCGATGCATATCCTGGAACATCTGTTTCTGGTCGGCGAGTTCCCCGCGCGAGCCCACCTGCTGTCCGGGCTAACGCTCGAGCAAGTCACGCTATGCCCGGACGGCGCGTCGCACTCGATCTACGAGGAGCTGTGGCACGTTGTGGCGTACCAGCAGAGTGTCATCGAGCCGGGCGACCCGGCCGGCGACGTGTACCCGAGCGCGGCGCCGGAGCAGGAGCACCAATGGCACGACTTGGTGCGAGTGTTCCTGGACGGCGCTCGCGCTGCGGCAGCGTTGGGGCAGGCGCCTGAGCGGCTGGCGCTCGAGGTAGAGCCGGGCGTGACACTCGCCGACGAGCTGAACAGTGTGGCGGTACATAACGCATATCACCTTGGCAAGATCGTTGCGTTGCGACAGCGGATCGGCGCGTGGCCGCCCACGGCAGCGTCGGGCGGGTCGTAACCGCAGGCGCGGTGGGACGCCGCCCAACTAGCGATTGCACCGGACGCCGCGCAGCGGAGATCGCTTGGCTCATCTGAGGATGATCGCGCGGCGCCGGTGAAGGCCAGCGTTGGGCGTAAAGGGGGGGTACACATGACACAAGCAGAAATTTCCGGCATCTCACCGTTTTTTATCGTGAGCCACGTACCGTCATCGCTTTCGTTTTACCGAGACCGGCTTGGATTTGAGATCACCTTCGAGGGGCCTGCTCCTGACGATATCTTCTTCGGTATCGTTCGCAGAGGCGGGGCGATGATCATGCTTAAGGACGTTGGTGTAGATCCGCTGCCGAACTACAAGCGAGACGTCAAAAAAGGTATCGCCCGCTGGGACGCTTATCTTTATGTCCCGGACCCTGATGCGCTGGCGGCCGAATTTGCGTCGCGCAATGTCGAGTTTTCGGAACCACTCAAAGACACTCATGACGGTTTGCGCGGGTTCGAGCTCAAGGACGCGGACGGCTACGTCTTGTTTTTCGGTCGACCTCGGTCATGAGTGCCGGTCGAACGCGGACATAAACATTGTAGGTTGCAGATCACGCCCAATAAATCGTTGGACCGAAGCGACAAAAAGCAACGATGAACGCGGAACGATGAATGATGAATCCCCGTGTTCAGCGTTCATCATTCATCCTTGCTTTTCAGGGCCGCCCCGGTCAACTCAGACGTCATGTGGATTAACTGGTCGGGAGATCACATGGGCACAGGCCGACTGAATCACTCGCGCTGGAGAGGGGTGGCAGCGACGCGTCATACTCTAGGCCTCCTGCTCGCACTCCTCGCCGTCTCGATCTGGGGAGCCTACAGCAGCCCGCTTACCGAATGGCCAAAAACGTTGTCTCAGCCCCGCGCGCGTGTTGTTCTATACGCTCAGATACTCGTTCTGCAGTGGCTGTGGGCTGGGTACGTCTGGATTGGAATCAGGCGGTCGGGGACTTCGTTACGTGCGTTTGTCGACGATTCGACCTTGACGGGGTTACGTTGGCTAAGGCACCTGGGCATCGGGATCGCAGCCTGGGTCGCCTGGATGGTAATTGGTTCCGGTCTGGCAACGGTACTTCGCCCTGATGCGGAGCAGCTCCGCAGCCTCCAGGCAATGTTCCCAAAGACGCCCCTCGAAAGAGGGCTGTGGGTTGGATTCGCACTCACAGCGGGTCTCTGTGAGGAGTTGGTGTATCGGGGCTATTTGCTCAAGCAATTCAAAGCCGTGACTGGCAGCACGCTTGCTGCGGTTGTTCTGCAGGCCTTGGTTTACGGCCTCGCCCATCTGGTACTTCCTGCCCAGATGGTTGTCTCGGTTGGCCTCCTGGGAGTATTGCTCGGCGTCCTTGCAGTCTGGCAGAGGAGTCTGGTGCCTGGAATGATCCTGCATGTGGGAGTAGGCCTGGCTGCGTTAGCGGTTCCCGGCTAAACCGAGCGGTATGAGCCAGCTGCCGGCAAGTTAGCGGGATGCAGTATCGGCGCTTGCAGCGGGCCGGAATCAACGCTCTTGAGTAACCAGCAACTCTCTCGTTGCGAACATGGCTGCTCTCGCGGCAGCGCAAACTCACACAGACGAAAGGCTGACTGCTAAGCGATATTAGATATTATACGAGACGAGCGGAACGAGACATCCAATTCGCCGCCGCTTACCAAGGCCGGTCAACAGTGAGCCAAACAAATCAGTGCGCCTCTTGTCTCAGCCCATTTGTTGTCCATCAGATTTAAGCCCGAGTGTTAGAGGTATAAATGACCAGGCTCGTGATTACAGCAGTTGTCGCAGTTCATCTCGCCGCATCACTCTGGCACGGCAGTGCGCATAGTCGTCTGGCCATCGATCTTCCAGCAGAGAAGACTCTATTCGTCTTTATCGTAATTCTCATCGCTCCAATTGCGGCCGCTGCACTTGTATGGACACGCTATTTCTCAATCGGCTTATGGGTCTTGTTTCTTTCTATGCTGGGAAGCTTTCTCTTTGGCGTGTATCACCATTATTTGCTGGTGTCGCCCGACAATATTGCCCATCTGCCTGCAGGCAGCCCAGAAATGCATTCCCAATTCATAACCAGCGCTGGCGTAATTGCATTGATAGAATTAGCAGCGGCGCTGTTTGGGGCTTACTCTCTGGGAACATACCATGCGAAATCACGAAGGCCCGTCTAACATGGCCCTCCCGCGCAGGCGACGCCACCTTCTTATCGTTCGAAATGCGATCCACGAAATGACACGAAACTGCACTAAGAACTTTTGGTGTTGCTTAGTGTGAATTCGTGGATCGCTTTTAGCTTGTCATTATGGCCCTACGTAAGTTGAATGGAGTTTCTCACAGGCGGTTGAGAACCTTATCAGCAAGCGCAGTGGCCTTTTTAATCTTCGCAGCCTGCTCTTCGGGACCGCCGATACTTAAACGCACAATCACGTTATTCTTACGGACGTAGAGAGAGGAGTTAAGCTGATTACCGCTCCAGAACGCCGCGTCACCTAAACCAGGAACGTGCTGTGGACGGCCACTTTGTTCCGCCTCGGGCGCGGGCTCTCCCTCTTCCTTGCGATCGTCTTTACGCTCCCCTTGGCTTTCGAGGCCCCGCTTCTTCTCAAACTCTCGTTCAGCCTCCATCTCTCGTTCCTTGTCTTCGCGGCCCGAGCCAAATCTGCGCTGCCAAAAATCCTCCGCGGCACGCGATGAGTCTGCAGCTCCAACTGGACGCATTACTTCCAGACTGACGGACTTGCTGAAAGTCGGAAGACGGTAGAAACACTGGGCCGTGGAAAGTGACTCGCTAATACGCTCGCTGCCTTGCATGTCAGACACTACCTCGCCTTGCACAGCTTGAATTTCTGAAGCTGATAGAAGCGGGCAGGCCCCGCCGACCTTCTTTTCGGCAACGCCCGTGTCTGCCTTGCAGGCCAGGGCCCCGAGAAGCAAGAAGCAAAGCAAGAGATTCGCGCCGTTGCCGTACATTAAATAATCCTCCTTAGTTTCCGGACGCCACATTGAGCGTTAATCGCAAGTCGAGTCTGAGGACCCGGTCGCTACCTCCCGGTTCTGACTCTTAATGCCAACCTGCGCAGCCTTACTTCTTTACGTTCACGCTGGCGACGTTCGAGTACAGTGACTTGAAGTTGCCGTTCGCCGCGCGCACGCGGTAGTAGTAAGTAACCTTCTTGACCACCGTACTGTCGGCATAGCTCGTGACTCCCGCGTTCACGGAAGAGATCTGGACGTAGCCCCCATCCACGGTCGTTGAGCGTTCGATCAGGAAACTCTGCTCGTTGTCTGATTTGTCCTTCCAGTTGAGCGTGACGATGCCCCGCGACGTATTGACCGCCGTTAGGCCCGTCGGCGCCACCGGTTTCGGTGCGCAGAAATCGTTCCCGACAACTGCGTAACTCCCGGCACCTGTGTCGTCAACCAAGGCAAGCAGTCCCGCCGTGGCGCCGACGAGCACTCGCACCTCGCCCTTTATTGCAATCAGACTCTGGCCCGCAGCCGGATTTCCCACCTTGTCGTTGCCGATGATCAGCGTGATGGTTCCGTCCGGCTTGAAGTTGCTGGCCGGATCGGCGTTGCCGTCGTTGACGTTGTTGTTCACGCCCGTCGTCGGATCAACCTCGATGTGGCCGTAACGGTACTTGATACCCGTCGGGTCGAAAGTATTCATCTCGACGAAGTGTGTTATTCCGTCCGGCGCCTTGAAGAGTACCTTCCAGGAAGTATTCGGTGTGGCAACGGGACTCAGGCTTCCAACTTTCAGTGTGAAGTAGAGTTTCTGCGAACCGTCCTCCAGGTAAGGCTCAGCGACGCTCACCCACTGAACATCTTGACCGGCCAAGCCGGTTTGGTCGCCGGTGGCATCTGTGACAATCGTCACGCCGGGCAGCTTGCACGGAGTCTCGACGACGCCCGGTACCAATGCAGTCGGCGTGATCTTTGTAGAGAGTGGCCCATCGCCGTTGGCGTTCGTCGCGCGAACACGATAGTAGAACGAGCCGCCGTTGAAGGTGGCGTCGTTATAAGAATTGACGTCGCCGGCTACAGTCGTCAGCAGGGACTCACCTGCAGTCGTTCCCCGATAGATCTTGTAGGCAGTGATGACTGAGCCGCCATTGTCAGGCGCAGACCACGAAAGGTAAGCAGTTTTGCCGTCATGTTGGGCAACAAGAATTGGCGCGCCCGGCAGATTGGTGACTAACTGCGAATCGTATTGCGAGAACAGGCTCTTGCCGCCCGACTGCCGGATGATGGTTGCCTGTTCTGAGCCGTCATTGTCGTTTCCGTCAAGCTTGCCGTCTCCGTTCAGGTCATTGCCTTGTACACATTGCGCCGAAATGCAGCCGTCGGCGTAAGCCGCGAGCACACGTCCCTCCTTATCAATTGTTAGGTCGTTGAAGTCGAGTAGATTGCGCGTAGTGCCGGTGCAGGTCAGTGTTCCCTGCGTACAAATAGGTCCGCGCTGTACGGGATCGTTTGCTGTAGCGTTAACGGTTGTCCACGTACGGCCGGCGTCATAAGTTGTAGAAATGTAGCCGTACCATGTGCCAGTGAAGCCGGCTGGGTCGGGGCCGTTAGCTCCCACTGTTCCTGGTGTCGAAGAGCCAAGGAAGAAGACCGCGGCACGGTTATCGTCGCCGGCCACGGCAGCCGGAAAGACAGAGTTCTGAATGCCCTGGTAATAGCCGAGGTCCTGATCGAGTTCGGCGGGCCAGGTCCTGCCCTTGTCATGCGAGACAGCAACTCGCTGGTGGCCATCGCCATTCGCGTAGGCGAAGTAGATAGTGCCGTCGGAGCCGATGCCGACTGATGGATCCGTCTCTCCTTCCGTGCTGCCTGGAACTTTTCTAACTTCCCATGTCAAGCCATTATTTTCGGAGACTACAACCGCCTGTTGTCCACCGCAGCCCTTCGAAGGCACATAGGCAGTGCCGTCGGCCGCAACCTTAATGTGGCCGTGAAGCCCAGCGTCGCAATCAAGTTGAGTGTAGATGCGCACAGCCGGGCCGAATGTCAGTCCCCCATCGAGCGAAACGGCACACGAAGCATCAATGCCGAGATCCTGGGAGCAGTAGTAAACCGCGTTCTTATAAAGAGGTGAACTGGCGTCGCGTGTGAGCGGCGGGGCGAAGGCCCCGCCGCCGACAGTCTGGTGGTCCACCGAGGCGGTGATGCCCGCGCCCTGGCTGGGCGTCCACGTTTCTCCGTCGTCGTCACTGAAAGACAGAAGGCTCGTCGCACCAGCGAGCTGCGAAGTGAACGTGCGCCCGGTCCGCTGGTCGGTGAATCCAATTGGGTCGAGGCTTGTAACGGCATTCGGCGCGCTCCTGTCTTCCCAAGTCGTCCTCGCAGGCGAAGAGGTATCGTCGAAGGTTACGCGCAGCGTTTGCGTATTTGATTGGAAGAACACTTTGCCGGTCGCTGGGTTGACACCAATGGAAGGCTCGCCTGCGCCGGTGCCCAAACCCTGCGGCGCGTGGTAATTGAAATAGCGCGCTGCCGGATCGGTTGATACGGGTGGTGGAGTCGAAGCTGGTGTCGCGGTGCCTATACTTGCCGTTCCTTTGTACGGGTCTAATGATGAGGTGGTGAAATAGATGACGTGTACCGAATAATCACCAACCCCTGAAACGCTTGGGTTGATGTCAACAGCTTCCCAGTTACGCGGCGCGTCAATGGGATTGTCCGAGGATGCAATCGACGGATCGGCATTTGTGCCCTTGTGGACGGAGAGGGCGTAGTCGAACGTCGGGAGGAGCCAATCGATCTGGATGTGGATGGACTTGCCCGACCAGTCCGCAGGTGTGCCTGAGACTGTTAGCTTGAAGGTGTCGCAGTTAACGCCGTCCTGACAATTCTGCTCGCTCGCTGAGACTGGGTTGGCGTAGTCGGCCGCCATTCCGTCCCACGTCACAGATGGCCCTGTGGGTGAGAGTGTGCCTGCGGCCGGGTTTGACGCCGACACGGTCCTGAGTGCAGGCAGGAGAAGAGCTATCGAGATAAGGAGCCCTATTCCAGCGACTACAGCTAGCACACCGGAAGAAGCTCTTAGTTTACTGTTCGAACTCTTTTTACCACCGCCGCGTTTTGGGTTGCGTCTATCTAGTTTTCGTATGGCAACTCGCGGCCGTTGATTCAGAGGATTGTGTAAGTTTGGAAGCATTTCCCGATTCTCCTTCAAGCTCATTTAGTAGCTGCCGCAACAGGCAAGAAAATGAATGACTCTCATCCGTTATCAAGGTTACGGATCGTGGTTGAGAAATTCTTGAGGTTGGCTTGAGAGGATTGGGAAAGCTGAGTTAAGGCTCTTATTTTCAGTGATTTAATTTTTTTTAGTAGCTTGAGCACGCAAACCAACAGTTTGCATTGTGAGGTGCGCTGGGTCGCCTATTCAAACTGCGGCTTTGCATCAAGACTCGGGCACTGTTCGGCTTCGCCGCCGGATGTGCGGCGCCGGCTCTGCCGCGCCATGGCGTCGGGTTAAAAATTCGGGCTATGCCCTTGGTACGGGCTCTGGTCATAGAATTATCAGTGGGCCAATCCCAAACGTGGGGGCACAGGCCGACACTATCAAGGCTTTCTGGCGCGGCGAAGCCACGCCCCACACCCGGCGGCAAAGCCGAACCGATGCTAGCTCAGGACTCTTGGGGCAAGCCAATTACTGCCGCTCGATCAAGTTATCTGGACAGATATCAGTGTCAAATCTATGATCGGTTCGCTAGACTCAAACTTATGAAAAAACATCTCAGCCTTTTGACAACTGCGCTTGCGCTGGTCATTTGCTTATCCACGCCAATCGCTGCGCAACGAGCACTCGGCGCGCGCAGCAGCAGTTCTGGCGGACCTCTCATGCCTGAACAAGCGGCTTATGACGTCAAGTCGTATGATCTCAATCTGAAAATCGATCCCGACGCACAGACTATTAAGGGTGCGTTGACGGTGCAGGCGCGGATCCTGAACGCGCTCGATTGGTTTGTAATGGATCTCGACCCGCCACTCGTGGTTGATTCGGTAACCCTCCTCAACGCTGCGGGAAAATCCCTGGAGGCACTTCGATTTGAACGTCGGGAAGGAAAACTCTGGATGGCGTTTCCGAAGCCAAAGAAACCCGGAGAAGAAGTTCGGGTACGCATCGCTTATGGGGGTAAGCCGCGCGTGGCGCCGCGGCCACCCTGGGTCGGTGGTTTTGCGTGGTCAAAAACAAAGAGTGGCGCACATTGGTTCACGGTCACTTGCCAGAACGATGGCGCCGACATCTGGTTTCCCGTCAAAGACCATCCGTCGGATAAACCAGAGACCACGGATCTTCACTACACAGTTCCGCAACCATTGATTGCCGTAGCGAATGGCCGTTTGCAGAGCGTCGTCAAAAACGATGACGGCACGCAAACGTTTAACTGGCATATCTCGCAACCCATCAACAACTACAGCATCACCTTGAATGTGGCGCCCTACAAAACAATTGAAGACAAGTACACGAGTCTCGCCGGGGGTGAAATGCCGGTCACGTTTTGGGTGTTGCCGGAGGATTACGAAAAGGGCTTCGAAGTGGTGAAGCAGACGAAGCTATATCTGCGTTTCCTCGAAGAGTATCTTGGGCCCTACCCTTTTCGCGCGGAAAAGGTGGGAATTGTTCATACCAATCACCTGGGCATGGAACATCAAACCATCATTGCCTATGGCAGCACTTTCGAACTCAATGAATATGGGTTTGACTGGCTTATGCTGCATGAACTTGGTCATGAGTGGTGGGCGAATCTGGTAACCGCGAGTGACTGGCGCGACTTCTGGATTCATGAAGGCTTTCAAAGCTTCATGGACAATCTTTACCTTGAGAAGGTTGCTGGCAAGGAAGTGTATCGGAGGGCAATGGCTGGACGAATGAGTCATTTGCGTAACAAGCAGCCCGTAGCCCCGCGCGAATCAAGGACGACAGTACAGATGTATATGCAGGCGCCCGATTATGTGACTAGCGACGGTGACATTTACAACAAAGGCGCGGTGGTTTTGCATACCTTGCGCTATTTGATCGGAGAGCAGGCGTTTTTCAAGTCGCTGCGAAGGATGGCTTATCCCGATCCGCGAATGGAAAAAGTAACCAACGGAAAGCAAGTGCACTTCGCTACCACTGATGATTTCTTGCACATAGCGGAAAAGGAGTCAGGAGCAGATCTCGATTGGTTCTTTGAAGTCTACCTGCGACAACCAGAGCTACCTAAGTTGGTAACTGAGAAAGGTGTTAACCAGATCACGCTGCACTGGGAATCGCCCAACGGCCTTTCGTTTCCCATGCCGGTGGAGGTGCAGGTCGGAGATAAAACGACGCGTTACGAATTGGTCAACGGCAGGGTTTCCATTCCCGTCCCGGCAGACCAGAAAGTGCTCGTTGATCCGCAAGGCTGGATTCTCAAGGAGCAATAAGGAAGTAGACGGTAGGCAGTAGGCAGTAGGCACAGTAGACAGCAGAGATGAAATAGGGTTTCGCATCCCATTTTTCGTGTTAGTTCGTGTGGTTTAGTGGATCGTTCGATTTATTGAAGGGGCACGATCCAGGAAAATACACGAAGCCACACTAAAGAGAGGACTACATCGGTCTTATGCTTATCCTGATTCTGCTGTTCCTTATCAACTTTACATCTCACTCAACGACGCCGATCCATGGGCAGGCCGGGTCTGCTGCATCGCGAAAGCTAACCCCCAATCGCATTAAACTAACCAAAGGCAGAAGCGCTGGATCGTTCGCTTTGAATCTGCCGAAGGAATTCGCCATTAGCGTAGCGGCGGAAGGATTGAAACGTGTGCGCTTCATGGCGAAAAGCCCTGATGGCCGCGTCTTCGTCACGGACATGTTCAACCTCTCCGATAACAAACAAGGAGTGGTTTACATTCTTGACGAGTTCGATCGGTCAACCAGGAGTTTCAAGAAAGTTACGACTTATCTGAAGAATCTGCGCAACCCTAACAGCATCGCTTTCTACACCGATCCACGCGGCGTCAACTGGTTATACCTGGCGCTAACGGATCGACTTGTTCGTTACCGCTTCACAAAAGGTGAAACACTACCCACTTCGGCGCCGGAAGTCCTCGCTACATTTCCGGACTACGGTCTCAGTTATAAATATGGGGGCTGGCATCTGACACGTACGATTGCCGTTGGTGGTAACGGAAAAATCTACATCGCGGTCGGCAGCAGTTGTAATGCTTGCGAAGAGAAAGAAGAAGTACGCGCAAGCGTCATCGAGATGGACCCTGATGGCAAAAATCAGAAACACTTCGCGCGCGGTTTGCGCAACGCAGTGGGCTTGCGTTGGATCGACGGGCAGCTTTTCGCAACTAACATGGGCTCGGATCATCTGGGCGATCACAAGCCGGCGGATACGATGTATGCGTTGAAAGACGGCACAAATTATGGCTGGCCCTATTGTTATCAATCAGGACCTGGCCGTTTTCCGGATCCCAAATTCAACGCGCGTAGCAGCAAGCTGAACTGTCGCAATGTTCCCGCCGCTTATGCAGCTTTTGACGCGCACAGCTCGCCGTTGGGACTCGAATACTTTGACGCTAACAGCACTCCCGAGTTACGTGATTCATTTCTAGTAGGCCTGCACGGTTCAACCAAAGAAAATCTTAACCGCGGCTATCGCGTGGTGCGGCTGCGCGGCCGGGACGCTCGCACCGCCACGCCGGAAAACTTCATCGACGGGTTTCTCGAAGGAAAAAAGATTCATGGACGCCCTTGCGACATCTTGAGTCTCGGCAATGACTCTTTTCTTTTGACTGACGACTACGCGGGAGTTGTCTATTACGTCTATAAAAAGTAGGTGTCAGGTGTCAGGTATCGGGTGACGGCACGGTACAGTACAGGAGCGGAATCGACTGCATTCAAGGAGCGTAAGCACTCGGTACAGTACGGGAGCAGTAGCGACCGCAATCAACAGAGACGTTACTCGGCTCACGCGATACCCGCCACCTGTCACCTAACAGCTAACTTGGCGTGAGACCTGAGACTTGAGACTTTATGAGAGCTGAGCAACTGCAATCATGGGTGCTTCGTTTGACTGGCGCGACCGAGATACTCGCATTCATCTCAGTGGTAATGCCCCGTTCCTGGATGGAAGCGTCGCATAGCTGGTTGGGACTAGGCGCGATGCCCGAGGGGCCAATTATCATGTTCATGATCCGCCAGGCCTCTTATGCTTACGGCATGCATGGAGTATCTTTATGGTTAATGGCGACGGACGTCAGGCGCTATCAACCGCTAATTGTTTTCAACGCAATTTCGTTCTTGATTGCCGGTGTCGTATTTTCGTTGATTGACTACATTGAAGGCATGCCACTCTGGTGGACAATCGTTGATGGGTTTGGCTGCGCTTCTTTTGGGGCAGCGGTGTTAATCTTAAACAGCCGCATGCGGGGATCGCTGAATCAATGAGCGTTGAGACTGGAAATCAGTTAGTTAAGGACACCAAGTCCGCCTACGAAGCGGCGCGCGTCGTCGCGGCGACGGTGGAAACGCACTTCTCGCGTCATCTTTCCGCAGCGCGCGAACGCGGCGAAGACGAGTTGGCGTCACAGCCTGACGCACAAACGATTGAGACGATGATCGACGCTGCCTTCTGGGCTAGCCTGCGTCATGAAGAAGGTAACTCTCCTAAAATTTCCCTCGCCTTTCTGCCGCCCGAGCAAACGGTACAGCCGATAGTTTTTGGCAAGAGTCTGCCGCTAATTCCGCGGACGCTCACCAAACTCGCCCCGGCGGTTGAGCGCCCAGGGATTCACTATGGCGTTTGGTTCGATGGCGGCGAGCTGCGCATTTGGGGAGCAACGCGCAAAGTACCGAGTTTCTGTTTCGTGTTGGAAGTGATCGAGCCCGGTCTGCTGGTCGTCAAACATCGCCGTCTCGATGGTTTTGGAAAGTTTGCCAACGTCGCCGTGCTGAAAGGTAAGCGCGTCAAAATCGTCGATGAGAAGGTAACGAGTTTGCCGGACTGCCCGGCGCTCCTCGCAGCATTGCTGGCCTTCACTTCACCGGAGGAGTGGAGTAAGGATCACAACTCAGTAAACCTTCTCATACAACTCGCAGCATCGATGCGCGCGCATGGACACGGTGGCTCGCTTTTGGTTGTCCCGGCGGGCGACGACGGTTGGCGCGAATCAATAGTTCATCCGATCCAATACGCGATCTCGCCACCGTACACCGGACTTACTCACCTGCTGGGCCAACAAGCGACGGAAGAGAATCACCTCTGGGACGCCTCACTTCGTAAGGCCGTCGATACGGTAGGAGGATTGACGGCGGTAGATGGAGCCACAGTAATCAATGAGCACTACGAAGCTCTCGCTTTCGGAGTCAAGATTCGCCGCGCCGGCGGGAATGCTCCGGTTGAGCAGATGGTGATCACCGAGCCGATTGTGGGCGACGTTGCTGAGGTTGTACATCCAGCACACAACGGCGGCACGCGCCATCTATCCGCGGCGCAGTTTGTTTACGATCAACGCGACGCCCTCGCGCTCGTCGCCTCGCAGGATGGACGGTTCACCGTTTTCGCCTGGTCCCCCTGCGAGCAGATGGTACACGCTCACCGGGTAGATTCACTGCTGCTGTAGTCACCGCCACTCGACCAAAGATCACGAGCCACTTAGTTGGGTTCTTGTTTAGACACTCAAGTTGAATGCGGTCACCACCCCTCACGTACTGTGCCGATTAGTCGCTTCTGCAAGAGCCCGTCCGCAAAACACCTCCAATATCAACTAAGTTTGCCCTTCCCTCGCTGCTGCCCGAAAATGCAGCGATGGGCAAAAAACCAAAGGGACCGTGGATTCTCGCTGCCACTATTCTCGGTTCCAGCATGGTCTTTATTGACGGCACCGTCGTCAACGTCGCTCTTCCGGCCTTGCAATCAAATCTCAATGCGACCGTTGTCGACGTACAGTGGGTAGTCGAGGCTTACGCCCTCTTCCTCGCCGCCCTCCTCCTAACAGGTGGCTCGCTCGGCGACAACTTCGGACGTAGACGCATTTATGTCATCGGTGTCTTTCTTTTCGCCCTCGCTTCGGTTTGGTGCGGACTCGCTCCCAACATTAACCAATTGATCATTGCGCGCGCCGCTCAGGGCATTGGCGGAGCGCTGCTCGTTCCCGGCAGTCTCGCCATTATCAGCAACTCCTTTAGTGAGCAGGAAAGGGGGCGTGCGATTGGTACCTGGTCAGGATTTACCGCCATCACGGCTGCTGTCGGGCCAGTGCTGGGCGGCTGGTTGATCGAAAACGTTTCCTGGCGGGCCGTCTTTTTTATCAACGCACCATTCGCCCTCGTAGTCCTCCTGCTTGTTTTCCTGCACGTACCCGAGAGTCGGGACGAAGAATCGCGAGGGCTTGATTGGCTCGGAGCAACGTTGGCAACAATTAGTCTGGGAACGATCGTCTTTGGCCTGATTGAATCTTCAAGGCTCGGCTTTTCTCATCCGCTGATCATCGCCGCCTTAAGTGCCGGAGTAGTCACGCTGGTTCTTTTTCTAATTGTTGAAGCGCGGAAGCAGCACCCGATGTTGCCACTCACAATGTTTCGCTCGCGCAACTTCAGCGGCGCGAACCTGCTCACGCTCTTCCTCTATACCGCACTCAGCGGCGCGCTCTTCTTTCTACCGCTTAACCTGATTCAAGTTCAGGGCTACACTTCGACCGCCGCCGGCGCCGCGTTGTTGCCGTTTATTCTGCTCATGTTTCTGCTGTCGCGCTGGTCTGGCGGATTGATAAAACGCTATGGCGCGAAGCTGCCGCTAGTCATTGGGCCGATCATTGTGGCCGTGGGATTCGGGTTGTTCATGCTGCCCGGTGTCGGCGGCAGCTATTGGCTGACATTCTTTCCCGCCGTCGTAGTATTGGGACTCGGCATGGCCATCAGCGTGGCGCCGTTGACCACAACTGTGATGAGCTCTGTGAAAGAGAATCGCGCGGGTGTTGCTTCAGGAATTAACAACGCGGTTTCGCGCACTGCCGGATTGCTGGCGGTGGCGGTGTTTGGCCTGGTGATGCTGCAAGGTTTCAACAGCCGCCTGGATGAACGCTTGAGCGCGCTGCAGGTGACGCCGCAGGTTAAGCAGGAACTGGAGCAGCAGCGCGTGCGCCTGGCGGATGCTGAGCCGCCAGCGGCGCTCGATGAAGCAACCAAAGCAAAGTTGCATGAGGCGATCGAAGAATCTTTCGTTACCGGTTTTCGTCGCGTAGCATTCGGATCCGCCCTGCTCGCTGTCTTGAGCGCTGTGAGCGCCTGGTGGCTGATTGCGGGTAAGAATATCGATCTGCGAAGCAATTAACGGATCCGCACAAAAAGAGGTTCTGGAGAATTTCAGATCCTCTTCCGCTGTTCGCGCGCGACCGGAACTATGTTTTAGAGCTGTGCCCTCAAGGTGAATATTTTTTAGAATGTCCCACAGGTTCGCAAGCATCCGATGAAAATAACTTACCAGGTCAGTCTGGCGCTGCTCATCATCCCAGTTCTCTTCTCTTCTTCTATGAAAACTCCGGCTGAAAAGGCGGCGGCCATGGACGCACTCTTCAGTGACTACGCACAATCCGGCGCGCCCGGCGCCAGTGTCATCGTCATCGAGGGCGATAAGGTGCTTTTCAAAAAAGCATATGGTTTGGCAAACATCGAAGCGAACATCTCGGCAACAACCAGGACAAACTATCGGCTCGCTTCCGTCACCAAGCAGTTCACAGCCATGGCGATCATGATTCTCGCTGAACGCAAGAAACTCTCTTATGACGATAGTCTGGTCAGCTTCTTTCCCGGGTTTCCCGAATACGGCAAACAGATCACGGTGCGTCACCTGCTAAATCACAGCTCGGGAATAATGGCGTACGAGGATGTGATGGACGAGAACGCGACCGCGCCCCTCACGGATCACGATGTGCTCGAGTTGATGAAGCGCCAGGACCATACCCATTTCCCACCCGGTTCGTCCTATCGCTACAGCAACAGCGGCTACGTGCTACTGGGTTTAATTGTCGAGCAGGCCTCGGGAATCTCCTTCCCGGATTTCCTGCGGCAGAATATTTTTGCTCCCTTGAAAATGAATGGCACAGTGCTTTATCAGCGCGATGACCGTTCGGACGAAGCTCATCGCGCCTATGGCTATTCGAAGCGTGGCGAAGTCTTTGTGCGAACAGATCAGAGCCTGACCAGCTCAACTCGCGGAGACGGCACCGTCTATTCCTCAGTAGAAGATCTTTACAAGTGGGATCGCGCGCTCCGCGACAATCGACTCGTGAAGAACGCAACCTTGCAACAGGCCTTTAAGAAGGGAGCCGGAGTGGATGAAGACACGGCTTACGGCTTTGGCTGGTTCATCGAGCAGCGGCGCGGCCTAAGAACGGTGTGGCACAGCGGCAATACCATCGGCTCCACTCAATTCATCCGGCGCTACCTGGATCGGAAGGTCACGATCATTGTTCAAGCAAATCGCAACAACGCGCCGCTCGCCGAGCTGGTCGATAAAATTGAGGATATTTATTTTTGATGCCCATGCGTTTAGTTACCTTTGGCGTCGCCAACAGTCTCGACAATTTCATTGCCCGCCAGGACGGCGCTGTCGATTGGCTTGTCTGGGACGACGAGGTCGCCCAGATCACCAACAAGTTTTGGAAAACAATCGACACCGTCGTGATGGGTCGCAAGACTTATGAAGTCGCGGCCCGCAGCGGCAGCGGCGCCTATCCGGGCGTCAAGAACTACGTTTTCTCGCGCACGCTCAAGCAACTGCCCGGCAACAAAGTAGAAGTGGTTTCGCGCGAGGCGGTGGAATTTGTGCGCCAGCTTAAGCAGGAAGCTGGCAAGGGTATTTGTGTCATGGGCGGAGGCGAGCTGGCTCACTCGCTGTTTCAAGCGAACTTGATCGATCAAATTGGTTTGAATATACAACCGGTGATGCTCGGCACCGGTATTCCGCTTTTTCATGAGATCAAGAAACAGGTCGATCTGGATTTGCTCGAGCACAAAACGCTAAAGAGCGGCGGCGTGTTTGTGTTCTATCGCGTGAAGAAAACCGAAAGTGACGCATAACAATTTGTAGGGGTGCCCCTCCGTGGGCACCCCAAATCAACCCGCGGAGTAATGCAATTGGGCCGAGCCTGGCATGGGGCGCCCACAGAGGGACGCCCCTACGGCTTACCACCATGCGAAAAGTAAAATACTTCGTCGCGAACAGTCTCGATAATTTCATCGCGCGTCCGGACGGTGGGGTTGAATGGCTATTTAACGACGGCACGGATTACGGCATGGCGGAATTCTTTCGTTCCATCGATTGTGTACTGCTGGGGCGAAAGACTTATGACTTTGCCACCGGCAACGGTCAATCGAAGCGCAAGTCAGGCAAGGCGAAGAAAAAGGCGAGCACCGGCTGGGGCATGAAGAGCTACGTCTTTTCGCGCACCATCAAGGCGGAACCGGAAGACGATTTCACTATCGTTTCTGAAAACGCAGGCGCCTTCGTTAGAAAACTAAAGAGCGAACCGGGGAAAGATATTTGGCTTATGGGCGGCGGTGAATTGGCTGGCAGTCTTTTGAATGAAGGTGTAGTTGACGAGATCGGTCTGAATATTCATCCGGTACTGCTAGGCAAAGGCATTCCGCTTTTTCAGGGACTCACGATCCAAGTCAATCTTGAGCTGCTAGCATCGAAAGCACACAAGAATGGCTGCGTTCAAGTTGATTACCGCGTGAAACATTCTTCATAACGCAACCTGTTAGTCTGCCATGCTTCGCCTCAAAGGTAGCTGCGAGAAAGTCCGACGCATAGCGTCGGAGGGATTTTAGCCCGGCCTTTCAAGGCCGGGATCAAGATCGACGCCGGCGGTGCGTCGCGTCAGCGACGCCAGAACGGTGATCCTGCAATTCATTCGTCGCTATGGGACGTGAAACTAACTATCCGGAACTACACCCGGCCTTGAAAGGCCGGGCTAAAATCATTTCGACGCTCTGCGTCGATTCCTTCTATTCAGACTTTTGAGGCGAAGCTGTTTGGGTTACTGCAGCAAAACTGTGCGAACATGAGTCTATGAGCGAACGCCTACAACTCATCGATCGTGTTCACCGGCCATCGCCACGCGAGTCTAAACTTCTGGTGGTTTTCAATAGATAGCTGCGCCGAATGTGCCATCCGTATCTGACTTACAAAACGGATCGACTGATGAGGAACCTCAGGGTCAGGAAGGCCGGCTTGCCGCCGCTGCTTTTTAAGTGATGAGCACAGAGCGGTGTGAGATCGCTACAGTTGCCCAAGCTAATAAATGACTGATAACAACACGCAAATCTTTTCTGATCTCTCTTTGGCCCGAAGGCTGGAGCGAACTGAAGCCCGTTCGAATGCGAGTTTCGTCGAAGCACGCGCACGCGCCTTTCCTGAAATCGGCGCGGAATGGATTGAGGTCTGCGGCGTCTACGCAATGTTTGATGGTAGCGAGTCGCCTTTGACGCAGACCTTTGGGCTGGGCTTGTTCGATTCCGTGTCGGCGAACGATCTGGATCGCATCGAGAGGTTTTTTCAGGAACGTGGTGCACCTGTGTTTCATGAAGTTAGTCCCTTGGCCGATCCGGCAATCTTGCCCCTCCTGAATGAGCGAGGCTATCAACCCTGTGAGTTCACCACTGTTCTGTACCGGTCTATCGAGCGCGGCGCTACTTTCACGGAGCTGCGCAACGAAAAGATTCAGGTGCGCCTCACAACAGCTAGCGAAGTCGATCTCTGGGCCCAAACATCTTCCCGCGGCTGGAGTGAATTTCCCGAACTGGCTGAGTTCATGCTGATGTTTGGCAAGGTCGTGGCGCAACGAAGAGACGGATTGTCGTTCATCGCGGAGTTAGACGGGAAACCGATCGCGACGGGAGCGATGAGTATTTACGACGACGTGGCGCTGTTGGCAGGAGCGAGTACGATTCCGGAAGGACGCAAGCAGGGCGCGCAACTGGCTTTGCTCGATAGTCGCCTGCGATATGCCGCGGACCATGGCTGCACGATTGCAACTATGGGCGCGCTTCCCGGTAGTGCCTCACAACGGAACGCCGAGCGCCAGGGCTTTCGCATCGCCTACACGCGAACCAAGTGGCAGTTGACTGGGTAGGGACAAGGACTTCGATTTCCAATTGTAGATTGCCGTTGCCAATTCCGTCCGTCAATCGAAGGGATGAGTCGCAATTGGCAATTGGCAATTGGCAATCTATTATCTAGCAATCCTAACCCCCGATTTCACGCTGAAAGGCTTCTCCGATGCAGGACTTCGAAAAGCTGGGTGTCTTCTATCTCGGACGTCCTTACGATCTGAAAAGAAAAAAAACCAAAGACGGTCTCCTGCTTTACGACTCTAAAGACCTTGTCACCCATGCGGTCTGCGTCGGCATGACCGGCAGCGGTAAGACCGGACTCTGTATGGTGCTGCTTGAAGAGGCAGCCATTGATGGCATCCCCGCCATCGTGATCGATCCCAAAGGCGATCTCGCGAATCTGCTGCTCACCTTTCCCGAACTAAAACCGGAAGATTTTGCCCCCTGGATCAACGAAGACGACGCGCAAAAGAAAGAACTCTCGCCCGCAGACTATGCGACGCAACAGGCCGGGTTCTGGGAGAAAGGCTTGGCCGATTGGGGTCAGGACCGTGATCGCATTAAGCGTTTGCGCGCGGCTGCCGAGTTTCGGGTTTACACTCCCGGGAGCAATTCCGGCATCCCGGTTTCGGTGCTCAAGTCGTTCGCTGCGCCACCGTCAACAATTCGGGAAGACAACGAATTGATGAGCGAACGAGTGAATACCACCGCCACGAGTTTGCTTGGTCTCTTGGGCGTTAACGCCGATCCGATTAAGAGCCGCGAACACATTCTGCTTTCCAACATTCTCAACAATGCCTGGGCAACTGGAAATAATCTGGATATCGCCGCCCTGATTCAGCAGATTCAGGCTCCACCAATGACACGCATCGGCGTGATGGATCTGGATTCGTTTTTTCCGGCGAAGGATCGTTTTGAGCTTGCGATGTCGCTCAACAGTCTGCTTGCGGCTCCGGGCTTTAGTACTTGGATGGAGGGTGATCCACTTGATGTGCAGCAGCTTCTTTACGGCCCAACCGGCAAACCGCGAGTTTCAATCTTCTCCATCGCTCACCTCAGCGACGCCGAACGCATGTTTTTCGTTTCCCTCCTGCTGAACCAAACTCTCGGTTGGATGCGAACCCAATCCGGCACCACCAGCTTGCGCGCGATTTTGTACATGGACGAAATCTTCGGCTACTTCCCACCGGTGGCCAATCCGCCATCGAAGCTGCCGTTGCTTACCTTACTCAAACAGGGACGCGCGTTTGGATTGGGAGTCGTATTGGCCACTCAGAATCCCGTCGATCTGGATTACAAAGGCCTGTCCAATACCGGCACGTGGTTCATCGGGCGCTTGCAAACTGAGAACGATAAGAATCGAGTGCTTGAAGGACTGGAAGGCGTAGCGGCCGGCAGCGATTTGAAATTCGATCGCCAAGAGATGGAAGAAACACTCGCCGGCTTAGGCAGCAGAATCTTCCTGCTTAACAACGTTCACGATGACGCTCCGGAGGTTTTCGAGAGTCGTTGGGCAATGTCGTACCTGCGTGGGCCTCTTACAAGATCCCAAATCAAGACTTTAATGGATCCGATCAAACAACAGGCAGGCAGTCAATCGACAGCCTCGACAGTAGCGGTTGCGACCACGACTGTTCCCTCGGCCGCTCCGGCAAAACCGGCCAGCCAAACGCGTCAGCCGGTACTGCCACCGGATCTTTCTCAGTACTTCATTCCCGTCCGCAGTCGGCAAGCTGGAGCAACTCTTGTCTATCACCCGCAATTGATCGGAGCGGCCGAAGTTCGTTTCAGCGACAAGCGCGTCGACACAGCGCGCAGTTTGACGCTGCTCGCGCCCATAGACGACGGTGTCGTCTCGGTTGATTGGGACCAAGCGCAAACGGTGGATTTGCCCGTTTCGGATCTGGAAACAAGCCCGCAAGCGGACGCTCAGTTTGCCGAGTTGCCTGCCGCCAGGGGAAAGGCAAAGAGTTACGCTGCCTGGCAAAAGGACCTTGCAGGCTGGCTTTATCGGAATCAAAAAGTGGAACTCTTGAGCAGCGATAGGCTGAAACTCACTTCCAATCCGGATGAGTCGGAACAAGACTTCCGGCTTCGATTGCAGCAGGCAGCACGTGAGCAGCGGGATGCCGCGGTAGAAAAGCTGCGACAGAAATACGCGCCAAAGGTGGCGGTACTGGAAGAGAAGAAACGTCGCGCAGAACAAGCAGTAGACCGCGAAGCGGAACAGTCGAAGAGCCAGAAGTTTCAAACGGCAATTTCATTTCTCACCACAGGTTTGTCGTCATTTCTCGGCCGCAAGCGAGTGAGTCTTACCACTCTAGGACGCGCCACAACCGCCGCCCGCGATGTCAGCCGCTCAATGAAAGAAGCACAAGACGTAGGGCGCGCGCAGGAAACTGTGGCAGCGGTGGATGAGCAACTCGCGGAGCTGGAAGCGCAGTTCAAGAATGATACAGCGGCGCTGGAACAAGCTACTGATTTGCAATCCGAAGCTTTGCAGACGCTGACGTTGAAGCCGACGAAAGCAAATATTGCGATCAAGCATTTCAGTTTGGCGTGGGCGCCGTTCTGGCACGACGAGCGAGGGCAGGCCACACCAGCGTGGCAATAGTTTGTGTTGTGGATAACTGAAACCGCCAAGCCGCCAAGAGCCGCAGAGAACGCCAAGGTTATCAAAACGTGAACAGCCTTAAGGAGCTCCGTCAAACTACCGGGCGGGTTTTCTGATTCTTATTTTCCTTGGCGTTCTCTGCACCCTTGGCGACTTGGCGGTTTGTTTTAACGCCTGAACCTTCACTAATTAACGGCTAACGAATAAGGAGAACAACAATGGACGAGTTAATCAAACAGGTCGTAAGCAAGACCGGTATTTCTGAGGATCAGGCCCGCACGGCCGTCACGACCGTGCTGGGATTTGTAAAAGACAAGTTGCCGGCGCCAATTGCCAGCCAGATCGATACTGCAATTACCGGCGAAGGCGGCGGCGTGAGCGGCACGCTTGGCGATCTCGCATCTAAGGCTGGTGGCTTGCTCAGCTAAGTTTCTAACGATGAGGTATTGATCGTTAATGCAAAACAGTGAGCGGGAATCGTGAATCGTAAGTAGGCTGGATTGATTAGTTTCCTACTTGATTTGCGATTCCTGTAAGCACCGGCTTGCCAATCACGATTCACGTTCACGATTTACGGTTCCGATTTCCGATTCAGAACTCCCCATGCGAATAGCAATTAAATACGGTCTGTTAATAACGTTGGTAGTAGTTGTCTGGATAATCCTCACGCACTTCGTGGTTCCTTTGCCGCCCACCTCGAAGTTGAACCTTCTGGGGCCCGTACTTTTCAACGTCGCGGCAATCATCGCGATCTATCTCGGGATTAAGGCACGAAAAGCGGAAGGTGATATGAACTTTAAGGCGGGTATAAAAACCGGCCTCGCGATTTCTCTTGTCTACGCAATCTCTGCTTGTCTCTTTTTTTTGCTACTGCTCCTGGTCGTTGGACCTTCAATGATGGCCAACGAACCGATGGCAGCAAATGCTCCATTCTGGAGAGTTGCGCTCGGCGCATTCACCGGAATGTTCTTTGGATCGCTAATCCTCGGTCTGGTTTACTCAACAATCATTTCTTTCTTTCTCGCGAGGCGCTATCAACGGTGACGGGGATCGGGTGACGGGGGATCGGCTGACGGCTGAAGGGGGAGCGGGTGACGGTGTCGGCTTTCGGGTCAAACGACACCTTTCACGCAACGCATCTCCTAAAGTGAGAAAGAAACTAACCGCCAAGACGCCGAGAGCGCCAAGGACGCAAGA
The DNA here is from genome assembly GCA_035697425.1 of Pyrinomonadaceae bacterium. Lineage (GTDB taxonomy): Bacteria > Acidobacteriota > Blastocatellia > Pyrinomonadales > Pyrinomonadaceae > PSRF01. The sequence continues at coordinate 14,439 of DASSCX010000125.1, read as the reverse complement.
AGCTTTGGAGTAAGAGAATGAATGTCCCCAGCCAGCTTGTGCGTTTTAGTTCTCTTGGCGTCCTTGGCGGTCTTCGCGCCTTGGCAATAAAGTTCAGCTCCCTGATTCAGTAATACACCAACCCTAAAACAGGAACTTCGCTGCAAACTGAACCTGCCTCGAACTTCCCGAATCTCCGGTGGGGAATCGTGTCCCGCTGATCAATCCAAAAGCGGTGCTGCCCACTTGGGCTGTGCGACCCGGCTGTCCAAAGTTTGCGTGATTGAAGATGTCGAAGAACTCGGCACGAAATTGAAAACGCACTGATTCCGTTAACTTGGTGTTCTTCGTCACTGAGAAATCGACGTTCTTGAATCCCGGCCCAATCAGGACATTACGACCGAGACTGCCGAAGTGATAAACATTCGTCGAACCCGAAAGGGCCACCGGCAGCGCAAAGACTGCCCCCGACGGACATCCAGTCGGCGCTCGCGGATCACAGACTGTGTTGCTGAACCACTGATTGGGTGTGCCCAGAATTTGCGGGTCACCAATCAGGTCCGGACGCACCGAGCCAATGCCGGTAAAGGTCGCGATTCCGGCGCCGGCTCCGATGCTGGTACCCGGAATCGCTAACGGATTACCAGCAAGAATGTTTATCGGATTACCCGATTGCAACTGAACAATCGTGCCTAACTGCCAGCCCTCGACGAGCCGGTTGCCCCGCCACGGCAGTTCGTAGAGACCGCTGATTACGAACCGGTGACGCGCGTCGAAATCTGAAAGCCCACGGTCGCCGCGGATGTTGTAACTGTCCTGCACCACTATGCCCTGTGAGTTTAGTGAGTTGTAGTCGATGGATTTCGACCAGGTGTAAGAAGCATTGAATTGGAAGTTACGTGAGAGCCGTTTGGTGGCCGTAGTCCAAAGGGCGTTGTAACTGGAATTACCGCTGCTTTCAATCTGCGTAATGTTCCCCAGCAGTGAGTTGGGCGCGATGGGACTCGACGCAGACAGGCGCACAAAAGGTCGTACGCCGTTAATCGGTTGGTTGATGTTGCGTGAGAGGCGCAGGTGCGTTCCCTTCGAACCAAAATAGCCAACCATTACCGCCATCGAGGGCGTGAGCTCGCGCTGTAGGTTCAAGTTCCAGGACTGGACATAGGCATTCTTGAAATCGTGATCGATCGTAGCCGGCGCGAGGCCGGCGGCCCCTGCGGTTGCCCGAGCAGTTGCGAGATTGATTGTGCCGGTGAACGACAAGGGAGTGGCGAGAGGCGGATTGGCGGCGGGACCCGTTACAGTATTCGTCACTGGCTGATCCACGGTGATGGCGTAAGCAGCACGCACGGTTGTCTTTCCTGAGCCGGTTGGATCCCAGGCAATTCCCAATCGCGGCTGAAAGTTCTTGTTGTTCTGGTTATAGATCTCGTCGATGTCCTGACCGACGCGACGCAATGACGCGGTCGCCGGATCGAATACCACAAAGCGATCAAACCGCTCGGTTGGTGTCATGTTCCAGTCGTAACGGAAGCCGAGTTCCAGGGTCAGGCCCGGTCTCACTTTGTAGTTGTCCTGAATGAAGAGTCCGAGCGCGCCAGTGCCGATGGCGCTTGACCGATCACCGAGCGTAATGGTGAATCCGTTCCCATTACCCGCCTGGAAAGCAGCGACATTCGCGAAGGTGAAGGTGCCGGTATCCAGGTTGAAGTTGTTGTTATAGAAGCGCCGGAATTCACCCCCGATTTTGAACGAATGATTACCGCGCAGGTAATTAAGGGTGTCCGAAAGAACGAAGGTGGTGTCGGAACGCCCTTGCGGGAAGCCTGAGGGCCCGCCGAAGTTGAGCGCGATGCCGCCGATGGTAATTTGGGGAATTCCGATCGGGAGGCTGTGGCCGACATTAATTCCCAGCGACGACGGGTCAATGGGATTGTTGGGTGTGAAGGTAATGTTGATGCGATTGAAACCGAAGCGCATCTCGTTAACCAGCGTGGGCCCGAAGATATGGGTCTCGTTGAGAGTAAAAATTTGCCGGTGAGATTGCCGCGTATCACCGAATCCGGAAATGGTGTTGCCTTGTAGATTCGGTTCCCCACGAAAGTCACGCTGGAAGGCATAGTAACCATGCAGGCGATCATTGTCTCCAATGGCATAGCTAACATCGCCCGTCCACTGATCGATATTAACTGGCGCGGTGCCCGAGCCGACAAACCGGTTGGTTCCGGAGTTTACGGTGGGAATAAAATCGAGCAGCCGGCGCGAAATCGTATCAGTGACGCCTGCACGTTCCGTTGCTGTTAACACGCCGCTGTTGAAAGTTAGGCCCTGCCGCTGCCGCAAGCCTTCGTATGAAAAGAAGAAGAAGGCTTTGTTCCGGACGATTGGCCCGCCCAGATTGCCGCCGAATTGATTACGCTTGAACGGGGGCTTAGTCGCAGAGAAGAAGTTACGAGCATCAAGCGCTTCATTGCGCAGAAATTCAAAAAGTTCTCCGTGGAAGTCGTTGGTGCCGGAGCTTGTGGCAATATTTACGATTGCACCAGAGTTGCGGCCGTATTCTGCACTGAAGGTGGAATTATCAACCTTGAATTCCCGGACTGTGTTAATGGACGGCTGGAAGGTGATCTGGTTCTGAACCATGTCGTTCAGGTTGATTCCGTTTATCTGGAAATTGACGGTGTCTTCGCGATTGCCCGCCGTGTTAAAGGCAAATGAGCCCTGGCCACGCAAGGGCGCTGTGAGAAATCCATTCTGGGGTGGCGTTACCGAACCAGGAATGAGAAGTCCCAAATCCACAAAGTGGCGACCATTCAACGGAATGTCCTGCACCGTCTTCTGATTGATCACCGTACCCACCGATGTGGTTGTGGCTTCAATCACCGGCGCATCAGAAACGATACTGACCTGCTGTTCGATGCCGCCGATGACCAGTTGAAAGTTTTGGGTAACCGTACGAGCGACCTCGATGCTCAGATCGTTCACCACCTGAGTTTGGAATCCCGGCGCCTGCACTTCGACCCGGTAAACTCCCACCGGCAGCGCCGCTACTTGATAGTTGCCTTCGCTGTCGGTTTCGGTAGTCCGTTCAAGTCCTGTGCCCTGATTGTGCACAACGATCTTCGCTTTCGGCATGACTGCGCCTTTGGGATCTGAAACTGTCCCTTGCAGCGTAGCGCTTGATTGGCCAAAAACCGTCAAGCAACAACTAAAGCAAAAGAACAAAGCGAATAGTTGAACTGGTAGCTTGAATTTTGACGACTTCATGAATTTCTCCTTGAGGCGAACACCAGAGAGATGCGGGGAGTGATAAGCGTTCCGAGCGAAGGAAAACCCTGGGGTGATCCAAAACTCCAACTTTTGAAGCCAATAAACTATTTGCCGCTTGTGCTGGGCACAAAGTTAACCACTATTATTGTTCCCGGTAAATGGAACAATTTACAGGAGCGCCGAAATCTGTTCCATTTCGGTTTTGCGCCGAATTAGAGGCGCGAGCGGAACAACAAAAAAGCTTCCAACATCTCCAAAGATTCGTCGGAAAGAGTGCTGTCCATCTTCAGCTCCTGGCAGTGAGGCGGTAGTAGTTTCTGAATCCGCGGATCACAGATCGGCGAGATGTAGACGGTGTCGGCCTGCTGTGCTTGCAGTCGCACTTTTTCAAGATCGCTGTCGTCAACGGCGCTAATTCGTTCCACAACAGATCTCGGTGTTCCCACATTGATAAGGCTCTGGCTAAAGGCGGAGAAGTAGTTAACGTTGGAAACAATCATCAACAGCGAGCCTTGGCGCGCCGCGTTGACAAGGGAGGGAACAAAATTGGGATTAAGACGCAATTGCAGGAGCTTTTTCTGATAGCTCTCAAGCAACGACTTCACCTGCTTGAAGTGAAAATGCGTCGTTGTGAAGAGGTCTGCACGCGCAAGGATTCTGTGAGTGCTTCGGGTAGGACTTTCCAATTGACTTAACAATAGCGGATGCACGGCAACGCCAAGTCGATTGGTTATCTCATCAGCGAAAACTCCAATCTGCTCTTCATTACACTCGATCACAGCTACCTTCACCGTCTTGAGTTGCGACTTATTAAGATAGTTCTGCGCCAGCTTCGTGAAATCCCTGGGACTAATTCTGAGCCGATCAGCTTCTGCGAAGTTTGACTTGATCAACTTAAACAGCGATAGGCAATAGGCCTGTTCCAAATCGGCGTGGTCGATGTCAGAAACGTAGGCGCCCGAACCGCGCCGCAGAGTTATGTAACCTTCGAGGTGCAGGCGCTGATAGATGGAGAACGCCGTTTTGTGATTGATGTTGTTCCGGAGAGCCATCTGGCGGACGCTGGGCAAGCGATCGCCAGCGCCTACCTTCCCCATGTGCAGAGCAGTAACCAACTGCAGGAATGCCTGCTCAAAGAGGCTGTCCTTGTGTTTTTTGTCGAACAGGAACTGCAAGGGAGCTTACCTGCGGAGTCAGGGAACCAAAATTACTTTACCGATATTCTTTCGCGCTTCCATATAAGCGTGAGCTTCACCAGCCTCTGAAAACGGAAATACCCGATCGACGTGAGGACGAACCCAGCCTTCGCTGACTCCCGTCATCAAAGCCGCAATCCAGTCCATGACTTTTTCCGGCTCGTGCCACATGTGGCCCAGGTTCAGACCAAAGACTCCGCAATTTTTATTGAGCAGGCCGAGGGGATGAAACCGCGGCATCTGTAATGCTGCTTTGATAATTTTGACCTTACCCGAAACTCCGTTTGCCGAAGCTACCGAAACGCCGAACATGCCCAGCCGTCCCGTATGCCGCAAGGCTGCATAACTCTTTTTCCAGTGGGCACCACCAATCGGATCGATCACCAGTTCGACCCCACGATCGCCGGTTAGCTTTTTCAAAACAGGAAGCCAGTCCTGATTGCGATAGTCGATCGGATGATCGAGACCCCTTGCGCGTAGAAAATCGTGTTTCGAAGGACTCGCCGTGCCATAAGTGGCGGCTCCGATCTTTTTGGCTATGTCGAGGGCGGCTAATCCGACTCCGCCACCGGCATTGTGAATCAATACCGCCTCACCTTTTCGCAATCCGCCCATCACTACCAGGAGGGCATATGCCGTCAAATAATTAACTGGAATCGCGGCCGCTTGTTCAAAACTGAGCGACTCAGGTTTTTCGAACAACTGCGATTCGGCGACTACGATCTTGTCTGCTTGACCGCCGAAGCGCGTCAGCGCCACAACGGGCAAACCGATGATTGATTGATCGACGCCTGATCCCACGGATTCAATTATGCCGGCAACTTCATAACCCATGACGCAGGGCTTCTTCGGCCCGTCGGGATAGAGACCCTGGCGCGCGAGGATGTCGGCAAAATTCAAACCTGCAGCCTTAACTGCGACGACTACCTGAGCCTCACCAGCCCGGGGATCGGGTGACTCCTGAACTTGCAGCACTTCGGTGCCGCCATTTCTGGTCGTGACGATTTGTCGCATGGGTTTGCCTGGAAAAACTTACAGGCGCAGAGCCGGATCGCTCTGCGCCTGAAAGCAATTGCTAACGTGAAAGCAGAGTTACGAAGCACTCTTGGCTGCGGTATCAGTTGTGCCGGTCTTGTTAGGTTGCGGCGTGATCCGCAGGTAAGGTTTTGGCGCCTTCCAGCCGGCGGGGAATTTCGCCTTCGCGTCCTCATCCGACATTGACGGCACGATGATCACGTCTTCCCCATCTTTCCAATTCACGGGAGTAGCAACGCTGTACTTTGCCGTTAGTTGCAATGAATCAATCACGCGCAGGATCTCATCAAAGTTGCGTCCCGTGCTGGCGGGGTAAGTGATCATCAGCTTGATCTTCTTATCCGGTCCGATGACAAAAACGGATCGCACTGTAAAGATGTCGCTGATCTCCGGATGGATCATGTCGTAAAGTTCGGAAATCTTATGGTCGGGATCGGCAATCACGGGAAAGTTCAGGGCGGTGCCTTGAGTTTCCTTGATGTCCTCGGCCCATTTGTTATGCGAGTCTGTCTTGTCGACGCTCAGACCAATCACTTTAACGCCTCGTTGGTCGAACTCCGGTTTGCATTTTGCAACGTACCCTAATTCGGTAGTGCAAACGGGGGTGAAATCCTTGGGGTGGGAAAAAAGCACGGCCCAGCTGTCGCCGATCCATTCATGAAAGTTAATCGGACCGTCAGTGGTGTCGGCTGAAAAATCGGGTGCAACATCGCCTAAACGTAACGCCATCTCAGTTCTCCTTTTGGTGGTCTAAAGCATTGCCTGCCATGGTGGCTCAGGCATGGGGTGGTCTATTCAGGTATTTTTTAGGATGCCGTGATGCTTTTACCGCGAAAGTGAGGCCAAGTCAATTAAGCGGAAAGTGCAAAAAGCCCGCCAGGAGCGCTTCGCCGGGCCTCATTTTCGACTCTGGATCATTGATGCTATTATCCAAATTCCCTTCCCCTTTTATTTCGTTCCCTCCTAAGTCGTTTTATGGCCACTGCATACACGCCCAAAGAGAAGGTCAGGGGCGACCTCCAGCCGTCGCTCAGCGATGATCTCTATCGCGAGATCTTTATCCATTCCAATGAGCCGATTGCCATCATCGATCCGCAGGGCTACTACGTCGAACAGAACTCTGCACACCGCGAGCTGCTGGGCTACTCCGACGAGGAACTGAAAGGTCAAACTCCCGCAATTCACCTTGGCGACGACGTTTTTAAGGCCATTGCTACCGACCTCGCAACGAAGGGAGAGTATCGCGGCGAAATCATCAGTCGGCGCAAGACTGGAGAATTACGCAATATCGAGATTTCTGCCTTCGCAACGCGTGACGATGCTGGTAATCCGATTTGTTACGTCGGCATAAAACGCGACGTAACTGAAAGGAAGCAAAGCGAGGAAGCGTTGCGTCGCACCGAAATGGAGTTAACGGACTTTTTCGAAAACGCCACCATCGGGCTGCATTGGGTGGATCCTGCCGGAATTGTAATTCGTGTCAATCAAGCGGAACTCGATCTGCTCGGCTACTCGCGCGAAGAATATCTCGGGCATGCCATTGCTGAGTTTCACGTCGATCCTCAGGTGAGCGAGGACCTTCTCAGCCGACTCAAAGCGGGCGAACTCTTACGCGACTACGAAGCGCGCATGCGGTGCAAAGACAATTCGATCAAGTATGTGCGGATTAACTCGAGCGGATACTGGGAAAACGGTAGGTTTTGCCACAGCCGCTGCTTTACCCGCGACATTACCGACCGGAAACGAACCGAGAGTCGTCTCGCCCTCCAGTATGCGGTAACGAGAATTCTGGCTGAATGCACAGATTTCACCGAGGCGACCCAACAGATCTTGCGGGCCGCTTGCGAACATCTTGATTTGGACCTGGGTGCCCTCTGGATGGTCGATGATGACAATGCCTTGCGCTGTGTGGATTTCTGCAAGGTGCCGGGAATTAACGTCGATGAGTTTGAAACGCTAACGCGCAAACTAACCCTCGAGAAAGGCGTTGGATTACCGGGCAGAGTTTGGGCTACCGGCGCGCCCACCCGCACCGACAACGTCAATCGCGATCCGAATTTTCCGCGAGCGCAGGTGGCGGAACGCATAGGCCTTCATGCCGGCTTCGGTTTTCCAATCCTGATGGATAGAGAAGTGGTCGGCATTCTCGAATTCTTTAGTCGCGAGATCAAAGATCCAGACGATGAATTGTTGCGGATGGTGAGTTCGATTGGAGGTCAAATTGGACAGTTTACCAAGCGGAAACGAGCTGAAGACGAGCGAAAGGATCTCCTCCAGCGCGAACGCTCGGCCCGCACCGACGCCGAAAAAGCAAATCGTTTGAAGGATGAGTTTTTGGCAACGGTGTCTCACGAATTGCGCACGCCGCTCAACGCCGTAATTGGCTGGTCGCGAATGCTGCGTTCCGGACGACTCGATGAGGAGAGCGCCGCACATGCCCTGGCTGTGATTGAAAGAAATGCGTGGGCACAAAAACAGATCATCGAAGACATTCTCGATGTCTCGCGGGTCATTACGGGCAAGCTGCAATTGACCCTCGGGCCGGTTGATCTGGTGGCGATCGTTGACGCCGCGCTCGACGCGGTGCGCCCTGCGCTCGAGGCCAAAGAAATCAAAATCGAAACGACCATCGACGCTGGGCTGCGCATAATTTCCGGAGACGCGGATCGCTTGCAGCAGGTCGTTTGGAACTTGCTCTCCAACGCCGCAAAGTTCACTCCTACGCGAGGCAAGATCGACGTGCGTGTCAGTCACAACGATTCTTTTGTGCAAATTGACGTGTGCGATACCGGGCCGGGAATCGACCCTGGTTTCTTGCCACATGTGTTCGAAAGATTTCGCCAGGCTGACGGTTCGACCACCAGAACACACGGTGGCTTGGGACTCGGCCTGGCGATCGTGCGACATCTCGTGGAATTACACGGAGGCGTGATCACAGCAGAGAACCGCACTGATGGTAGTGGCGCGATTTTTTCGGTGAAGCTGCGACTTCCCAGCGGCGAGTTGCGCAAAGAGACGCTTGCCAGCGCGCTCAATGCCTTTGCAGAACCTGAAAGCGAGTCAGTGCGGCTCGACGGTTTAAGAATTCTAATCGTTGACGATGAGAATGATACGTTGGATCTGGTAACGATGGAGCTGACGCAACAAGGCGCTCATACAACTGCTGCCTCAAACGCAGCAGAAGCGCTCGAGTTGCTCGGCAAAGCCGATTTTGATTTGCTCATCAGCGACATCGCCATGCCAGATCTCGATGGCTACGGCTTGATTCGCGAAGTCAGGAAATTAGAAGCGGGCAAGGAGCGGCGCATCCCTGCCGTCGCGCTCACCGCTTATGCCAGCGTGCAAGATCGCATGCGGGCCATTCTCGCAGGATTCAATACCCACGTCGCGAAGCCGGTCCAAACCACTGAACTCGTAACGGTGGTTGCGGGTCTGGCAGGACGGCTCAGTAAGAACTGATCATTTTCCATTTCTCATTTCTCATTTCTGATGTTTCATGTAAATCTCCTCAAACGCAGAGACGCGAAGGTGCAAAGCCGCTAAGCAAGACTTAACTGCAGTCATCAGAGTCCCGCCTAAATTCATTCAAATGTTTCCTGTCGTTCGTGTGATTCGCGGATCGTCTTTTTTGCGAGCACAGCGACCGCTCGACGAAGCGCCATCAAATGACACGAAGCATCGGGATGGGCTCAAAGTTCATGCTTTTTCGGCGTCGTTGCGGCTTCGCGTCTCTGCGCTTTAAGTTTGTGCTTATTTGCTTCACGTCCAGAAATGGTTTTTTTGATACGATGCTCTCATGACAAAACGCTGCACCTGGGCCAGGACAGATTTGTCCATCGCCTACCATGATCGCGAGTGGGGTATGCCAGCTTACGACGATCGAGTGCTCTTTGAGTTCCTGATCCTGGAAGGCGCCCAGGCAGGTCTCAGTTGGGAAACTATTCTGCGCAAGCGTGAAAACTATCGAGCCGCATTCGACCATTTCGATCCGGCGAAGGTCGCGAAATACAACGGGAAAAAAGTCGAGCGCCTACTGCAAAACGAAGGAATTATTCGTAATCGTTTGAAAATTGCCGCCGCGATTCAAAACGCGAAGTCCTTCCTCGCAGTGCAGCAGGAGTTCGGCAGCTTCGCCGAGTATTTATGGCGCTTTGTGAATCACCAACCCCAAGTGCGTAAGCGTGGCGCACCAGTCCCGGTTAACTCACCGCTTTCCGACGCACTCAGCAAAGATCTTACCCGGCGAGGTTTCAAGTTTGTCGGTACAACGATCTGCTATTCGTTCATGCAGGCAATCGGTTTGATCAACGACCACGACTTCACCTGTTTTCGTTACCTGCAGGTAAATCAATAAAGGGGGAATCGAATCCCTTTGAATCCCTGGCGTGGACTGGGAGTGCTTCCGAAAGAAGTTTGGTACCTCTGTCTGGCGATCCTGGTAAATCGCTCCGGGACAATGGTGCTTCCCTTTCTGACGCTTTACCTAACAGTAGATCGCCAGTGGTCAGGTGGCACCGCCGGACTCGCTTTAACAATCTACGGCATTGCAGCAATCATCGTTGCCCCACTCGCGGGCCGGCTCTCGGATCGTCTGGGTAGTTTACTCATCCTCAAACTTTCACTCTTTACGAGTGGACTGATTCTCTTTGTCTTTCCTTTCATCACCAGCCTGTACGGCATCCTTGCAATAACTGCCATCTGGGCCTTTGCCAACGAATCTTTCCGCCCGCCCAGCATGGCCCTGATTGGCCGGTTGACTGGACCCGAGCAACGAAAAATGGCCTTTGCATTAAGCCGGCTGGCCGTGAACCTGGGTATGAGTATTGGTCCGGTGATTGGTGGATTTTTGGCGATGAGATCTTTCAAATCACTTTTCTACGTTGACGGCACCAGCGCCATCCTTGCGGCAGCATTGATCGCCCTCATGCCCTGGCGGATACAGCAAGAGAGGCCCGAAGTGATGGCGGCCGATTCGCAAATCAAGCCGCCACCCGCCCTTGGTTATGCGAGCGTGTTACGAGATCGGCGTTTCGTTTATTTTCTGATCGCGATGTTGCCAGTCGAAATGGTGTTCTTTCAATCACTCGCGGCGATGCCTTTGTTTGTAGTTCGCGACCTTCAGATCTCGGAAGCTGGCTTTGGAATGTTATTGGCCATCAACACCGTAATGATCATTTTGACGGAAGTGCCGCTGAACACCGCGATGTCTCACTGGTCGCATCGCCGGACGATCGCGTTAGGAGCTTTGCTCGTTGGTGTAGGTTTCGGCGGACTCGCCCTTAGCGGCGGCGGGGCAGCGGTCGCCGCCACCGTTGTCGTCTGGACGGTGGGTGAAATGATCTTATTGCCGGCAAGCTCGGCATACGTTTCCGAGGTGGCACCGCCAGCGCAGACGGGAGCATACATGGGCCTGTACACGATGGGATTCAGCCTGGCTTTCGCGATCGGTCCGTGGTTGGGGGTCCAAGTATTGGAAGGAGTCGGACCGGTCGCTGTGTGGTTAGGCACTTTCGGATGCGGGTGCATCACGGCACTAATGATCTGGCGACAACGACGGGAGCAGGAAGTAGGCAGTAGCTACTAGTCAGTGGTAATAGTTAGTAGTCAGTTGGTCTGACTCCGCGCCGAGAGAATCGAAAATCGGCTATTGGAAATTGGCGATGTCACGGAGGATCCTCATGCGTCCCTTTTTGATCTCCTCGCTTCTGCTCCTGCTTTGTTTCGTGACCTGTAGTTGTAAGGATTACTCGACGGGCTTACAACAAGGTGCCAGTCGCGCTGATGAGACCTCGGCGATTGCCACGCTTAGAACGATCGCGCAAGCGCAAGCGACGTACAGCATAAGCAATGCCGGACACTACGGGAGCTTTGCGGAGTTAGTAGAAGGCGGCTTTCTAGACTCGCGCTTTCAGCACACCAGTCCGGAATTGCACGGCTACATTTTTAGGTTAACGGTGAATTCGGACACGAGTTCCTATCATTGCAACGCCGATCCCGCTCCAACATCGCCTCACGGCGGTCGGCACTTCTACATTGAGTCAGACTCTCACGACATTAGAGTGAACCCGGCGCAACCAGCGACAGGCAAAGATGAAATCCTCCGGCCGTGAGCGCCGAAACGGTTTCATTCTCACCGCGCTTCAGCGCGGTGTTTCGAGTGGCATTTCATGGAAACCGTTTAAACGGTTTCCCTTTGTAATTTAAAAAGCGCGGCACCGGCCTTAAGGCCGGTGAGAATGAGTTATCGTTGGCGCTTTTATCCGAAATCGCTTCCAGGCCGCCCACACGAAACTCGGAGAAAGTAATGGATAAAATCAATCTCAACGAAAAGCTGGGCCTAATTAACGAACACTGGAAACCGCATATCATCGGCGACTTGAACAACCAGCAGGTCAAGCTCGTGAAGTTTCAGGGACCCTTTACCTGGCATCACCACGATCATGAAGATGAATTGTTTCTGGTAGTAAACGGAAGGTTTCGCATGGAGTACCGCGAGGGCAACGAAACCGTCTCGGAACGTTCGATCTGGCTGGAACCTGGCGAGCTGGTTATCGTCCCCCGAGGTGTAGAGCATCGTCCGGTGGCGGACGAAGAAGCCCACGTTTTGCTTTTTGAACCCGCCACTACTCTGAATACCGGTAACGTCGAAAACGAATTAACCGTGCATCACCTCCAACGGCTTTAATCGCAAAGTCACCGCCAAGCCGCCAAGATTACGCCGAGGGCACCAAGGGCTCCTGAGACCCAGGATCTAATCTGAGGACCAATTCATAATTGGCGTGCTTGGCGTACTTGGTGTCTTGGCGGTGTTAATGTCGGGAGAAACGATACTCACTCACCGCCATAAAGAAACTGGTGACGCGGCCCCCTTTCCTGTGTGAAGATGGCTGAAATTTGAAATGGAGGCTCTAACTGTGAATCGAACTTTTCCCCTGTTACTCACTTCTGCATTGCTCTTGGCAATTTCAACTGCAACAGTGGCACAAAGTCCTCAAAGCATCGTTACTAGTGTCCCAGTTACCTCTTCATCCGGAATTAGCTCGACGCAGGACATTCGCACTGCTCTTGCCAGTCTCCCGGTAGCTGACACACTCGTCTTTATCAATCCCCGCCGTATCGTCAACGAAGTCGCACCGCGACTGATGTCAGAAAAAGATCTCGAAGGAATGCGGAAAACATTCGCTGACATGAATCAGTTTGCCGGAGTGGATCCGACAAAGGTCGACTTCATTGTCATAGCCGTACGTTTTCGCAAGCCCACCGCGGATCTCAAGTTTGTGCCGCCGGAGTTTATGGCCCTCACGAGTGGCGACTTTAACTCTGAGTCGCTGATGAACTTGGCGCGAACGGCTTCAGAAGGAAAGTTGCGTGAAGAGAAGTACGGGTCGAAAATGCTCTCACTGATGACTATCGACGCCATAGCTAAAGAATCCGAAAAGAACCCCTTTCTTAAGTCGTTTGCGGAAGTCGGAGTGGTGTCGCTAAGTGCCAACTCGATTGCTGTCGGTACGCCCAACTACTTGCGCGCGGCGATTGATGCCGCAGACGGCAACGGTCGCATTAGCGTGGAGAGTCTTAATTCCCTGCTGCGCGATCCCACTGTCATCGCGAGTGCGGCCGGTTCGCCCATGGAGTCGTTCTCCAAGAGTTTTGGCATCCTCGGCACGGAGACAAACCCGCGGGCACCAAGGTGGGATTCCAACTTGGGGAACTTCTACGTGGCACTAACGATGGACGCCACAAACTTCATGTTGCGCGGTGCAGTGGGCGCGGACAATCCTGACACAGCGAGCATCATGAATAGTCTGCTGTCCGGATTTCTGCGTCAGGCTGGCTCTTATATGCCAGACAAGTCCGGGCAGTCCGTGCTGAACAGTTTGCAGCTGACGGCGAAAGATAATGAAGTAGTGTTGAGCGCCGATCTCCCGCAGCAAATGGTCATCGACTTCATCAGGAAGCACTCCCAACCCAAAAAAGAGGAAGCTTCGAAGGCCGCTGCAACGCCGGCGAAGAAACCAGTCGTGCGCCGCAAGCGGCGCAGACCGAGTCAGTAGGCAGGAGCAGGTGGCAGGGACAGGGGTCAGGAGAACTCGCGGCTTGTCGCCTGCCGTCTGCTCCTGCCTCCTGCTCTCTGCCCCTGCCTCCTGCTCCGGCCTGCTGCCCCTCTCTGGTGACGGCATTTGGACGCGTTTGCTATAGTGATTCCCACCCAAAAACTAAACCGTGGAGACACAGTTCGCCTGGTAGCGGGCGCCGCGACAACCCTGACTAAGCATGGATCCAGCAGCAGCAATCGCCGTCCTAACGGCGATGATTACACCGGCAGTGTTAATTTCGGCTTGTGGCAGCATGATTCTGTCCACGTCGGGCCGACTGGGTCGGGTCGTGGATCGCGTGCGCGCACTTTCTGATCGACTCGAAGCGACGTCCACTCAAATCGACGCGGAAGTAGCGCGCGAACGCCAGCAAATTATCTTCTTGCAATTGGACAAACTGACGAGTCGAGCGCGCATACTACAACGAGCGATGGTCACCTTCTATGTGGCTTTGGGTATGTTTGTGGCTACAAGCGTGGCCATTGGCATGGTGGCCATTGTGGATAAGCCGCGGTATAACCTGGTGCCGGTCATTGTGGGAATCATCGGCGCCTGCTTTCTCTTTTATGGCAGCATGCTCTTGATTTTTGAAGCGCGTCTTGCGCTTAGCACGATACACGTCGAGATGGATTTCATTTGGCGGCAAACAACTCGCAGCGCACCCCCGGATATCGTCGAACAACACAAGCCGCATTTTGTTCACTTTCGCAGGCAGGTGTGAAGTTTCCCATTGTTGATTCTCGATTGTCGATTGCCGATTGCAAATTGGCTTCTTCTCCACGGGCCAATTGCAATCCTCAATCTTCAATCGGCATCCCAGGGCCCAAACACAACCGCGTGGTGCTACTGACTTACTTCCAAAC